>JAISZI010000046.1 GCA_031269335.1 Puniceicoccales bacterium
ACCGCGACCACAAGGCCGGGCGCGCCGCGCATGGAGGACATGGTCGCTCAGGCGCAAAAATCGGTTGTCATGGTCTTGACCTACGGCGACGCGGACTAAAACACGCCCGTAAACGCCCGCCGGCGAGAATCACGACCGGATGCGCCCGGATAAAAGCAATGTTCGTGAAAAATAGCGTCGATCAAGAAATTTCGGCTATTTTTTGGGGCGGTTTTTTGGGGCGGTTGGGGGAAAGTTGTTCGGCGGTGCGGCCGAAGCGACGTTCGCGGGTGGAAAAGACGCGGACGGCTTCGATGAAGCAATTTTCGTCGAAGTCCGGCCAGAGAGTTGGGGTGAAATACCATTCGGCGTAGGCGGATTGGAGGAGGAGGAAATTGCTCATGCGTGTTTCGCCGGAGGTGCGGATGACGAGGTCGGGGTCGGGGATGTCGCGTGTGTCGAGGTAGGAGGCGAACGCGTTCCAGTCGAGTTTGTCAGGATTAAGCTGTCCG
Organism: Puniceicoccales bacterium; assembly: GCA_031269335.1. Taxonomy (GTDB): domain Bacteria; phylum Verrucomicrobiota; class Verrucomicrobiia; order Opitutales; family UBA953; genus CALNBE01. The sequence goes on from JAISZI010000046.1 coordinate 492, forward strand.
GATGCGATGTCGTTGGCGCAGGTGCGCAGGGCGCGCAGGACTTCGTTGCGCGAGCCGTAGTTTAGGGCGAGGACGAGGCTTGTGCCGGTGAAATGGGCTGTGTCGCGGATTGCTTTTTCGAGCGGTTCTCGGGCATGGGCTGGCAGGGCGGCGGTATCGCCGATGGTGCGGAGGCGGATTTTTTTTTCGACGAGTTTGTCGTAATAACGGTCGAGGTAGGTTTCGAGGAGGCGCATGAGAGCGTCCACTTCGTCGGCTGGGCGGTGCCAGTTTTCGACGGAAAAGGCGTAGAGGGTGAGGTAGCGCACGCCGATTTTTCCGGCGGCTTCGAGGATGTGCAGGCTATTTTCGCTGCCTTTGCGGTGTCCCTCTGTGCGGGGGAGGTTTCGTTGCCCTGCCCAGCGTCCATTTCCGTCCATAATGATTGCGACATGGGTGGGAATGGGAGGGTTAATGGGGGTGAGGGCGGCGGCGGTGGACATTGTTGAAAAGTGGTGAAGTTATGCGTCGTGGAAACGCGTCGGAGAAATGAGAGGAGCCGTCTTCTACGGCGTGTGTCCGTGCTGGCAAGCGCACAATCGCGCGGGAGCGGCGGCCGGGGCAAAATCTTCGTTGCGGGAGGCGAACCATGCGCGGGCGGCGGTGATATCGCGTTCGATTTGGGAGCGGAGGGCGGATATGTCGGTGAATTTTTTTTCGGGGCGGAAAAAGTGCAGCCATTCTACGCGCAACCGGGCGCCCTCGTTAAAACCTGCGGCGGCGACGGCGGCGGTGTCTGCCAAGAGATGTGTTTCCAATAACGCGCTGGCGGGCGTGGCGGTTGAAGAAAAAATCGTCGGGCGCAGGCCGTAGTTGGCGATACCCGGAAACCATTTGCCGCGCTCGCCCCTTTGGGCGCGGACGGCGTAAACGCCAGCGCGTGGGCGTGCTTCCGGTTCCCACGGCAAGTTCAACGTCGGTGCGCCGATTGTCCGCCCCAGTGCACGCCCGCCGACAACTACGCCCTCCGTCGTGTAGGCGCGTCCTAACAGGGCGGCGGCGCCGGCGACATCGCCCGTTTCGAGCAAGGCGCGGATGCGTGTGCTGCTCACGCGGGAGCCGTCCGCTACGACGTCGGCGGTGGCGGTGACGTGCAAGCCGAGTGTTTTTGCCAAGGTGGCGAGTAGGGCGACATTTCCCCCGCGACCCCGTCCAAAACGAAAATCTGTTCCGACATGGATGCTCGTTAGGGAGCGCACGTGGCGAAGCAGCAGATTCAAAAATGCCTGCGCATCCATGGCGGCGAACTCCGGTGTAAATGGCTCATGGACTACGCATTGCGCGCCTAACTCGGCGAACAGCCGATCTTTTTGCGCATCGTCGTAGATGCACGGCACGAGGCGTTTCGGGTGCAAGATGTGGCTCGGGTGCGGGGAAAAAGTGAGGATGGCAGCGGAGCCTCCAGAAGCGGCGGCGGCGGCAGCGGCGGCGCCGATGACGGCGCGGTGGCCGAGGTGAACACCGTCGAATACGCCAATGGCGAGGTGAACGGGCGGCGGCAGAGCGGGAAAAAGAGCGAGGGAATCGAAGCGAAGCATGTGAAGCGATATTACCGGTTCAAGCGGTGGCAATTGTGGGGACGGTTTTCATTTTTCGGTTTCCGGAGGGGCGGCTTGGGCGGGTGCCGCCATACCTTCGCAGATGCGGGCGACGGCGGCGTTGAAGACGTCTTTGCCGGAGAGAATTTCAATTTCCATGCGCAAGAAATAGACAGGCAGCCGCCACTTTCGGGAGGGGTCCATGCGAACCGCGTCCTTTTCCGTCGTCACAACAAGTTCGGCGTCGCTCTCTGCCGCCTCGTCGAACACGTCCACGAGTTCTTCTTCGGAGAAGCGGTGGTGGTCGAGGAAGCGTTTGTTGTAGAGCACATGTGCGCCGTGGGTGCGCACCATTTCCTCAAAACTCTCCGGGGTGGCGATGCCGCTGAAAGTTGCCACGCGCTTTCCCCGCAAGTGTTCCAGCGGGAGCATCGCCAATGTATCGAGCGTGCTCAACACACGCGGTCGGTGGGCGCATTCGATAACGCCGACGCCCGGGTTGTTTTTTTTGATGAGAGCCATCAATTCCGGGTTGGCGGTGCCGTCGGATTTTGTGAGGAAGATATAAGTGCCGCGCCGCAAGTTGGCGATAGGTTCGCGCAAAATACCCCGTGGCAACAGGGAGCCGTTTCCGAAGGGGTTTTTCTTATCGATGAGGAGCAGGTTTATCTGCCCGCGCAGGGCGAGATACTGCAGCCCGTCATCGAGCAAAATGGTATCGCAGCCAAATTTCTTGAGTGCGTATGCGCCGGCTTCGACACGGTTACGGTGCACGATGACGACGACGCCGAGCGGACACAGGTTGCGGGCGAGCATGTAAGGCTCGTCGCCCGCTTCATCGGAGTCGAGGAGCAGGGTTTTGCCATCGGAAACCACGCGCGGCACGGGCGTGTCGGTGTGCGCGCACCAGCGTTTGAATTTATGCCAGGGGGACTCGGAGCGGCTTTTGTAGCCGCGGCTTAAAATGACCACTTTGCGCCCGCGCTCGGAAAGCACGCGTGCCATTTTTTCCGCGATGGGCGTTTTTCCCGTTCCGCCGACGGTGATATTGCCGATTACGACGACTTTGCATCCGAGCGGCGTGTCACTCATCAGCAATTTGTGTTCGTAGAGAAAGGTTCGGATGCTCACTCCTGCGCCGAAGAACAGGGAGAAGCCTTTCAACACTGCGGCGTAAAAGCGCGTGGCTGGGGTGGATTCTGCACGGTCATAAATTACTTCTGCGGTAAATTGCACGAAGTGGTCGCGGTAAATGCGGGCGGCGTGGAGAAATCGGGAAAACACGGTGACGTAAAATCGCGAAAGGAATTGTTTTTCAATCCCGCAATCCTGCGGAAAGGCGTGGTGTTAAAAGACGTATGGCGCGTTCGCGGCGTCGAATTGGAGGCCTCACAGGCTGTCGCCGAAGTCTTCGCGGAATTTGGCGGCGAGTTTTTGAGGCCAGTTAGAGTTGGCGGCGAGGCGTCCGTTGAAGAAGCGGAGCACGGGCGGCTCTTCGACGAAGCGCAGGCCGCCGATGAGGGCGCGGTTTTGGTAAAGCCAGTTCAGGCGGTCGGCCACATACTTCGTTTGCGAGAGGGTGAAGACGCGGCGGGGGAAGGCGAGGCGGAGCAGTTCGACGTCGGAGAGGATGTCGTTGCCGTGCACGTCGCGGATGCTGGACAGGGTGCCGCGCTCCATGCCGCGCGCGCCGGAGGCGATGTAGAAGGCTGCGGCGAGCGCGCCGGCGGGGTATTCTTTTTGCGGGATGTGGGGGACGAAGCCACCGGCGTCCACATGGCAGCCGAGGCCGCCGGCGGGGGTGACGACGGGGATGCCGAGGTGCTCCAGCTCGCCGACAAGGTATTCGATGAAGGAGGGGCTTTGGGAGATGACTGTCTCGTCCACGGTCTCGCGCAGGCCGACGGACATGGACTCGATTTCGCGCACGGAGATGCCGCCGTAGGTGAGGAAGCCTTCATACATGACGACGAGGTTTTTCATCGCGTCGAAGAGTTCCTTTTTGTCGGTGCAGATGCCGCCGCCGCGCGAGGAGCTGACTTTGCGGGCGGAGAAATAGACGAGGTCGGCGAGGTCGCACATCGTGCGGAGGATTTCGCCGATGGTGGCGTCTTTGAACTCGGCTTCGCGTTTTTTGACGAAGTAGGCGTTTTCGCCGATGAGGCTGGCGTCGAGCAGGAGCATGATGCCGTGTTTTTCGGCGATGCGGCGCACTTCGCGCATGTTGGCGATGGAGAAGGGTTGGCCGCCGATGAGGTTGGTGGAGGCTTCCATGCGGATGAAGGGGATGTTGCGCGCGCCGTGCTCTTCGATGACGGCTTCGAGGCGGGCGGTGTCGATGTTGCCTTTGAAGGGGTTGGCGCTCTTGATTTGGAGGGCGTCGGGGTAGAGGATTTCGATGACTTTGCCGCCTTGCTCCATGATGTGCGCGAGGGTGGTGGTGAAGTGGTAGTTCATCGGGAGGATGTTGCCGGGTTTGATGAAGGCGCGGGCGATGATGTTTTCGGCGGCGCGGCCTTGGTGGGCGGGGAGGAGGTATTTTTTGCCGAACACTTCTTCGACGGCGTTGCGCAGGCGGGTGAAGCTCTGGGAGCCGGCGTAGGCGTCGTCGGCCTGGTGCATGGCGGCGGTCTGGTTGTCGCTCATGGCGTTGACGCCCGAGTCGGTGAGCATGTCGAGATAGACGTCCTTGGTGCCGAGCTGGAAGGTGTTGAAGCCCGCTTCCTGAATGGCGGCGAGGCGGCGTTCGACAGGGACGAGGTGGAGTTTCTGGACGACGCGCACTTTGTGCAGTTCGAGCGGGATGTTTTCGCCGCTGAAAAATTTTACGCGAGAAGAGTTGCCGGAGGCGTTTGGCATGGTGGTGGATTTAAGAGCGAGTTGAACGTTTTGCGAGTTGAACGTTTTGTTGGTAAGAGAAAAAGGGTGGAAGAGGTTGGCTGGTGGCAATTTTTTTCAACGCAAAAACACAGTTTTCGGGGTCTGGCGGGTGCGGTTTTCGGAGAATTTTGCTGCGGCGGGGGATCGCGGGAAAGCGGTGCGGCGGTTAATTCGGGTTGAAATCGCACGGGCGGGGGGCAGTCTTGCGGTAAATGTTGACCGACATAGACAAGCTACAGGCGTTGGCACTCGCGGCGGCGGCGGAAGTTGCGCAAAAATTGCGCGTGGGGGGAGACAGGACGGTTAACCTCTTGAGCGCGAGTGATGTGAAGTTGCAAGCTGACGTGGATTCTGAGCGGACTGCCCGGGCGGCTCTTGCGCCGTCTGGCTTGCCGGTGATTGGGGAAGAGATGGGCGGGGAGGCGGCATTGTTTGAGGGAGACGGGCTTTACTGGGTGGTGGATCCGCTTGATGGCACGTATAATTACCTGCGGGAGCAACCGGCGACTTGCGTGAGCATTGGGTTGATGCGCGGAAGCGAGCCGGTCGGCGGGGTGGTGCATGATTTTTGCACGGGGCGCGTCTATGCCGGCGTTGTCGGGCGGGGCGTTTTTCTCAACGGTGCGGCGGTTTCGCCCCGTTGGGCGGCGGTGCCCGAAGAAGGGTGTTTGATGACGGGGTTTCCCGCATTGGCGGAAAAATCGGTGGAAGCATTGGAGCGATTGGCGCGGCACGCACGGGTTTTCAAAAAAGTCCGCATGATCGGAAGCGCCGCGCTTGCAGTTGCTTATGTCGGCATGGGAATGGCGGATGTCTATTATGAGGACGGGACGAATTTGTGGGACGTAGCAGCCGGATTGGCATTGGTAAAAGCGGCGGGCGGCGTGTTCGACCTGCGTGCTTCGGGGAAAAGACCGCTAAATTTCAACCTCCGGGTTGCCGGGCGGCGCGAATGGCTTGACGCGCTGTGAGGCGGTCTCGAAATAGGACGGTCATGGAAGATTTCGTTAGTAAAAAAGAAGAAGCTGTGCCCCGTGATATTTCGGGAGATAGGGAGCTGGACGTCGTGCTGGGCGAGCGTTCGTATCGGATTCGCATTGGGGCGGGGCTGCGTGAATCCGTTGTGCGTGCGGTGGCTGAGCTGCGGCGGCAGGGGCGTCCCGTGTTTGTTGTCACCAGCCCAGCGATTTGGGCGGCGTGGGGTGGATTTTTCGAGGAAGTGGGGGAAGCCGGAGCCATTGTGCACCGGACGAGCTGCGACGGGGAACAGGCAAAGCGGGCGGGAGAATTGGAGCTGCTTTGGGAGGCATTGGCACAGAAGCGCGTGGATCGCGGCGGCGTTGTGCTGGCAGTGGGCGGCGGGGTGGTGGGCGATCTTGCGGGTTTTGCAGCAGCAAGCTATTTGCGCGGGGTGGATTTTATTCAGATGCCGACAACTTTGTTGGCGATGGTAGATAGTGCTGTCGGCGGCAAGACTGGGATTAACCTTGGGGCGGGAAAAAATCTGGCGGGTGCATTTTATCAGCCTGTGGCGGTTTATGCAGATACGGCTTTTCTTGAGACCTTGCCGCAGCGGGAATTTGCGTCGGGCGTTGCCGAAGTGATTAAATACGGATTGCTCGGCGATGCGGCACTTTTTGAGCAACTGCGGAGAGCCGGGACACTTCACTGGCAGCACGCGCAATTGGCGGAGATAATACGCCGGTGTTGCGAAATCAAGGCGAGCGTTGTGAGCGCGGACGAGCGGGAGAAGGCGGAGTCGGGAGGGCGGGCGTTACTCAATCTTGGGCACACCTTTGGGCACGCCATTGAGAATGTGGCGGGATACGGCACGTATCTTCATGGCGAGGCTGTGGCGATAGGGTTGATGCTTGCGGCTAAATTTTCGGCTAATCTTGGTTTTTTTGACGTGCGAGAAATTGGAGTGTTAGAAAATTTACTCCGTGTGAACGGGCTTCCCGTCGCGCTGCGCGAGCCGCTGCCGGTGGAGGCCTTGATGGAGGCGATGTTACGCGACAAAAAAGCCGGGGCGGCAGGAGTGAAATTCGTGTTGTTGCGCGGCGTTGGGAGTGCTTTCACGCATCGCGTCGCGGACATGGCAGCAGTTGCCGATTTTTGGCGCGGGAACTTGCCGTAAATTTTAGCCGGAGATTCGCTGGCGCAATTGGTCGAGGGCGGCGAGGGCGTAGAGAGCCGCAGTGGGGACGCGAAGTGTATTTTCGCCAAAGCGGACTGGAAGCGTGCCCTGTTGGCGGATAAGGGCGTATTCGTTCGGAGAGAAATCGCCTTCGGGACCGATGAGCAAGAGGAGTTTTTCCCAGCCAACCGCGCCCGGCGCGGCGGGGGAAGTTGGGATGCTTGACAGCGGTTTGGCAGTTGATTCGAGGCTGCCCGCCATGCGCAGGGTATTTTTCATGGGGCGAAGCAGCCATGTTTTTAACGGTTCTGGGCACGCAATGCGGGGCGGAAAAGGGTTTCCCGACTGTTTGCAGGCTTCTATGGCGATGCTGTTCCAGCGTTTCATGCGAGCGGCAATTTTGGGGTCGTCGAGGTGTGTCTCGCAACGTTCTGAAAACAAAGGGTGTATTTCGGCGACGCCGATCTCCACGGAGGCGCGGACAATCTCGTCCATAACTCCGTATTTCGGAAGGACTTGTGCGAGAACGAGGGCAGGAGTTTTCGGGGAATGCAGTTTGCGGGAATCGATGCGCATAGTCAGGGCGGCGGTGGTGGAGAGCACGATGCCGTGCCAGCTCTGACCGGTGCCGTTAAAAGCTTCAATTGGCTCACCCGGTCGGGCGCGGAGAGAACGGATAAGGTGGGCGCTTTCGCTGGGCGGAAGCGTGAGTTCGGTGGCGTCGGCAGAGACCGGAAATGGATAATAGGTGCGAAAGGCGGCAGCCATGCGGCAAGGGAAGGCGTTTGGGGTGATCGGGGCGAGATTTTTCAGGGGTCACACGTGCGGGCTGCATTGGTTGAAATGCCGACGTGTGCGCCTGGTTATTCGAATCAATGAAACAAGAATCGTTTGGACGCGTTACCATATCAAACAATGGAACATTCAAGACATAAAAAACAGCACGGGGGCGTCGTTGTATGGTGTTTTCACCCATGGCGTCCTCAACCGTGCTGTGCCTGAGAAACGTGGCGAATTTGTCACGTTTGTCAACACACTTTGCCGCGGCGGGCGGTTTTTCGGCTGACACTGCGCAAGAAAAGGTATGACCTGCTGCGGTATGAAGGATTTTTTCAAGAGTTTGCTGGCGGTCGTGATCGGAAATTTTCTCACTCTCGTAGTGGTATGCGTGGCGTTTTTCCTTTTTTTTGCCGCCTTCCTCGTGAGTGTGAGTGTCTTTTTTGACTCCGGGCGCACTTCGGTGATGGCGCGGCAAAAGGCATTTCTCGTGCTTGATTTGAACATGACCATCAGCGACACTCCCGAACAGACTCATGCTTTTCGCAAATTAATCTCCAACAGCGGTTCGCACATCGGGCTTTGGGACCTCACTTCCGCACTCAACACCGCCGCCAAGGACAATCAGGTGGGCGGCATCTTCATCACCGGCAATCTCGAATCCGAAAACTACGGTTCCGGCTTTGCCGCGCTCTCGGAAGTGCGCCGCGCTTTGCTTGATTTCAAAAAAACGAATAAGCCTATAATCGCCTATCTCGACTCGCCCACCCTCAAAAACTACTACCTCGCCAGCGTCGCCAACGAAGTGCTCATCCACCCCCACGCCGAATTGGCGGTGCACGGTCTCGCTTCTAATAATTTTTATTTGGGCAACGCTTTGAAAAAACACGGCATCGGCGTGCAAACCACAAAGGTCGGTGAATATAAAGCCGCCGTCGAAATTTTCACCTCCGATAAAATGAGCGACGCCGACCGCGGGCAACGCCAGGCCTTTCTTAACAATGTCTGGGGCGACATCACCGCCGCCATTACCACCAGCCGCAATTTGCCCGCGGGAACCTTTGCCGCCCTCGCCAACGAGCACGGTTTGATGGACGCAGAATTAGCTAAAAAATTAAAACTCGTCGATAAAATTGCCTATCGCGACGAAGTCATAGAATTCATGAAAAAGACGGGCACCTTCGATCCTGAAAACAACAGCTTCGCCCAGATTAACATACGCGATTATGCGCGTGCTAATCTTCCGAAGGGTTCTCACGGTAATCCCGTGATAGCAATTGTTTACGCCGAAGGCGAAATTGTGGATGGACCCGCCGATGCGATGGAAACATTGGGCGTTGTGAACGGCGACGCCTTGTCCGCGCAGTTGCGGGAACTGCGCAACAACGGCAATGTCGCCGCCGTGGTTTTGCGCGTGAACAGCCCGGGCGGCTCTGCCTTTGCGTCCGAGGTTATACAACGCGAAGTGCGTCTCTTTGCGCGCTCAGGCCGCCCACTTGTAGTTTCGATGGGTTCGCTCGCTGCCAGCGGCGGATACTGGATTTCTACTTATGCGGACAAAATTTTTGCCGAGAAAAACACCCTCACCGGTTCCATCGGCGTCTTCGGTCTCATGTTCAACATTGAAGAAATCGCCCGCAACATAGGCATTAGTTTCGACTCCGTAAAAACGTCACGTTTCGCCGACATCATGACACTTACCCGCCCGAAGTCGCCGGAGGAACTTGCGTTGCTCCAAGGCATTACGGATAAAATTTACACGCTATTCATCGAAAAAGTCGCCGAGGGGCGCAAGTTGGAGCGTGCGCAGGTGGAAAAAATCGCCAAGGGGCGAATCTGGAGCGGCGGTGACGCGGTAGGGGTAGGCTTGGTTGACGCCGAGGGCGGTTTGCGCGACGCCGTGAATCACGCCATAGTGCTCGCGGCAAAGGGAAAGGACAGGAAGCAGTTCGTCGTCCGGCAATATCCGGAACAGCAAACGGTGCTGGAAGCACTCTCTGCGACATTGCACCAATCCGAACGCAAGCCACCGATTGGCAGCGTGTTGGCACCGATTCCGTCTGCTTCCGGACGCAGCGTTGCCTCAAAAATAGTGCATCACTTTGACAATCTTCTGCGGCATCTTGAAAAAACCCACGACCGCAACGGTGTTTACGCCCGTTTGCCTTGGTGGGAAATGGAATGAACTAACGCCTCAAAGGCGGCGTCCGTAGAAACGGCGGGAGAATAGGCGAGATTGCGGCGGGCGGCAGAAATATCAAACCATTGATCTTCGGCAAGTTGTGCGGCGATAAAGCGCGTCAACGGCGGAGCGGTGTTGTTCAAGGGAATCACTTTCCAAAGAATTTCCGTGAGTGTGCCTGCGAAAAATGCTCTGCCGGTGCTGATGCGGCGCGTCACTGGCGGCATGTCTAAGCGGCGCAACAAGTTATTAATCCATTGCCACAGGAGAACGGGGGCGCCGTCGGAAATAAAATAGGCGCGACCGGCGGCGGCATCTGCTTTTTCGCCACCGGCACACAAGACGTCGAGTGCGCACAAATGGGCGTGGACGGCGTTGTCGATATGGGTCAGGTCAACACGATTTTTGCCGGCGCCAATCATGCGCAACTTACCCGATCGAGCCAGGTTCAGCACGCGGGGGACGAGGTGGGGATCGCCCACGCCCCAAATCAGGTGGGGGCGCAGGGCAATTGTTCGCAAGGCTGCATTTTCGTTGGCAGCGAGCACGATACGTTCGGCGGCGGCCTTTGTGAGGGGATACGCGCAAGAGCATTTTTCGACGAGCGGCAATGACTCGTCACCGCCCGCGATAGATTTCCCGGAATAGACCACGCTGGGAGTGCTCGTGTGAACAAGAAACGGGACGCCCGCCGCACGGCACCCATCAATCACATTGCGGGTGCCATTAATGTTTGTGGAAACAAATCCGGCGTAGGCGCCCCACAAGTCGGTTTTTGCGGCGGTATGGAAAACGGCGTCGCAACCCGCGCAAGCACCACGCACACAGGCGGCGTCGGCGATGTCGCCGCGCAAGCATTCGCAACCTTCGCGGGCGAGTTCGGGCTGGGGCGTGCGCATGAGGGCGCGGACAATGTCGCCGCGGGCGAGAAGTTTCCGCACGAGAGTGCGCCCGAGAAACCCGCTGCCGCCGGTGACAAGTATTTTCATCAATGCCCCCTTTTGTTGATAATTTCCGCGTTAGGGCTGGGCAGGTGAAAGAAATGGGCGGACGGGTCAAAACAGGTTGCTGTTGTCAGCGACGCCGTCCGTGGCGATTTCCCGCAGGTCGAAGTGTGGTTTCCCATTCGCGAGACGCAGTTCCTCGATGCGCAATTCGGCACTGCGCAATGCCTGCTGGCATTCGGCGTGGAGCTTCATGCCTTGCTCATATTTTTCCATTAACACTTCGAGCGGCATCGTGCCTTTTTCGATGGCGGCTACGATCTCCTCCAATTCGCGAAGAGCGACGTCAAAAGGTTTTTTTCCACTATCGTTATCCATTGGCGAGAACTACTTACCTTTGTTTTCGGTCGAGTTTGGGGCACCGGCTATTTGTCCGTCGGAGGCAACCAATGGCTTTTTCAAGTCGTTGGTCCGCCAGCCGCCGCCGAGTGCTTTGTAGAGGCGCACGCCAGCCGTTAACTCGGTGGCTTGTGCTTCGGCGAGGGTGAGTTTGACGGAGAAAAGGTTACGGTCTGCGTCAAGGACGGGGAGGAGGGCGACTTTGCCGGCTTCGTAGGCGCGGCGCGTTTTTTCGAGAGCGGAGGTGAGGACACCGGCTTCGCGGCGCAGGAGGGCGACACGTTCGCGGGCAGCGCGCAGGGAAGAGAGTGCGTCGTTGACCTCGCGGAAGGCGTTCAGCGCGGTTTGCTCGTAGTTCAACACGGCTTCGCGGGTGCGTGCTTCGGCGGCTTTGACGGAGTAGTAGGTTGTCCCGCCGTCAAAAATCGGACCGAGGAGGCTGCCGCCTGCCTGCGACTGCCTGTTGCCACCTTCCAACAAATGACCGAGCTGGGGATGGACGAAGCCAAGCACGCCGGTCAGGGAGATTTTTGGGAAATAGTTGGCGACGGCGGCACCGATTTGCGCATTGGCAGCATGGACGTTTTGCACGGCAGCCCGCAGATCGGGGCGATTAAGGAGAATGTCCGAGGGAAGCCCGGCGGGGATAGGGGGAAGCGCGGCATTGGATTCGGCAACCGCTTTGCGGGCAACGCTTTTAGGAAGCTCGCCCAGCAAGAGGGACAAGGCATTTTCCTGCACGACAATAGCGTTTTTGAGGCTAACGACGGATGTCTGCGCCGCAATCATGTCCGCCTCGAACTGCAATGCGTCAATGGCGTTGCCCACATCCTTTTCGAGCCGATCCTTGGCAAGTTTCCACGCCGCTTCGCGTGTCCACGCTGTCTGCTCGGCAATGGCGACCTGCGCGTCGAGCATGCGCAGGTTGAAATAGCCAACGGCGATTTCTGCGACGAGCGCGAGCACGACGGCGTTCTTGTTCTCGTTGCTCGCGAAATACTGCGCCCTTGCACTTTCATTCAAACGGCGGACGCGCCCCCAAAGGTCAACCTCCCATTGGACGCTGCCGCCGAGCATATAACCATGCGGACCAGCAAGTTGCGTGGTCTTCGGATCGCCGTGCAGGGCGGTGCCGTTATAGCCAACGGAAGGGAGAAAGGCGGCATTGGAAACGCCTAATGCCGCGCGCCCTTGCTCAATGCGGGCGAGAGCGGCGCGGATTTCCCTGTTTTGTTCGAGACCGGTGCGGATGAGCCGTTGCAAATCCTCGTCTTTGAAAACCTCCCACCACGGCAAATTCGCCGCCGAAGGGGCATCCATAGGCACATCAACCCGCCATTTTTCAGGAGAATTGACAGGCGGTTCCTTGAAATCGGGACCAACTGCCGAACAACCGCCGAGCACCAGCGGAAAAAGGATAAGTGTGCTAATGTGTCGTTTTAACATGAGGAAAGAGAGGAGTCTCCAGTGAACATATCTGCATCAGAAAAAGGAACTACAAAGGAGGCACCCGCGCGCCTAAAAACGCAACGTCAAAGCGACCTCGACGGATTGGTGCACAATGTCCACCGAGCGATAGTCAACGAGGTCTGCCCTCACGACGGGCGTGATAAATCCGAACCGATAGACACCGGATAAACTCAAGTTGTCCGTAATATGAAATGTGAGCGAAGGCTTGACGTGCATGGAAAGGTTCACGTTGCCATTGCGATCCGTATCTCCCCCGGCACGCGTTTCCCCATACGTTCCCGCCAAACCCAATCCCAGAAGAACGCCAAGCTCCACCCGATCTTGAAAGGTGTAACTCGCTCCACCAACCACAGTTAACGCACCCGCATCAATGCTGTCTTTCGCAGAAAATCGCCGCGAGTTGACATAAGACCGCGTGGCATGAAACACGAACAGGTCGCCGCCGAACTTAAGTTGCCAGTTGGGATACTCCGGCGAACGTTCCGGCATGAGCAAAAACGTCAGCACCCCGCCCCACCCTTCATGCCCTCTAACGTCCTCGCCAAGGTGGTAAACCCACGCCGCGGAAAAATCGAGGTGGAGGTGTTTTGTTTTAGGCTGGCTCAGCCACCTTCCAGCAGCGCCTTCGGGAAGCGGCGCTATCCCGTGCACAGGCAATTTTGCCGGCTCTTCCGCCGCCGCACCGCACGCCAACGGCGCCGCCAACATCGCCAGCAACACCCCTGTCGCCCACCAACGCGAAAAACCGCCGCCGCAAACACGCGCCGGTGAAACTATCGTTGTGCCTGAAACAGGCGTTTGAAAAGCCTTCATGTGTGTTCTGCCCTTTCGCTTCTGATGCGTTCGGTTCGACCCAATTAAACAGCACGGCAACCATCTCGTTCGTGTAAAAAAGGAAGTCTCCCCGCCGCCGCCCAGCTTTCTCAACCACCCCTGTCTGTCAACCCGCCGTTTTTTCCGCGTCCAGCAACAATGCAAAACTTCGGTCTTGAAACGCACCCGCCGTCTCTATGTCCTCAACGCGAATGAAGGCATTTATAGAAGGCACAGGAGTGTTCATCTGGCCGTTGGGGGCATGCTCAATCCTCGCGGCGTTCATCATCCTCGAACGTTTGTTCGCATTGCGCACAAACCGCGTGGCGCCGAGTGCTCTCCTGAATTTTCTCTCAAGCGAAAATTTGCCCGCGCTCCCGCCCAAACTCGCCAAGTCGCTGGGCGGTCGCATCGTGCTCTTCTTTCAAAAAAACAACGCCGACCCCGACACCCTTAAAGCCTTCGCACAAATAGAATTAACGCGCCTCGAACGCGGTCTTTTTCTGCTGGATACCATCGTCGGCATCGCCCCGTTGATTGGGCTGCTCGGCACTGTTTACGGCTTGTTCAGCCTCTTCCCCGGCGACGGTTTGCCAAATGCGGCTGTGCTCACCCGAGGCGTCGGGATAGCCCTCTCTACCACCATTCTCGGCTTGCTCATCGCCATTCCAGCACTCGTTTGCAGCAACTACATCGCCCGCCGCCTCGAACTCCTATCGGCCCAGATCAATATGGCGGTCGAACGCCTCTGCACCTTCTCCCCCGGACCTCCCCAACCCGAAAAATTGGAGTTCGTCCTCAAACCACTCGTCCTCCCGAGTAAGCCAACCACCCCCAGAAAATGAGCCTCTTCCGCCCCAGAAAACGCCGCACCGACATCAACATCGTTCCGTTGATTGACGTAATGACGGTGTTGATCTTCTTCTTCCTCATGACGATGCGCTTCGACGAAACACAGGCACTCGCCATCACGCCGCCACGGGCAGAAAGCGCAGATCGTGAATTTTCAAAAAATCCAGGCGAACTCGTCGTAGCTGTTACGAAAGCCGGCGTTTTTTACATCAACGGCAAACAAGCAGACATCCCCGCCCTCAAACAACAACTCGCGCAAACGAGCAAAGCCGCCCCAGGAAGTTCCATTTTAGTTGTTGCAGACGAGCAAGCGCTCACCAAGGATACCATCTACGTCGTGGATCAGGTAAACAAACAGAAATTAGTTCCGCGCTTGATTACACGTCCGTCACGATAACCGCCTCCGGCTCAACTCTCTTCTCTCAATCCTCAACAAACGACAAACATGCGATTAGTTCCTGTTCTCTCTCTCTGCGTCCTCGCCTCCCTGCTGCTGTCAGGGTGCGGCGAATCGCCCTTCGCTCTCGCCCCGCGACCAAACCCAGACTCCGTCATCGTCGAAATCAGAGACGACGACAAAGTGTTTGTGAATTACAAGCCGGTCCCGTCCGCCCGCCTCGTAGAGGTGCTGAACGACTTCGGCAAAAAATACAGCGGTCGCCCAGTCACACTGGTCGTTCACGAAAAAACACACCCCAACGCCATTCCCTACGCAAAGGAAGCGGCAAAGGGTGCCGGTCTGGGCAAAGTAACCGTGATGCAACGTAACCCAAAGGGACTTTACCGCGCACGCCCTGCAAAAAAACAAGAAGACGCCGCGCCAGTGCCAGCACCCGAAGAAAAACCCGCCGCACCAGTCGCGCCAGTGCCTGCACCAGCAGCACCCGCGCCGGAACCAGCACCAGTCGCGCCAGCGCCAGCGCCAGTCGCACCCGCGCCTGCGCCTGCTCCCACACCGGTTGCGCCCGCCGCACCTGCGCCAATTTCTATTCACGCAACCCACGGCACGGGTGCCGCACCGTCACCGGAAAACACCCTGTTCATCGTCAACGGCAAAACCGTTGCACGAGCCGACCTCCACGCCGCACTCCGCGAACTCGGCACCGCAACACCGGGCAGAAATGTCGAGTTCTCCCGCGACGCCCAAGTCGGCACCCAGACCCTCCTCTTTATCCACGAAGCCGTCCGCGCTGCAGGTCTCGGAACCCTTTCCTCAAAAGCAAAATAACGCACAAGCCTCCCGCCCGTTATGCGCCCCTCACACCGAGTGCCGCCTACCGCGCCACCGCCTTCTTGCGGGTTACAAATAAAGGTTGTGCCAAATGCGGCAAATAACGCCGTCGTCGGGCGCGTCGGCAATGCGTGGAAACTCCGTGTCCACGCTCCGCCCGAAGACGGAAAGGCAAACAAAGCACTGGTAGCCTTCCTCGCCACCACGCTCAACCTGCCACAAAATGCCATAACATTAACCGCCGGAACCGCCTCCAGAGAAAAACGCTTCCGCATAACAGGCATCACCGACATCGAAGCCGATGCCCGCTTGCAAACACATCAAACATCTTGAAGTTTTTAGGAATAAACACCGCCTATCAAAAACATTATCACCAATGAAAAAAATAGCTTCAAAAATCAAAAGCCCCACATCCAACTCCTACCCAGGCGAAAAAGAAGTCACCAAATTTATCGTGACCCTGCGCGACGAACGCCGGATGTCCCCGCTCACCGTGCGCAACTACGAACAAGCACTACGCGACTTTTGCATTTGGGCAAAAAAATACAACGGATTCGCCGGAGAATTTCTCCAAATTTCACAACGCCTTGCACGCGACTTTATTATCGAAAAACAACGCACCCACTCCCGCGCCACCGTTCACCTCCACCTCGCCGCCCTCCGCGCCTTTTACCGCTACCGCCAAAGAAACGACGAAACATCAAAATCTCCATTCATCGGAATCCATTCCCCAAAATTACCCAAAAAACTACCGCGCTTCCTCAACGAAACACAAATGGCAACCCTGCTCTCCGCCCCAGCTTTCATGCAAAAAAGCGGATGGATCGACGAATGGACACGGCTGCGCGACGAAGCCATTCTCGAATGCCTCTACGGCGCAGGCCTGCGCGTCTCCGAATTGTGCGGAATCGACAATTCCCATGTAGATTTCTCAACAGGCCTCCTCCGCGTCCTCGGCAAAGGAAATAAAGAACGCATCGTCCCCACCGGCATGACCGCAATCAAAGCCATCAAACGCATGCAAGAAAAACATTCTCCCAACGCACACGGCGACGCCCCAGTGTTCACAACAAAAAAAGAAAATTCAAAACGCATTAACCCCCGCGCCGTGCAATTAATCCTGAAACGCTGCCTCGCCTCCGTCAACCTCCCGCCAGACCTCACCCCCCATAAACTCCGCCACACCTGCGCCACCCACCTCCTCAACAACGACGCCGATTTACGCCTCATCCAAGAACAACTCGGCCACGCCTCCCTCTCCTCCACCCAAATCTACACCCACGTCTCTCTCAAACGCCTCAAATCCGCCCATTCCCGTTCCCACCCACGCGCCTAATTTCACCCGTGCGCGTAAATACGCAAATAGTTGCGCCCCTTCGGGGCGCGGGGGAAAGGGGGCGCGTTGTCCGGCAGTTTCGCTACGCTCCACTGCCGGTTATTCACGTTATCCCCCTTCGGGGGATTTTCAATCCTACTTTTCAAGCACAAACAACGAAGTTTCTTGGCGGCAAATTTTTTAACAGGATAAAAAATTATAGAGTTTATGCGTAGTGCAAGACTGATCCTGTCGTTGTTTTTAGGGTGAGGTGATTTTTTTTCGAGGGAAGACAAGAGGGTTCGACGTGGCCGATTACACGTGCCTCGATTTCGAGTTCTTTTGCGATTGCGATCACGGAGTCGGTGTGCGCGGGTTCGCAAAAAACTTCGAGGCGGTGTCCCATGTTATAGACGCGGTGCATTTCGTGGTCACTTGTGTTGCCAGCTTTTTGGATGGCGCGAAAAACCGGCGGGGGCGGAAATAAATTGTCTTTAATAAAATGCACGCCCGTGCCGAAACGGAGGCATTTTGTCTGTGCGCCGCCGCTGCAATGCACGAGACCGGCAAGGTGCGAAACGCCCAGCTCGCGCAGGAGGCGCGTCACGAACGGCGCGTAAGTGCGCGTTGGGCTGAGCAGGGCGCGTCCCACCGAAAGTGACGAATCTTCCAGGGGGTCTTCCAGCCGGTGTGGTCCGCAATAAACGAGTTCGGGGTTGGTGGCGTGGTCAAAGGTTTCGGGGTATTTTTGCGCGTAGTGGCGGCAGAGCAATTCGTGGCGAGCACTTGTGAGGCCGTTGGAGCCGATGCCGCTATTTTCGTCGCGTTCATAGGAGCAGAACCCGCCCGATGCGAGGCCGATGATGGCGAGACCCGGGCGGATTCGCGAGGCGTCCACTACGGCGTTGCGGGCGAGGACGGCGGTGGCGCAGGAGTCCACGGTAAGCGTGGGCGTGAGGTCGCCCACGTCGGCGGTTTCGCCGCCGCCGCTGTGGATGTCAAAGCCGTGGTCGCGCAGTGATTGGAGAACTTCTTCTGTGCCGCTAATTAATTCGGCGAGCACTTCGCCTGGGATGTTGCGTGCGTTGCGGTTGATGGTGCTGGAGAGCAGGACCTGCCCTGTGACGCCGACGCACAACAAATCGTCTATGTTCATGGCGATGCTATCTTGCGCGATGCCGCGGAAGACGGAGGCGTCGCCTGTTTCGCGCCACCACAACCAGGCGAGCACCGCCTTGGTGCCGGAGCCGTCGCTGTGTGTTACGTTGCACAGCAACGGGTTGCCGGTGAGCGTATCGGCGGTGATTTTGCAAAAAGCACCGGGGAAAATACCCGGGTCGAGCTTGTCCACGGCGGCGTGGACTTCGTGCTTGCTTGCGGAGACGCCGCGTCTGGCGTAACGCCCGAGTTCTTTGGGCGGCGGGTTGGTAGCGGTGGTGTCGCTCATATTGTCAGGGGAGGGTTTTGAAAAAAAGTGCGACGGACGCCACAAGAAAACCGCGCACGTGTGGCGTGATCACGGCGCGGTCTGCGAAATTTTCGTGACGGTGATTTCGTAACGCAGCCGAAGCGTTTCACCTCGCTTTAAGGTAAGCGGTCGGTGAAAGACCGGTGCGGAACCGAGAACGTAGTAGCCGCGTCCTTTGAGGGCACCGGGCTGGTCTCGCACAAACCACACTGGCGGCGGCGGTGAAACACTGGCGGCAACGGCTTTGCCGGCGGCGGCGGCGGACAAATCGCGAATGCTTACCTGTGCCTGCGCGCCGTTTTTTGCGGTGATTTTTGCAGTGATAAATTCGCTCGCCAAACCGCACGACTTCGCGCCTTTGACGCCCTCGGCGTTGGTGAACTCGTAGCGGAACGCCGGTTCATCTGCGAACCGAAAGTTTAGCCCCGCGTAGCCGCCGCTCGTCCAGGCGCCTTTCTTGTCGCGTCCAGGCTTTGTGCGTTCAAAAACCACTTTTTCAGCTTCGGCGGTAAAGGAGGCGTCCCAATTAATCGTGTAACTATTTCCATTTTTCGCCGTGCAGACTGCGACTGTCCGCGTCTCGCGGAGCATGGGTTTGAAGCCACCGGCGGCGCGTTTGTCGGCAACTTCGTAGAGAATGGTCAAGTCAAACCTCGGCGAATCCCTGTTTTCATCAGCGGAGTCAAAAGCTATCTGGCTCTGTTCCGTCCGTATCCGCGCCCGTTTATCCGGTTCCCAAAAGTTGACGCCGTTGAGGTATTTCCACGAAAACCACAGCCCGAGATGCCACTTGTGGTCGGCGGGGCGGAACGCCGTAAAAGCGCCAGCCGACGGTGCGTTGGGGATTTCAAGCGGGTGAAAATACGCTTTCCCTTCGCCGCTCGACCGGTGAAACGTCCAGGCTTTGCCGACGACGCTCGCGGGCAAGTCGCCCTGCGGAGCCGCTACCGACGCCGTGTTTGCCGCAACACTGCACGCCGTCGCCGCAAACACCAGCGGCGTCAAAAGAGAAAAGCACGTTTTCATCGGCTCATTCAGGAAAGCCGCCGCCCGCGAAAGTTCCAAATCCGCCGGGCGTGTCAGCGGGTTTGCGCAACGCGTTGCGGCAAGAGAACCATTGCGCAACGCGTAGCAAGTGTCATGCTGCCGTTCATGCGTCATTTCTTTTTCTTTTCGCAAATTCCACTTCTTGCCCTGTGCGCCCTTGTTTTCGTCTTCGGCGCAGCCGGTTCTTCAGCCGCTCTTGTGGACAGCTTTGAACCGGGCGTCCATACGAAGGGCAAGGCCACCTTGCCTTACCGCTTGTTAAAGCCGGAGAAAATTGAGCGCGGGAAAAAATACCCCATTGTCCTCTTTCTTCACGGCGCGGGCGAATGCGGCAAAGACAACCAGAAACAGCTCCACAACGGAGTCGGGTATCTCGCAACACCGCAGATGCGCGCCAAGCACCCGTGCTTTATCCTCGTGCCCCAATGCCCTTCCACCAGCGTCGCCTGGCGCGCGGGACGCTCGGCGGACGCGCCGCTCACCACCGCGCTCGCGTTGCTCGACGAACTCATCAAAAAGCACCCCGTGGACAAGCAGCGCGTCTATATCTCGGGGCTTTCCATGGGCGGCATGGGGACATTCAAGGCACTCGAGCTGCGCCCGCGCTTTTTCGCCGCCGCCATACCGATTTGCGGCGCGGGCAACGCCGTTGCCGCCAAGGCATACAGCCGCACGCCCGTTTGGATCTTCCACGGCGCAAAGGACAACGTAGTCCCGCCCGGCAGCTCGAAGGCCATTGCCGAAGCGTTAAAAAAAGCCTCCCCCAAAACACCGCACAAGATCACGCTCTTCCCTAACGTCGGGCATAATGCGTGGGACCCCGCCCTGCGCGACCCTGCGACTTGGGAATGGCTGTTCGCGCAAAAGCGCGGCGGCTCCTGACACAAAACGCAGAAGCGGAACACGCACCAGAAGCAGCGGCAACCCATGCGTCCCGCTTTTTCCCATTTTCTTGCCCCATGAGTTCGCGTTTGCAACACCGAGCACTTGTGCTCAACCAAGCCTGGCAACCCGTCAACATCGTCGGAGTGCGCCGCGCATTTTCGCTCCTCTTTCAAGGGCACGCCAAAGCCATTTTCCCCGTCCCCGACGGCTCTTACTCCGTATTGAATGTGGAAGAATGGATGGAGTTTTCGCAAAAAAACCCCGATCCGAGCCACTCCCTACGCTCCGTCAATCTCGCCCTCCTCGCACCGCCCGTCCTCTTGCTCACCTCCTACGACCGAGTCCCGCGGCGCGAAGTCCGCTTCTGCCGCCGCAACGTCTATTTGCGCGACGCCTACCGTTGCCAATACTGCGGACGCAAGTTTAGCGAAAGCGAACTGACCCTCGACCACGTCGTCCCACGCGACCGCAACGGAAAAACCAACTGGGAAAACATCGTCACCGCTTGCGCCCGCTGCAACGCACGCAAGGCAAACCGCCTCCCGCATCAGGCGGGCATGGTGCTGCGCCGTGCCCCTACCCGCCCCCGATGGCAATCCTTTATGTCCATTCTCGCAATGGACGCCGACGCAAGCCCCTGGCACCCCTTTCTTGGAATATCCGATGAACAACACGGAACAAAAAACACCAAGCCTTCCCTCATAAAATAACCCTTGACTCTATTGTTAAAAGCAAGAGCTTCCCGCCCGTCTGTGGGTGTCCACAGCATAAAACATAAACGAAATCAACTAACACTACTCTCATGAAGAAATACTTCCTTGTCGCAAGCGCCGTCCTTGCCACCTCGTTCACCGCCCTCGCGGGCACACTCAGCACCAAAGGCATCCCGACTTCTGCCGGTGTTATCTTTCATCTTGATCTTGAAGCTGTTGAGAAATCAAAAATCAGTCAAGTTGCCGACTCCGAAGAGTCTCGGGGAAAAATAAAGAAATCCATCGCCCGCCTTTTCGGAAGAGCCTCCGCCGATGCCCCGGAAAATGCCGACATCAGCTCAATAGGAAGCATTGCCGACATTACCGTCGCCGTCACAACGCCGGAAAACGGCGCGCTGGATCCCAACTACGTCATTGCGCCCGACATCGTTATTGTGCGCGGCAATTTTAATTTGGAAAAATTCGACAATTTTGCCAAATCGCGCCACGCCGCAACAACCAGTGTCATTAAGAATCGCACCTTCTACAAACTTCAAGGCAGGCTGCCATGGGGAAACCCATTCGCTTCCTTTGCCACGCTGATTGACGCAAATACAATTCTCTTCGCCGCAGACGAAGCTGCCACTACGGCGGCGCTGGCAACACTCACCGGCAACGCCAAATCCTACACAGCCCCGACTCCACTGCTCTCATACGGACGAAACATCGGCGCACCTTTCGCCTTTTTTTATCTCAACGGAAAAATTCTCCCAAAACAAAGAACTGATTCAAGCGCGAAGCAAATGACCCCGCTCCCGCCCAACCCTGCCCACGTCTTTCTCGTGTTAGGCGAAAAAGCAGGAGACATCAAGTTACGCTTATCAGCGACATATCCCACAGCTTCAGACCAACAAAGCGTGCAGGCATTCATGCAAATGGGACTCGCAATGATACAAGGCAGAATTGCCAACACGAATGATTCCGACGGGAATCCCGACCCCAAAAAGGTCAAACGATCCGCACGGCTAAAAAGCCTCCTCGACGCGATAAAAATAACCACGTCCGAACCAAATTACGTCTCGCTCGCCTTTGATTATTCCTCCGAAAAAATTATCCAGTTCGCCAAAGAAGCCTCCGCCGCGAACAACCCTTAAAAAGCCCCGTCGCCCCGTAACGCAAACCACAAACACGTAACACAAACAAACACTGCAAACACTACTCACATGAAAAAATGTCTCTTCGGTGCGGGAATCTTTCTCGCTTCTTCATTCGTCGCCTTCGCGGGCGCACTCAATACCAAGGGCGTTCCGGCTTCTGCCGCAGGCGTCGTTCACATTGACTTCGACGCGGTCTCAAAGTCCAAAATCGGACAGACCGTCAAAGAAAATTCCAATGCAAGTATTCCCGGCGAACCGGATGCGAATCTTTTAGCGGAATTGAAAAAAGAACTGACCGCCGGTGGCGTCTCTTTGGAAGACATTGCCGACCTCACCGTCGCCTTAGTGCCACGGAAGGAAGGCGAACCAGAGACGGTTATCCTTGTGCGCGGCAAATTTGACCCGGCGAAAATCGCGGATGCCGCCAAAAAGGAAAATCTAAAAGCCATCACCATTGGCGAACATACATTTTTCGTCGAGAAACTCAAAAGTGAAAAACAGCCGAAAGGCGGTTTGAAACTGGACTCTGATGTTTACTTCAGCCCGCTCGACGCAAACACGCTTCTTCTTGCTGAAAACAAAACCATCGCCGCAGCGGCACTCGACGCGTTCTCCGGCAAAGCCAAGTCTTACACCGCCCCCTCTTCGCTATCCGCTTATGGCAAGGTCGTCGGCACACCTTTTGTTCTTGTTTACGTCAACGGGAAAATTTTCCCGAAACAAGCCCCTGCTAAGAAAAACGCCGAACCAGATGCGCTTTCGCTCGATGCGAACATGACTCCGCCCAATCCCGCCCACCTCTTTTTCGCACTGGGCGAAGACACAAAAAATTTCAAAACACGCCTCGCGATGACCTACGCGAATGCAGCGGATGTTCAAAAAACACAGGCAATTGCGCAAATGATGCTCGGGATGGTAGCCATGTTTACCAACCCCGCCGGTCCCGACGGCAAGCCCGATCCGAAAAAAGCGGCGGACGCGGCAAAAATAAACAAAATAGTCAGCTCGTTGAAGATCACCACCGCCGAGCCGAATTATCTCATTTTTTCGTTGGACTATCCCGTTGACGAAATTGTCTCGTTTCTCAAGGAAGCAGCACCTGCGCAAAATAACGCCGCCACCGCCGACAAATAAGGCGCACGCCTTTTGTTTTTCTGCGGGGCAAGACATTCCAACATGTCAACCTTCTCACACCAAGGAATTGTTGCCGATGTTGTCGCAGGAGAATTTTTCCCAGGGGAAGTTTTTGTAGAAAACGGGCGCGTCGCACGGATTGAACGCCGTAGCGACGCACCGGGCAACCGTGTGATAACGCCCGGGTTCGTTGACGCCCATGTCCATGTCGAAAGTTCTCTGCTTACGCCCGCCGCTTTCGGGCGCGCCGCCAGCGTCCACGGCACGGTGGCGACGGTGAGCGACCCTCACGAAATCGCCAATGTGCTCGGTTTGGACGGCGTGCGCTGGATGATTGAAGACGCGAAACGCAGTCCGGTGAAAATCTATTTTGGCGCGCCCTCGTGCGTCCCTGCGACGCCGTTTGAGACGGCGGGAGCGCGTTTTAGGGCGGCGGAGGTGGAAGTGCTGCTTTCGTTGCCGGAGGTAAAATATCTCGCCGAGGTGATGAATTATCCGGGCGTCATTTTCCGCGATGCGGAGATGATGTCCATTGTCGAGGTGGCGCGTCGCCTCGGCAAACACATTGACGGGCACGCGCCCGGAGTCGTCGGCGCGGATTTAGAGCGGTATGTTTCCGCCGGAATTGAGACCGACCACGAGTGCGTAACACTCGACGAGGCGCGCCAGCGTACCGCGCTCGGCATGTTCGTCGCCATTCGCGAAGGCTCCGCCGCACGCAACTTCGACGCCCTCGCCCCGCTCCTGCGCGAACGCCCCGAAATGTGTTTCTTGTGCTCGGACGACAAGCACCCCGACGACCTGTTGCTCGGCCACATTAACCGCCTCATCTCCCGCGCCATCGCCGCCGGTGCCGCTCCGATGGACGCGCTGCGCGCCGCCACCCTCAACCCGGTGCGTCACTACGGGTTGGACACGGGCTTGCTCCAAGCGGGCGACCCGGCAGATTTCGCCGTGTTGACGAGCCTCGAAGAGGGGCGCGTGTTGGAAACCTGGGTCGGCGGCGTGCGCGCAGCGGCTCACGGCAAATGCCTCCTGCCCGCGCCCGCCCCGATAGCGATGGCGGATTGCCCGAACAATTTTTCCCGCGCCCCCTGTTCGCCGGCGGATTTCGCCACGCCTGCTCCCGCCGACGGCAAAGAAATCCGCGTGATCACCGCACTGGACGGGCAGCTCGTCACCGGCACCGAAACGGTGCGCCCGCGGGTGCGCGACGGTCAAATCATCGCCGACACGGAACGCGATTTGCTAAAAATCGCCGTCGTGAACCGCTATTCGCCTGCACCAGTGGCAACGGGTTTCATCAAAAACTTCGGGCTGAAATCGGGTGCCCTCGCATCGAGCGTCGCCCACGACTCACACAATATCGTCGCTGTGGGCGCGGACGACGCGGCACTGTGCGCGGCGGTCAACGCCGTTATCGCCCACCGTGGCGGTCTGAGCGGAGTCTTCGGCGGCGAGACGCTCGTGCTGCCCCTGCCGGTGGCGGGGCTGATGAGCACGGGTTCCTGCGAAACGGTTGGCGCGGCGTTCTCCCGCCTGAGCGCGGCGGCGAAGGTCGCAGGCTGCCCCCTGCGCTCGCCTTACATGACGCTTTCGTTCATGGCTCTGCTCGTGATACCTCACCTGAAAATCGGCGACCGCGGCTTGTTCGACGTCGGTGCATTTTCGCCGGTTCCGCTCATCGTTTGACGCCGCTTGAAACTTTTTCGCCCCTTTCGCAATTTTTTCAAAAACCTCTCTTGACATTTTTTCGCATGCACGTTTTTCTGTGTTAAACCGAATCATTTTTGGTGATCGCACGAACCTGCAAAACGGCATGCGAGCTTCTCTCCAACTCGGGGGAAGATGATGTTGTTTTTACTTGGGTATCCCTTCCGCCAGGTCGGCGGTTTTGGCATCTGCGAAAAATACTAACAAGCTCCTGCCAAGAGGCAGGACTCTAAACAATAGGACGCCTTTGTCCGCCAACTTCTCCAATCTATGAAAAAACATCCGTCAAATTCACTCTCGCCCATCTTCGCCCGTGCTGCCCGTTCCACTAAGCGTAGCCTTCTTAGTGCACGCCTCCTCGTCTTCGCCGCCGCAAGCCTCGCCTGCTTCTTGCCCGCCGCACAGGGTGCTATCTTCACCGTCCCCGCACCGGATAATCCAGCAATGTATGATGACTTCGGGTGGTCTGTGGGAATATCCGGTAGCACAGCCCTTGTCGGGGCAGCCGGAAAAAACACTGGCACAGGAGCGACTTATTTCTACACAGGGGTATATTCTGACACTCCAACAGGAACTAAACTCACCACTTCGGATACGGCAACAACGGGAGATTCCTTCGGGTCTTCTGTGGGAATATCCGGCACCACAGCCATTGTCGGAGCATACGGAAAAGATTCTCAAAGAGGAGCGGCTTACATTTACACTGGAGTAGATTCAGGCACCCCGACAGTAATACTCAAACTCACAGCTTCGGATAGAGCAGCGTACGATTATTTCGGGTACTCTGTAGGCATATCCGGCACCACAGCCATTGTCGGAACATGGGGCAAAGGAATAGCTTATATCTACACTGGGGTAAATTCAGTTACCCCAACAGAAATCAAACTCACTACATCGGATAATCCAACAGCGAGCGATTACTTCGGGCGTTCCGTAGGCATATCCGGCACCATAGCCATTGTCGGGGCATACGGGAAAAATTCTAACAGAGGAGCGGCTTATATTTACACTGGGGTGGATTCAGTTACCCCAACAGAAATCAAACTCACTGCATCGGATAATCCAACAGCGAGCGATTACTTCGGGAGTTCCGTGGGCATATCCGGCACCACAGCCATTGTCGGGGCATACGGAAAAAATTCCACCAGAGGAGCTGCTTATATTTACACTGGGATAGGGTTAGGTACTCCGGTAGAAACTAAACTCACTACATCGGATAATCTAACAGCGTATGATAACTTCGGGTATTCCGTGGGCATATCCGGCACCATAGCCATTGTCGGAGCACCCGGGAAAAATTCTACCAGAGGAGCAGTTTACCTCTATGCAGGCGTAGATTTAGGCACCCCGACAGAAATACTCAAACTCAGTGCTTCGGATGAGGAGCAGGGTAGTTACCTTGGTAATTCCGTGAGCATGGATGGCGACAACTTTATTGCGGGCGCATATCGCGCTGCGAGCGGCACAACCTCCTACGGCGGCAAAGCCTACGCGGGGCAAGTGAGCACTTTTACAACAGTGGACTCGGGAAATGTCACCCGCGAAACGGGAGGGCTGAGTTTTGTTTCGCAAACGGACTGGATAATCGGCGACACTACCGGCAACAACACCGTCACTCTCAGCAAACTCGCCAGTGGCGCGTGGTATCCCGACATCGCTGTTGTAACAGCACCAGGAAAAGCGGTCTATATCGGCAAAAGAAACGGCGTGAGCAGTAACACGCTCATTGTAGAAGGAAATTTAACGGCGAATAAAATTTATATTGGCTCAGTCAGCGGCGCGAACAACAACACCCTCGTTGTCAGCGCGAACACCTTGAAAGGCGGTGTGAGCGGGCTAATAACGGCGGGCGAAATTCACATCGGCTCGAAATTTTCGCAGGGAAACGTGTTGAAATTGGATGGGGCGGTGAGTGTTGCATTGGCTACAGGCACAACGGTCTGGCTGCACAGGGACAATATGCTGATAATAAAGGGAGTTAGTGCGGGCAGCGGTCCTGAAGGCAAAGAGTTGCCGCTGACACCCACGAAAGTCGCGGAAGAGCTGACAGCGGCTGGCGTCCAATTAAAAGCCGGATGGCTGACTGAAGGCGAAACCCTCGTCAGTACCGCAAACGCCGAGCAGCTCATCAGCACGCGCACCAGCCCTGACTTGACCGGCTACACGATTGTCCTCGCCGCTGGCGTCATCCCCGAACCCTCCACTTACGCCCTCTGGGGTAGCGGTCTGCTCGCCGGCTTGGTCTTCCTGCGCCACCGCCGCCGGCGCAAGGGGTGAGGGCGCAGAGGTCGCGAATTTTTCATGACAGCAATAAGAAGCACGCCTTATTGCCGCGATTGTCTCCGCTAATGAGTTTCAGTTTGGATGGCGTGCGCCGCTCCGACGGCGGTTTTTTCTTCTCCAAAATGAGAAAAAAACTCTTACTCCGCTTCTTCTTCAAACTTTCACGCACACGCCACACACATGCCCGACTCGTGTAAAAACTACGCAGGGAGCCTTTCGTCATTAGTAAAAAAATACCTGATGGCGATCAGCGGTCTTGTATTAGCCAGCTTCGCTTTCGTCCACATGATTGGAAACTTACAAATGTTCCAGTCGCCGGAGCACATAAACGTCTATGCGCATTTTCTGCAGCACCTGCCCCCGCCCGCGCTGTGGGGATTTCGCGCCGTGATGCTTGCCTGCGTGCTCGTCCATGCCGCTACGGGCATCCTGCTCGCCCTTGAAAACCGCGCCGCCCGCGGCTTCGAGCAATACGCGGTCAAAAAATCCCGCGCTGCGACATTGTTTGCGAAGACGATGCCTTACACGGGACTCGTGCTGCTGGCGTTCATCGCATTCCACATCGCCCATTTCACGGTAAAAGCACCCGCGAGCCTCGGGACCGGCGCCTTTCACGCTGAGATCGCGGCAGATGTCCACAGCAAGCTCTTCGGAGTGTTCGACTACCCTATTTTCAAAGGCGAGACCGTGAACGACTGCTACAACATGGTCGTCACCGGATTCGGAAGTCCCGTGATCGGCGGCTTTTACATACTCGCCATGTTTCTCGTCGCGCTTCACCTAAGCCACGGCATCGCCAGTGCTTTCCAAACCTTCGGACTGCGCAACGAAAAATGGCGCGCCCTGCTCGACTTCGTCGCCTTCGCTTACGGCACGGTGCTCTTCCTCGGTCTCGCCGCCGTCCCCGCCGCCGTTTTTACGGGGAGAATCGGTCCCGAATACGATGCCGAGGGTAAGGCCATTTTCACTCACACACAACCGCGTGAAGGCAAGGGGAAAGAATCCCCCCGCAAACACAACATCGACCCCGCTGCGCCCGCCCGACCCGAACCTCCGCCCGCCCCCGTTCCCGCCGTTCCCGCCAAATAATCGCCTGCACGCACAAAACGCCACCGACAACACACACGTCCACCAACTAACTGCCTTTGCACCAATGAGTTTTGACCTAAATGCCAGAGTCCCCGCCGGTCCCCTCGCCGAAAAATGGAGTTCCCACAAAGCGCATCTGCGCCTCGTTAATCCCGCCAACCGCCGCAAATACCACGTCATCGTCGTCGGCTCCGGTCTCGCCGGTGGTGCCGCTGCCGCATCTCTCGGCGAAATGGGCTTTAACGTAAGCTGTTTTTGTTACCAAGACAGCCCCCGCCGCGCCCACTCCATCGCCGCCCAAGGCGGCATCAACGCCGCCAAAAATTACCAAAATGACGGCGATAGCGTTTACCGCCTCTTTTACGACACAATCAAAGGCGGCGACTTCCGCGCCCGCGAAGCCAACGTTTACCGCCTCGCCGAAGTCTCCGGCAATATCATAGACCAAGCCGTCGCCACCGGCGTCCCCTTCGCTCGCGAATACGGCGGCCTCCTCGACAACCGCTCCTTCGGCGGCGCACAAGTCTCCCGCACCTTCTACGCCCGCGGTCAAACCGGTCAGCAACTCCTCCTCGGCGCCTACTCCGCCCTCTCGCGCCAGATCGGCATCGGCACCGTTAAAATGTATAACCGCCACGAAATGCTCGACCTCGTCCTCGTCGAAGGACACGCGAAAGGCATCATTACCAGAAATATGATAAGCGGCGAAATTAAAGCATGGAACGCCGACGCCGTCGTCGTCTGCACGGGCGGCTACGGCAATGTCTTCTTCCTCTCCACCAACGCCCAAGGCTGTAATGTCACCGCCGCCTACCGCTGTTACAAACACGGCGCCGGCTTCGCCAACCCCTGTTTCACGCAAATTCACCCCACCTGCATCCCCGTCCACGGAGACCAGCAATCCAAACTCACCCTCATGTCCGAATCCCTCCGCAACGACGGGCGAGTCTGGGCGCCAAATAGCCGCGAACTCGCCGCCCGCGTTCTCGCCGGACAACTCAAACCCGCCGACATCACCGAAGCCGACCGCGACTATTATCTTGAACGCAAATACCCCAGCTTCGGCAATCTCGCCCCGCGTGACATCTCCTCCCGCGCCGCCAAAGAAGCCTGCGACGACAAACGCGGCATCGCCCCCGGCTCCGGCCTCGGCGTCTATCTCGACTTCCGCGACGCCATTAACCGCCTCGGCGAAAGCAAAATCCGCGAACGCTACGGCAACCTTTTCGACATGTATGAATGTATCACCGGAGAAAATCCCTACAAGGTGCCCATGATGATTTTCCCAGCCGTCCACTACACCATGGGCGGTCTCTGGGTTGACTATAACCTCCAAAGCACCATCCCCGGCCTCTTCGTTGGCGGCGAAGCAAACTTCTCCGACCACGGCGCAAACCGCCTCGGTGCCTCCGCCCTCATGCAAGGTCTCGCCGACGGCTATTTTGTCCTCCCCTCCACCGTCCCCGATTATCTCGCCTCCACCGGCCTCGGCGGCGCTCCCTCCATCGAAAACCCCGCCTACAAAGAAGCCTGCGAACAAGCCCGCGAACGCACCGCCAAACTCCTCGCCATCAAGGGCAATGCAAGCCCACGCGCCCTCCACCAAAAACTCGGTAATATCATGTGGGAAAAATGCGGTATGGCCCGCACTAAACAAGGCCTCACTGCGGCAATTGAAGAAATCAAAGAACTCCGCGAAGAATTTTGGAAAAATGTCTGTGTCGTCGGCGAAAATGACACCATCAATCCAGAACTCGAACGCGCCGGACGCGTCGCCGACTTCCTCGAATTTAGCGAAATCATGTGCCGCGACGCTCTTCTGCGCGAAGAATCCTGCGGCGGCCACTTCCGCAGCGAACACCAAACTGACGATGGTGAAGCCAAACGCGACGACACCAACTTCGCCCACGTCGCCGTCTGGGAATTTCAAGGCAGCGACACCCCGCCCGTCCGCCACCAAGAAGAATTAAAATACGAAGAAGTAAAACTCGCTACAAGAAGTTATAAATAATGCGTTACAATATCATGAAAACGTTCGACCGCTCTTTGATTTCTCTTCTGTCCAAGAAGATTTCTTTCGCGGCGATAATTGTCGCGGCGATGGTTTGTTTTAGCGGCTATGTTCACGCGAAAAAAGCGGCTGAAAACCCTGTGCAGCCATTGAAGTGGGAAGTGAAATCTGAGCGACAAATCGCTCTGCTCTCCGGAGGCAAAACGGTTTGGCGTTTTCACGCCGATCCCGCTAAAAACTGCAAACCCTATTTCGACCCGCTGGGCGTCGTAGGAGGTCCGTCGCTCGTGTTACCAAAACCAGCCGATCATCCCTGGCATCTCGCCCACTGGTTTTCGTGGAAATATATCAACGGCGTAAACTATTGGGAAGAAGACAAAAGAGGCGTCGCACGGGGCGAAACATTTTGGGAAACGCCGGAAAAAGAACTGCGCCCCGATGGCTCTGCGATAATCACAATAAAACTCGGCTACCGCCCGCGTAACAAAAAATCAACCCCGGCATCGTTCTTGTTAAAAGAACAACGCACGATCGCTATTTCCGCACCGGCGCCGGATGGTTCCTATTATTTGGATTGGACTCAACTTTTTACTGCCGAAAAAGATGTAAAACTTGATCGCACGCCCATCCCCGGCGAAAAAGGCGGCGTCTCCTTCGGCGGGTATGCCGGTCTGGCCGTCCGCTTCTCCAATAAATTAAAAGATGTGCGAACTGTATTAACCAACACCGAAAAAGTCCGAAACCGTGACCGCGAGCACGCTTTTGTTGACGTGAAGGGAGCGGAGGGAGCGGAACAAAATGGCGTAATCGACGGAAAAGAATATGGCATCGCCATTTTCCCCCATCCCAACATCCCACGCTCCGGCGATTGGTATATAATCCAACAGAAAAATTTCACCTACCTCAACCCGGCCTTCCTTTTGTCCGGACCCTTTACGTTGAAAGCAGGAGAAACGTTAACGCTCCGCCACCGCGTCTATGTCCACAACGGACGTTGGGACAAAGAAACGCTGAAAAAAGCAGCGTTGGATTACACACAAACTACGCCGGCTAAAAAGTGAAACCGCTGTTAACAACGCCAAATCTAAAAACTTTTCTTTTAACAATCAGTTACGAACCACTCAAAACGCCATACAAGCACACAGATCACCATGTCTAACGAAACCAATGCGCACGACCAAACACTCAACCTGACGATTCGCGTCTGGCGCCAACCCACGCGCCTTGCGAAAGGCAGTTTCAAAGAATACAAAGTGAGCAATATCTCGACGGGTTCTTCTTTCCTCGAAATGTTGGACATCCTCAATGAGCAGCTTGTCGCCCAGAAGGAGGAACCCATCGCATTTGATCACGATTGTCGCGAAGGTATTTGCGGCATGTGTTCCATGACCATCAACGGAGTGCCCCACGGACCATTGCAAGGAGTCACAACATGTCAGGTTCACATGCGCCACTTCAAAGATGGCGAGACGATTACGATTGAGCCTTGGCGGGCGCGCCCCTTTCCCGTCATCAAAGACATTGTGGTGGACCGCACGCCGTTGGACAGCATTACGCAGGCGGGCGGGTTCATTAGCATTCGCACTGGATCGGCGATAGACGCCAACATCATACCCATTCCGAAGCCGGTGGCGGACAGGGCGATGGACGCCGCTGAATGTATTGGCTGCGGTGCTTGTGTGGCAGCTTGCCCGAATGCTGCGGCGATGTTGTTCGTCGGCTCTAAGGTTGCCCACTTCAACAGCTTACCGCAGGGGAAGGCGGAAAAGGAACAGCGCACGCTTGCCATGGTGAAAGTGATGGACGAAGCGGGATTCGGGAGTTGCACGAATTACGGGGAGTGCCAAGCCGTTTGCCCGAAGGGAAACACCTTGGACTTTATCGCGCAACTGAATCGTGATTACGCAGTTGCAAAAATTAAACGCTTCTTCCAGAGCACGGGCAAGAAGCGCGCCGGAGCATGATGCGCGGTCGCGTATCGTTTCACAACGCCCACGGGGAACGGTAGTTAGGGAGTAACAGGGCGGAAGCCGCCGGATCGTCTTTGATTGTTTCCGCAAAGGGGTCCCAGCGAATTGTCCGCCCCGTTTGCGAAGCGATGCGGCCGAGGTGCGCGATGCTTGCCGAACGGTGCCCCGCTTCGGCTGGGGCGACGGTTTCGACGCGTTTTTTTATGCCATCAATAAAGTTTCGCCAGTGGTCGGCACTGTCATATGCGTGAAATTCTTCTTCGCCGATATATTCGTTCAAAATTTCGGGGTTTGAAGCGGAAAGGTGGTTGAGGT
Organism: Puniceicoccales bacterium; assembly: GCA_031269335.1. Classification (GTDB taxonomy): domain Bacteria; phylum Verrucomicrobiota; class Verrucomicrobiia; order Opitutales; family UBA953; genus CALNBE01. The sequence goes on from JAISZI010000046.1 coordinate 32,833, forward strand.
CAACGCGGAGCCAGCCGCGTTCGCCGTAAAATCTCACGCCGCCCGCGAGAGCCGGTCCTGCGGTGAGGACTAAGCCGTCGGCATAGACACACCGGCAAAGGTAACTCACCTCGCAGTCCCACGGTGCAATCGTCGTATGGCGGGCGTCGCAGGCAATTTTCACCGGACCGTCGTTGTCTCGCCCTAACGCCCAGTGGACAATGTCGAGGTGTCGCCCCATCCAATCGTGCATGAGACCTCCGCCATAATTGAGCACCCAACGCCAATTGTAATGGGTGACGCGGGCGTCGTAAGGCGTCCACGCAGCGGGACCAACCCATGCTTCGTAGTCAAGATGCGGCGGCGGACGTGTCGCGCCAGCGGCGGGGGCAGATTTAAGGGCATGCCAGAGGGTGCCTTGGACACCGCCTGTGCCAGTTTCGATGTGCGTGACATGTCCGAGACGCCCGTTGCGCACTAACTCGACCGCCCTGCGGAAAACGCCGACGGAACGTTGCCAGTTTCCCATTTGCAAAATGCGCCCGTGCTGGCGCACCGCCTCGACTATGGCGCGTCCTTCAACGAGGGTATGCGCGAGGGGCGTTTCGCAATAAATGTCCAGTCCGACCCGTGCCGCTGCTATCGCCATAATGGCGTGCCAATGGTCGGGCGCGGCGATGACTACGGCGTCCAACCCGCCGTTTTCAAACATGTTGTGAAAATTTCCGTATTCGCGGGCGACCTCTCCTGCGTAATGTTTATTGACGCGCCGCAAGGCATTTTCCCGTCGCCGTGCGTCCACATCACACAATGCGATCACGCGAACGTCTGCGAAGGGGAGCAGGTGCGCTGCCACAATCATGCCTTGCGCGAGGCCTACGATGCCGACGGCGATGCGGTTTGAGGGAGCCACAGCGCCGCTTCGCCCGAGTGCCCTTGCTGGGATAATTGCCGGAAAAGCAGCCGATCCGGCAAGAAGCGCGGCGGTATTTTTCAAGAAACGCCGCCGGTGTAATCGAGTTCTTACGGTGGCAATGGGCGAGCGTGGCGGCATAGCGACGGGATTAGGCGGCGGCGGCGCGTTTGTGCGCATCTACCATTTGATAAAATTTCTCGAAAAGAGACACAGCGTCATTCGGTCCCGGTCCGGCTTCGGGGTGGTATTGCACCGAAAAGACAGCTTTGTCCCGCAGGCGCAACCCCGCGACTGTGCCGTCGTTAAGGTTGATTTCGGTGACCACGGCACCCGCTTTTTCGAGAGTTTCCGCACTCGCCGCAAACCCATGATTTTGGGCGGTGATGCTCACGAGGTCGGTCTCAAGATTTTTGACGGGTTGGTTGCCGCCGCGATGCCCAAACTTCAGCTTGTAGGTGCTCGCGCCGATGGCGTGTGCGATGATTTGGTGACCGAGACAAATTCCAAAAATGGGATATCCGTCTGCGATTAATTCCCGCACAGCCTTGTGCGCATAGACAAGAGCGGCTGGGTCGCCGGGTCCATTGGAGAGGAAAACGCCGTCGGGATTGTATTGCTTAATTTCCGCCGCAGGCGTTTCCGCCGAGAACACCCGCACGTCGAACCCAGTGTGGCGGAGTCTCTTAAAAATGGACGCCTTGGCTCCGAAATCGTAGGCGGCAATGCGGTAAGCTGGGCGCGGCGAAGGGATTGCGTTTTGCGCCAATGCCGTGCCTGGAACCGTGAACGGTGCCACCGGCGCACCGGGCGCAAGGCTTGTCGCCCCGCAGCCCGTCACCTCGCGCACAAAATCGCGCCCGGCGACACCCGTCCATTCGCGGGCACGCCGCAGTGCCTCGGCGTCGCTCATGCCAATTTCCGTCGAAAGACACGCCTTCATGACGCCATGCACGCGCAATTTTTTGGTAATGGCACGCGTGTCCACGCCTTCAATTCCGGGCAACTGGTATTTTTCCAAATACTCGCCGAGCGAAAGTGTAGCGCGCCAGTTACTTGCGACCGGACTGGTTTTGCGCACGACAAGACCGACGCACTTCGGCGAGTCTGCCTCACCATCGGCGGCGTTGACCCCGTAATTGCCAATTTCGGGAAAAGTCAGCGTAACAATCTGCCCGTGATAAGAAGGATCGGTCAGAATTTCCTGATATCCAGTCATGCTGGTGTTGAAAACCGCTTCCCCAGCGACCGTCACCGTCGCGCCAAAAGCACGTCCGCGGAAGACACTGCCGTCTTCAAGAGCCAAAACTGCGTTGGATGACATGAGGGCGGCATTGAAAGGCGTTGTCGCAAAAGTGGGAAGTAAAAACATACCACCCCGCCACTATGGCACTATTGGCGCAGCGCGTTAAGTGCGCCAAGAGAGCCGTATTCCAACGCGGAATGGCTAATATGCCCGCGACGCAGGCAGGCGGCATCGGATTTTTCGGGCAGGGGAACGGCGGCTCCACCCTTGTTCCAATGAAAACGGAAGACGCCGGGTGTTTTTTCCTGAAAAAGAGAGCCGAGGGGAACTGACAGGGGAAAGGTCTTCTCTACCGGCGTGTCCGCCGTGACAATGCGGGGAAAATTGATGTTGTGGACGCAAATTCGCTCCGTTTCCCAGTCAAGCAAGCTCGCCTGAGTGAGGGACGCGGCGCGGGCGGCAGCGGCATGGAGATTCTGCTGCGTTTCGACTGAAATTTCCCCACGGTTGCGCTGCGCGTGGAGGTATTCCTCGTCGTGCAATTCGATGGAGAACGCTATCGCGGCAAGCCCCCACGCCGCGCCTTCAATCGCGCCCGCGAGCGTGCCCGAACTCAGGCTGAGCGGCATTGTGATATTGCTGCCAATGTTAATGCCAGCGACAACCACGTCGGGTCTTTCCCCCGCGAGCAGATGACCGAGGGCGATGTTGACGCAGTCGGACGGCGTGCCGTCGATCGCCCACTCTGCGCCACCGCGTTGTTCGACGCGCACGTCGCGCAACCGGTTGAACGCCCGCCCTGTCCAACTTTGTTCGTTGACGGGTGCCGCCACGCTTACGCGAAACCAAGGGCGGAGTGCTTCGACAAAGACGCGCAAAAAATACGAGTCGATCCCATCATCGTTGGTGATAAGCACATGCGGGAAATGCCCATCGGAAAAAGAAGGTTTAACCATCTGAAAAAGAGGACGTTAAAATCTGGCGGACGAGTGCGGCGGCGGTTCAGGAAAAAATTAGGGCAATTTCTTTTTGAGAGAGTTTTCGGCAATCGCCCGGGGGCATTTTACGCATGAGCAGGGCGCCGATTTGGAAGCGAAAAAGCGTTTTTACGAAAAACCCAAACACCTCGAGCAGGCGACGAATCTCGCGTTTTCGCCCTTGGTCAAGGTGGATTTCGAGGCGTTCGGGTTCACTTTTGTTCCAGAGGACGCGCTTAAATTTGAGAAAATCTTCCCCGTCCTTCACCCCTTTGAGAAGCCGCGGAAGGAGCACAGGGTCAAAGGGGCGGTTAAGCGTGACCTGGTAGCGTTTTACCACACCACCAGAGGGATGCGTAACACGGTTGGCAAAATCGCCGTCATCCGTGATAAGAAGCATTCCTTCGCTATTTTTATCAAGACGACCCACGCAAAAAAGTTTTCGTTCGTTAAATTCTGGCGGGACTAATGCAAAAACGGTTTGTCCGTGGTGCGGGTCGGCATTTGTGCATAAAAACCCGGAAGGTTTGTTGAGCAAAAGCACGATGCGTTTCCCCGATCCCGCACGGATGCGCTGCCCGTTGACAAGCACGACGTCTTTCCCTGCCAAAATCGTTTGACCGAGCGAAGCTACCTGCCCGTTGACCGACACAACGCCCTCAAGTATCAACGCCTCGGCGGCGCGGCGTGAACACACGCCGGCTTGGGAAAGAAATTTTTGCAGGCGCAACGGCTCGCTTTCTGGCATAGGCGGGGGAAGTTGTTCAAATTTGCCCGCACTGAAAAGCGGAAAAGTGCCCGCTCCCGCAGCGGCTCCGCTGTGCGCCAATGAAAAACGCTTACCTCCCAAAAAAAGGCATTGACTTGGGCGGCACGAACGGGCTTCCTGCCGCTTTCTTTTTTTGGCCGGATAGCTCAGTTGGTAGAGCAGAGGACTGAAAATCCTTGTGTCGTCGGTTCGATTCCGACTCCGGCCACCATTCTTCAAAAAGTTTTTCCGCCTCAATGCCCGTTTGCGAACTCAACGAAGACCAGATCAAAACATGGACTCGCACCGAAAAAGATAAGTGGTGGCTTGAAAATGTTTTCCGAGGTAATTTGCCCCAGCTCACATGGCGTTCTGCATTAACAGGTTTCCTACTCGGCGGAGTGCTCTCCGCCACCAACCTCTACATCGGTGCCAAAAGCGGCGTCACCCTCGGTGTCGGGCTTACTTCCGTGATCCTCGCGTTCGCCTTGTTCAAAATGCTCGTGAAGGCAGGCATCACCAGCGAGTTTTCAATTCTCGAAAACAATGCCATGCAGTCCATCGCCACCGCAGCGGGCTACATGACATCGCCTCTCATCTCCAGCCTCGCCGCACTTATGCTTATGACGGATCGCATTATTCCTTGGTGGCAAATGATTTTGTGGAACTGCGTCATCTCCATCCTCGGCGTTCTCGTCGCCTTCCCCATGAAACGCCGCTTCATCAATGACGACCAAATGCCCTTCCCCGAAGGGCGCGCCTGCGGCGTCGTGCTCGACACCCTCTACACAAGCAACGCCGGAAGCGGCATCTTCAAAGCGAAAGTGCTCGCCACCGCCGCCGCCATCTCCGCCGTCTGGCAATTTCTCATCAGCGAAGGCTGGATGCGCCTCGTGCAGTTCAAGCTGCTCGCCCTTGATAAAGGCAGCCTCGCCCTAAAAGCACCTTGGTATATCAGAGAACGCCTCGACGAGTATTACTATCTCCTCGCCGAAAAATATAACCTCTGGACGCCCCGCATCCTCGGCACCGATGCCCGCGACATGGGGCTGCGCGTCAGCGTCGATGCCGCCATGATCGGCGTCGGCGGTCTCATGGGTCTGCGCACGTCGAGCGGCGTGCTCATTGGCGCATTGCTCAATTTCGCGCTGCTCGGTCCGTTGATGATCCACCTCGGCGAAGTCATCCCTGGTTCGGGAGGCAAAATTTCACGCGGAGAATTTGTGAACCAATGGGGACTTTGGTGGGCGGTTACCGCAATGGTGATCGGCTCCGTGTTCAGCCTGTTCGCCAAGCCAAAAATGTTCACCAGTGCGTTTTCCACGATATTCCGCCGTCGAGCGAGTTCCGGAAAACCCGACTTAAAAAAAGAGCCGGACGTGCTCGCCCGCATCGAACTCCCCTTGTGGGTGTCCTATGTCGGCATTCCCATTTTCGGCTTCCTCGGCGCATGGATGGCGCACGAGTTCTTCGGGGCAAACTGGTGGCTGGTCGCCGCATCTGTTCCCCTCACCTTCATTCTCAGCATCATCGCCGCCAACGCAATGGCACTCACCGCTTGGACCCCCATCGGAGCACTCAGCAAAATCACCCAATTCACAATGGGCGCCATTGACCACACCAACGCCGCCACCAATCTCAGCACCGCCGGCATGACAGGCGAAGTCGCCGGTAACGCCGCCAACCTCCTCTCCGACATCAAACCCGGCTACATGCTCGGAGCCAAACCCCGCCAACAAGCCATCGGGCACATCATCGGCATTCTCTCCGGCGCCATTGCCTCAACCCCCATTTTCTACATCCTCTTTCTCCCCAAAGGAAACGACGGCACCCGTAGCCTCAGCACCCTTGTCAGCGAACAATTCCCCATGCCCGGCGCAAAGCAATGGGAGGGAGTCGCAAGACTCATCGAAAAAGGTCTTTCCGCCCTCCCGCCCTCTGTTCTCATCTCCATGCTCGTCGCCGCCGTCATCGCCCTCGTCTTTGAAGTGCTGCGCATCACCACCCGCGGACGTTTCCCCCTCTCCGGCATCACCGTCGGTCTCGGCGCCGTCCTCCCTCCCGACGCCGCCCTGTGCATGTTCGTCGGCGCACTCGCATTCCATTTCGCCGGAAACCGCAGCCAGACACCCGGCACCCGCCGCCACCTCATCTGGGTAGAATGCCTCGAACCCATTTGCGCCGGTCTCATCACCGGTGCCGCCCTCATCGGTATCGGCAACGCCATCTGCAACGTGCTCCTCGGGTAAAACGCAATAAAAAGTGGACGGTGCCCAAAGGGAATGGACCGTAAGTAAGCACAGCAGAGGCGCAGCAGGCGAGCAGCCACCGGAGGGGCAGCGAAGGCACGGCGGGCAAGCACCGGAGGCGTGCGTATCACTACTCCCCCGAAGGGAGATAACGTGAATAACCGGCAGTGAAGCGCAGCGGAACTGCCGGACATTACTCCCCCCACCCTCCGCGCCCCAAAGGGGCAGCACCAATATAGCCCAGGGCAACGCCCTGGGTATTGAATATCATTAACACCATAAGCCCCCAAGGGGCGGCCCCAATTACGGCATAGGGAGGTGCACCCCGCCCCTTTGGGGCTCTTTTTTATTGGTTCCCAGATACCCAGGGCGTTGCCCTGGGCTATGTTAGAGCCGCCCCTTTGGGGCTTTAATTTTGTAGCCGGTCCCGCGCTCGTTGCACTCGCGCTCCACCAGCGGTTATTCACGTTATCCCCCTTCGGGGGAAGAGGGGCAGAGACATAGGAGATAGGCTTGATCTTCGTGTGAGACCGGAGGCTACTCACCCCTTGCGTCGGCGGCGGCGGCGGAGGAAGACCAAGCCGGCGAGCAGGCTGCTGCCCCAGAGGGCGTAAGTGGAGGGTTCGGGGGTGCTGCCAGCGGCGAGGACAATTGTGTAGCCGGGCATGTCCGGGCTGGTGCTCGTGCTGATGAGCTGCTCGGCGTTTGCGGCGATTATGCTGCTTTCGCTGTCAGGCAGCCACCCGGCTTTTAATTGGACACCCGCCAGCGCGGTCACAGCTTCCGTGGGTGTCAGCGGCAAATCCTCGCCTTCAGGACCGGCACCTGCATGAATTTCCTGTATTATCAGCATATTGCCTCGGTGCAGCCAAACCGTTGTTGGAGCAACCAATGCAACACTCACCGCCCCCTCCAATTGCAGCACGTTTCCGTGGGAAGATTCCGAGCCGATGTAAATTTCGTCCGCCTTTATTTGCCCGCTCGTACCGCCTTTCGAGGCGTTTGCGCTGACAATGAGGGTGTTGTTGTTCGCTCCGTTAGCCGAGCCGATGTAAATTTTGTTTGTTCTTAAAATTCCTTCTACAACGAGCGTGTTGCTACGTGCGCTGGCACTTTTGCCGATATAGACCGCTTTCCCCGTTGCCGTCACAGTAGCGATGTCAGAATGCCACGCATAACCAACATTTTTGAATTTGCTGAGGATGACCGTGTTGTCGCTGGTGGTGTCGCCGATTATCCAGTCCGTTTTTGAAACAAAACTCAGCCCCTCCGTTAAGCGGGTGACATTTCCCACGTTCACTGTCGTGAAAGTGCTCACTTGCCCCACGTAGGCTCTGCCTCCGCCATAGACAACAGTGCCGTCAACAGTGCGGCTCGCAGCGTAGTTCGCGCCCACAATAAAGTTATCGCCGTCCACGCTCACGGAACGACCAAACGAATCACCCGACACCCCATCCGAAGCGGAGAGTTTGAGTATTTCTGTCGGGGTCCCTGAATCTACCCCTGTGTAGAAGTAAGCCGCTCCTTTGTAAGAATCTTTTGCGAATGCTCCGATAATGGCTGTGGTGCCGGATATGCCCACGGAATTACCGAAGTAACCCACCTCTGCTGGATTATCCGAAGCGGTGAGTTTGGTTTGTGTTGGGTTGTCAGAACCAACCCCCGTGTAAATGTAAGCCGCTCCTGCGTTAGAATCTTTTGCGCGTGCCCCGACAATGGCTGTGGTGCCGGATATGCCCACGGAACAACCGAAGCCATCACCCACTGCCCCATCCGAAGCGGTGAGTTTGTGTTTTTCTATCGGATTATCTGATCCTACCCCCGTGTAGATATAAGCCGCTCCTTGAATATTAGGAGATCCTTGATTTCCGTATGCCCCGACAATGGCTGTGGTGCCGGATATGCCCACGGAATAACCGAATTGAGCACCACTTACCGCATCCGTAGCGATGAGTTTTGTTTTTTGTGTCGGGGTGACAGAATCAACCCCTGTGTAAACATAAACCGCTCCTTTGTTAGAATCTTTTCTGTATGCTCCGACAATGGCTGTGGTGCCGGATATGCCCACGGACCACCCGAAGTTATCCTCATGTGCCGCATCCGAAGCAGTGAGTTTGGTTTCTATCGGGTCATTTGACCCTACGCCCGTGTAGATATAAGCCGCTCCTGTGTCCTTAGGCAAGATCGATGGGTTCACCTCCTTTCCGTATGCCCCAACAATGGCTATGGTGCCGGATATGCCTGCGGAATTGAAATAACCGAACTGATCGTACTCTGCTCTATCCGAAGCTGTGAGTTTGAGTATTTCTGTCGGGGTGCCTGAATCTACTCCAGTGTAAATGTAAGCCGCTCCTCTTTGAGAATCTTTTACGTATGCCCCGACAATGGCTGTGGTGCCGGATATGCCCACGGAAGAACCGAAGAGATCATTCGTTACTGGATCAGGATCAGAGGCGATGAGGATGGCACCCTGTGCGGTGGGCAAGCAGACAAGACTTGCGGCGGCGAGGACGAGGAAACGCTTGTCGAAAATGCGGAGCTTGGCGGAGCAAGTGGCACGGGCGAAGGCGGGCGAGAGTGAATTTGGCGAGTGTGTTTTCATAGGTTAGAGAAAGTGGGCAGGCAAAAGTAACCCGCAGGGTGTTGTCCTGCGGTTAGAAAGAAGTTGCCTTTTCGGCAACAGAAATGAACTGCGGATTATTGCGTAACTACTTGATATTACGCAAGTTGGGGGGGGGGGGGGTAACGAACTACAGACAAAAGACATCGACGAAGCAGTCCTCGCCGCCAGTTTGGCGGGAAAAGCATACATGGCATTGACCTTTGATGTCTTCATGGGATTGATTCGTGAAAAGGAGAATCGATTTACGAAAGCGAGAAATGCGCGGACGGTGAAAATTGTCAAGGGGGGAATTGAATTTTTTTTGAAAAAATGCGGCGGCGCGGCAGATGTGCAACGGAAGGCGTAGCGGGAACCTTGCGCTCCCCCGAAGGGGGACAACGTGAATAACCGGCAGTGGAGCGTAGCGGAACTGCCGGACAGCGACTCCTCCCTGCCTGCGCCCCGACGGGGCGCGACCACAAGGAGCATTGGCGAAGTCAGAAGTCGTTGTAGTCGCGCCCCTTCAGGGCGCGTTTTCCCGCGCCACTCTGGCGAACGGGTCCCTGCACAGTGCCGTGGATTCGCGTCAGCGTTACCCGAAGATGCTGTAGAAGCCGAGGTAGAGGGCGAGGTTAGCGAGGGCGAGGGGGAGAAAGCGTTGCCAGCCGAGTCGCATCACTTGGTCGTAGCGGAAACGCGGGAGTGTCCAGCGCACCCACACGAAGAAAAAGACCATGAGGAAGAGTTTGGCCAAAAAGACTATTACGCCGATGGCAGAGGCGGTGATCCCGTCTCCGAGAATAGAATTTGGGAGGAGTGGCAGGTTCCAACCTCCGAGAAAAAACAGGATAAAGAGGGCACTTCCGATTATCATGTGAGCATATTCTCCGACAAAAAAGAGACCGAATTTGAAGCTCCCGTATTCCGTGTGAAATCCGCCCACGAGGTCGGTCTCGGATTCTGGCATGTCAAAGGGCTGGCGGTTTGCCTCGGCGAATACGGCGATGAGAAACAACAGCGCCCCAATAGGTTGCGTAAAAACATTCCAGAAAGAACCTTGCTCTTCGACAATCGTGAAGAGGTTGAGGGGACTTTCTACGCCCGGGCGGGCGGTGGCGAGGATGACGGGAACGATAGCCAGACCGAGCGTCAATTCGTAGGAAATGAGTTGTGCTGCTCCGCGAATCGCTCCGAGGAAGGGATACTTGGAATTAGCCGCCCATCCGGCGAGGATTATGCCGTGAACGCCGAGAGAGGAGACGGCAAACATGAACAGAAAACCGGTATCAACATTGCATAACACCAACGGCACCGTCGCCCCTTCGGCGGTGGTATATTGACCGAAGGGGAGCATGACGAGGGCGACGAGCGGCGGTGCCAAAGCGACGCAAGGGGCGACAAAATACCAGAACTTGCGGACGTGGGCTGGGACAGGGTCTTCTTTGAGGAGAAATTTCGCGCCGTCGGCGGGCAATTGGATGATGCCGAGGCGTTGGACGAGGGAGCCGAAGATGGGGATCGCGGCGAGGAAGGGAAGTGTCGTGAGGTTGGGACCGTGGCGCCCTTGAATCCATGCGGCGACTTTGCGTTCGAGCACCACCGAGTAGCCCGCGAAGGTCATGACGACGACGACGAGCGCGAGGGCGTAGATGAAACGGAGAGCGATTTCAGGACTGTCCACGGGAAAAAAGATGCGTAACCCCGCCGGTATTATGTGCTTAAGCGGGCGGCGGAATCATATTAGACGCCACGGTAGTCGGGAACGCCGAGGCCATCGCCGATGCGGCGCGGGGTATCGCGCAGGCGGCGGTTTTCTTTTTCGAGGTCTTCGTTTTGTTTTTTCAACGCAGCGGTTTCTTCCTCCAACGCCTTCACCTTGGCTTGCAATGCGGCGATTGTCTCATCGCGTTCTTTGAGCTGTTTTTGCAAACCGCCGATGCCGCTGGCGCGGATTTTTTCGAGTTCCGTTTGCAGTTCGGCAATGCGTGCCATGAGGGTGTTGACTCCGCTTTCTTCGCGCAGGACAGAGAGTTCGGTGACAGTCGTTTCGACAAGCGCGCGGGCATCGGTGAGCTTTTTCTCGAGTTCGGCGGCTTCGCTTTTGAGGGTTTTGATCTCGGCGTTGGCTGTGTTCAACTCGGTTTTAGTGGATTCGAGATTGCTTTTGAGGGGACCGGTCTCGCGTTTGGATTCGTCGAGTTGCCGCGTTAGTTCGTTAATTTTGCTGGTGCTGCTCGCGCTGATTTCGGCGGCGGCGGCCTTGGTGTCGGCGAGTTGGCTCGAAAGCTCTTTTTTCTCTCTTTCTTGTGTTTTAACGGTTTCGGTGAGTTCTCGTGATTTTTTCAGGGCGGCACCTCTTTCCGCACTGACGTTTTGGAGGCGCACGTCCATTTCGCTACGAAATGCGGCAGTCTGCACGGAAAGATTCTCATATTCCCACCACAGCAGTGCCGAGGTGGCGATAAAGAGCACGGAAACGAAACCGGACAGGATAACGGATTTATTCATGGTGTTGTTGGCGAAGAGTCAAAGTGGTAAGGCGCACAGACCGTGGGCGGGCAAGAGGAGACAGGGAAAGCGTAGATGCCGCAACGGTCAAGGGCGGTTTCTCGCCTTCTGTTCATATCAAGAGAGGCGGTTTTTGTAATCGGCGTAGCCGAAGCGGCGTATCACGCGGGTGCCTTCTTCGGGGTCAAAACTGGCAATGGCGGGCAAGTTCACGCCGTTGAAAGCGGTGTTCTTGACCATGGTGTAGTGCGACATGTCGAGGAAGACTACCTTGTCGCCGCGTGTCAACGGTGCGGGGAAGGAGTAGTCACCCATGACGTCACCCGCGAGGCAGGTCGGACCGCCGAGGCGGTAGGTATGGGGAAACTCGCCCGGGTTGCCTGCACCGAGAATTTCCGCCCGATAAGGCATTTCGAGCGTGTCTGGCATATGTGCAGAGGCGGAAGCATCGAGGATGGCGAGCGGCATTTTGTTGTGGATAACGTCAAGCACGGTGGAAACGAGCACGCCCGTGCCGAGGACAACGGCTTCGCCGGGTTCGAGGTAAAGATCGAGATGCCTGCCCCAGCGGCTGCGAAAACCGTCGAGCGTAACGCACAGCAAATCAACGTCATAGCCTGCACGGGTGATGTGGTGACCGCCCCCGAAGTTGATCCAGCGCATACGGGGGATAAACTCGCCGAATTTTTCCTCAAAATGGGGCAAGGTGCGTGCAAATGCGCCGCTGTCCTGTTCGCACAAGGTGTGGAAATGCAGCCCTTCTATCCCGTCCAATTGCGCGGCGGATTTTATTTCGGACCGTGGCGTGCCGAGGCGTGAAAACGGGGCACAGGGATCGTAAAGCGGGACAGCCACTTCGGAGTATTCGGGATTGACGCGCAATCCGCACGAGACGCGCCGCGCCGCTGTTGCCGCCCGGCGGCGGTGGCGTTGCCATTGTTCGGGGCGGTTAAAAGAAATGTGGTCGGCAAGCCCGAACAATTCCTCGGCATCTGCTTCTGAAAACGCCGGGGCGTGCGCGTGCACTTCTCCGCCAAATTCTTCGCGCCCAAGCCGCGCCTCATGCACGCCGCTGGCTGTGACCCCAGCCAGGTAACGCCGAATGAGGGGAAATTCGCTGAATTGAGCGAACCCCTTCAATGCCAACAAAATCTTACACCCCGAACGATCGGCAACAGTGCGCAAAAGGCGGCAATTACGCTCAAGCAACCCGCAGTGAATCAAGTGACACGGACTGGGTAGCCCCGAAAAATCGAATTTTGAAAACGCCTCGCGCATGTCCCTTTCCTTCAAAAATTACGGCGGCTGCGCACACGCGCCAAATTAGGGCGGGCACTATGCTCGACGGCGAAACTTCGAGTTGAACCGTTCGACGCGCCCCGCGCTGTCAACAAAGCGTTTTTCGCCGGTGTATGCCGGGTGCGAGTCGGATGTCACTTCACGGGGAAAGACAAAGTATTCCACACCCTCAATGACTTCGGTCTCCTTGGAGCGAAGTGTGGACTTGGTGAGAAACTTGCGTCCGGTCGAAACGTCGCGGAAACAGGCGGGATAAAACGCTGGATGGATTTCTTTTTTCACGATGAGAATCTGTTGAAAGAGTTGGCGGATTGGTGCGCGAAGTACTTAACCCTGACGGGCTTTGAAACGCGGGTGTGTTTTGTTAATCACATAGACACGCCCTCTCCGGCGCACGACCTGGCAGTTGGGATGGCGCTTCTTGAGCGATTTGAGTGACGGACTGACTTTCATTGGCGTCGGATGGTTTTGTTAAAAAGAAGGACGGGCAGGGAAATTGTCTGATACCGTCTGTCAACGGACAAATTCATGTTTTTTTGAATTTTTATTGCGAAAGTGCCCCGACGCACTTGCCGAAACGCTCCCGCTTTGGCAAGTTGCCGCCCTCATGTCTGCGGCACAACAGTTCACCATCCGTCCCGCCCGTGTCAGCGACGCCGCTGCACTGGCGCGCATCTACAACGTCAGTGTGCTCCACAGTGTTGCCACCTTTCAGACTTCGCACGAAACCGAGACGCGGCGGCGCGAATGGCTCCTGACGCGCAGCACTTTTCACCCCGCGTTTGTGGCTGAGACTCTCGACGGCGCCGTAATGGGCTGGGGCGCACTAAGCCCCTATTGCCTCAACGGAGCGTGGAGCCACACCGTAGAAGATTCCATTTACCTGGACGCAATAGCTCAACGGCAGGGTCTCGGCGCACGCCTTTTGGCACGACTGATCACCACCGCCCGGACGGTCGGACACCGCATCATCCTTGCGCGAATCGTCGCCGGACACTCGGCAAGCATCGGTTTGCACGCGAAACTCGGCTTCTCCGAAGTCGGCAGACTCCGCAACGTCGGCTACAAATTCGACCAGTGGCACGACGTCGTCTATATGCAACTCGACTTGGGGGTGCCGCCTGCAATGCACCCAAAAACTTCTTCCGAAAAAAGTTTTTGCGCTGGGGGAAAACATGAAGGAAGCTCCCACACAGACACACCACCCATCTTGCGATGAAGTCTCAAACACTCGCCGAAATTTCCGGTCTCTATGGCCCCGTTTGCGTCCATGAACGCGTCCTCCAAAAAATTTGGCTTCGCGGCGATTTTCGCCAAGGCGAAGCACATCTGCTTTCGGGCAAAAAAATACGCCGCGTCAAATCTGGTCGCTGGAATCACGAGGGCGGTCCCGACTTCATAGACGCTATTCTTGAGATTGACGGGCAGATCGTCTGCGGCGACGTCGAGGTGCATTTCTACGCCGAAGATTGGCATTCGCACGGGCACACCGGCGACCCCGCATTCTCCAACGTCATCTTGCACTTAGTTCTCTTTCCGCCAAGGTCTTCCGTCATACGAAAAACGCACACCGGCCGCCCCCTTGAAACACTCGTCCTCCTCTCTTTGCTCAACGAGGACATCGAAGATTACGCCAACCGCGAAGCCCTGCTCGCCCTCGAATCGCGCGAACAGTCGGGCTGGAACGACGCCCTGCTCGCCCGCGACGAAGCCGAACGCCTGCCGCTATTGCGTGAAAAAGCTGCCCGCCGCTGGCAACAAAAAGTCAGCTTCGCTTCCCTGCGCGTTAAAAAGCACGGTTGGGACGAAGCCTGCCACCAGTTTGCCCTCGAAACGCTTGGCCTCCACCGCAACCGCGCCCCAATGTCCGCCCTCTCCCTGCGTTTTCCCCTCGAAAACATGCGCACCGCCACCGCTCCGGCTCTCTTCGCCGAACAACGCGACGCGTGGCATCTCTCCGGTCTGCGCCCCGCCAGCCACCCCTTACGCCGTATCCAGCAATACCTTGTGCTTCTCGCCGCTTACCCGGATTGGCCAACCCGCTTCTTTCAATGGGGGTGCTCCCTCGCCATTGCCGCCATCGCCCCGGATATCGACACCGCCCGTTTCCGCAAAACGCACCGCTTTTCCTCAACCGCAAAAAAACTCCAACATGATATCCTCGCCGACGCCATCGGAGGAACTCGCCTGAACACGCTCGCCGTGGACGCCCTCATGCCCCTGCTCGCCGCCAACGGTATCGATCAAGAAACCTGCGAACGCTACTGGTTTCACTGGCGCATAGGCGACGTCCCCGAACGCCTCGCCAACGCCCTACGCAGTCAACTTCCGCCAGAAGAAGGCAAGATACCCGTTGTCTGCAACGGCCTCTTCCAGGGATTACTCCAACTCAGCCGCGAACATGGCTAAAAAAACATTTTCATCCCCGCCCATGCCAACACATTTCCCCGCCCGCACCTTGCCATGCCACTGCTTTCCGTCAAAGACCTGAAAATGTATTTTCCCGTGCGAAGCGGGTTTTTTTCTGTGCGCCCCGCACAGTGCAAGTCCGTGGACGGCGTTTCCTTTTCCCTCGAAAAAGGCGAGACACTCGGCCTCGTCGGCGAATCAGGTTGCGGCAAAACCACACTCGGCAAAGTCATCGCCGGTCTCTACGCACCCACCGCCGGCACCGTCACTCTCGACGGAGTCGAAGTCTCCGCGCTTTCTCGACGCCAACGTTTTCCGTGGCGACGTCACCTGCAAATGATATTTCAAGACCCCGCCGAATCGCTCAATCAACGCCACACCATCGGCGAAATCCTCGAAGAACCCTTCATCATCCACCGCATCGGCAAACGCCCGGAACGCCGCCGCCACGTCGAAGAACTCCTCACCAAAGTCGGACTCGACCCCAGCGCCGCCTCACGTTACCCGTTTGAATTTTCCGGCGGCCAACGCCAACGCATCGGCATTGCCCGCGCCATCGCCCTCAAACCAAACCTCGTAATCTGCGACGAACCCGTCTCCGCCCTTGACGTCTCAATCCAAGGTCAAGTTCTCAACCTCCTAATGGAACTCCAGCGCGAAATGCACCTCGCCTGCCTCTTCATCGCCCACGACCTCGCCGTCGTAAAACATGTCAGCGACCGCGTAGCCATCATGTATTTAGGAAAGATCGTCGAACTCGGTCCCGCCGCCGAAGTCTTTCGCAATCCGCTCCACGCCTACACAAAAGCACTCATTTCCGCCATCCCGCGCCACAATCCCAGCGAACGCACCCAACGCATCCTCATCCCAGGCGACGTCCCATCCCCCATTAATCCGCCCGCTGGCTGCGCCTTCGGTCACCGCACCCGCCACCCGCTTTACCCGGAATCCATCTCCACCCCGCCAACCTTCCGCGAAGCACTCCCAAACCATTGGGTGCTCTCCTGCCCCTGTTGCTGCCAACCAGATGCCCGCCAATGAATTGGCGCTCGCGCAAACCTTCCTTAATAGCCTTTGGCGGTGCTCCTTGCGATTAGTCTGCTTCAATTCTTTTTTGGGAAAAGGACGGGCGGCGGGGTTGTTTCGGTAGTTTCGCCTTTGATCGGGCGGGTTTTCTTTTCGTCGGGTTTATTGCGTGCGAGGTAAGTTTTGGAGTGCATGAGTTTTTCATACATTTCGAGCATAGCGACGCCTTCGCGCGGGCGGACTTGGTCGGCACGGGTGGCGCGGTCTATTTGCCGTTTTACCATACGGCAGAGGTCGTCGGCTGTGTATTGGATCATGCCGAGGATTTTATCCGTGGTGGAGCCGGGGATAGTTTCCTCGATGTAGAATCCGTCTTCTTCGTCGTCTTCGAGGAAGACGTGGGCTTCGTTGACGCGTCCGAAAAGGTTATGCAAGTCGCCCATGATGTCTTGGTAGGCGCCGACGAGGAATGCGCCGAGGTAGTAGCGTTTGTTTGATTGGAGCGGGTGGAGGCGCAGGGTGCTCTTGATATCTTCGAGGTCGATGAAGGCGGAGACTTTGCCGTCGCTGTCGCAAGTGATGTCAACGAGGGTGGCGGGGACGGTCGGTTTCTCGTTGAGGCGGTGAATGGGGGCGATGGGGAAGAGTTGGTCGAGCGCCCAGTGGTCGAGGAGTGATTGGAAGACGGAGAAGTTGCAAACGTATTGGGCGGCAAGGAGTTTATCCAGTTCACCCAGCTCGTCGGGGATTTCGCCTCCGGCGGGAAGTTTGTCGTGGATATCGCGGCAGACACACCAAAAGAGGCGGTCAACAGCGGCGCGTTCTTCGAGGCCGAGGTAACCGAGGTTAAAAAGGGAATGCGCTTCTTCCTTTTTTTGTTTCGCATCGTGGAAGCGTTCCAATGCGTCAAGGCGGCTGGGGTTTTGGTTTATGTCTTCCATTTCGCGCACGATCATGGGGCGTTTTCCGCGAAGCGGCGGGATATCGCCGTCGGCTCCGCGGGCGATATGGTCAACGGCTTCAAAAATAAGAATGGAATGGGGCGCGACAAGGGCGCGACCGCTCTCTGACGTAATATCGGGCGGTTGGACGGAGCACTGGACGCAGACATTTTTGACATTGGCGATGATGTCGCGGGCGTAGGCTTCCATGCTGTAATTCATTGAGCTTTCGTAATTACTGCGGCTGCCATCGTAGTCCACGCCGAGACCGCCGCCGACGTCGAGTATGCCCATGGGGAAACCGAGGCGGACGAGTTCGCAATAGTAACGAGCGGCTTCCGTGACCGCTTTTTTTATGGTGCTGATGTTCGGCACCTGGGAGCCGATGTGGAAGTGGACGAGGCGCAGGGCGTTCCCGAGGCGGGCGCGTTTGAGTTTGCGTCCGGCGGCGAGAATTTCGCTGGCGGTGAGGCCGAATTTGGCGTTTTCGCCCGTGGATTCAGCCCATTTGCCCTCGCCCGCTGTGGTAAGTTTGATGCGCAGCCCGATGCAGGGTTCCACGCCCATTTCGCGGGAAAGGCGAATGATGGCGTCTATTTCCGAAAGTTGTTCGACGACGATGACGGTTTGTTTGCCGATGCGCCGCCCCATGAGGGCAAGGCGGATGTACTCGTCATCTTTGTATCCGTTGCAAATGAGGAGGGCGTTCTTGTTTTCGAGCAAAGCGAGCGCGACAAGGAGTTCGGGTTTGCTTCCCGCTTCGAGACCGAAGTCATATTTTTCCCCGGCATCTAAAATTTCTTCTACGACCTCGCGGAGCTGATTAACCTTTATCGGAAAAACGCCCCGGTAAGTCCCTTCGTATTCCTCACCGCTGATGGCTGCCCGAAAAGCTTCGTTAAGCTGGGTAACTCGTTGCCGGAGCATATCTTGCACACGGATAGTAAGCGGCGGGCGAAGGCCGGCTTGCGCCGCCTGTTCGACAATGTCGAGGATGCGGATGCTCCGTTGGTCGCCCAAGGGGTGGACGCATAGGCAACCGGAATCATCTACGGAAAAATGTCCGCTGCCCCAGCGGCGGAAACCATAATAGTCCTCAGCCTCGCGGCGAGACCATGTTTGGGAGGAGGTGTTGCTGCTCACTGCTTGCGGTGTTTGCTGTGGTGGTGTGTTTGCGCTGCGGGGCATGGCGCGTCTGCGGGGGAGTGTCAACTCTATCAACAATACTTTCCTTTGCCCCCTCGGAACAAAGCCTCCTTTTCTCGGTCACTATCTCCCCGAAGATGACGCCTGCATAATGTTTCATGCGGCGAAAAGTTCTTCCTCATGCTTCAACCAAACTAAAAACTAACTACACTGTTCTCATGTCAGACAACAACACCATCACCCTTGGCGGAAAATCGCGCCGAGATTTTATCACAAACTGCGCTGCCATCGCCAGCGTCCCGCTTCTTGCCGGCCTGCCCATCAACGCTTTTGCAGCGGGCGCGAACGACCGCCTCAAAGTCGGTCTCATCGGCGCAGGTGGACGTGGAAACGGCGCGGTGACCGATATCCTCAATGCGGACAAAAACGTCGAACTCTGGGCAATCGGCGACGTTTTCGCCGACCAAGCCAAATCTTCCCAAAGAAGATTTGCCAAAAACCAACGCGCCAAAGTTCCCGACGAACGCGTTTTCTCCGGTTTCGACAACTACAAGGAAGTCCTCAATTCCGGAATTGACATCGCCATCCTCACCACGCCCCCGGGCTTCCGCCCGTTGCACCTCGAAGCCGCCATCGAAAAAGGGGTGCACGTCTTCGCCGAAAAACCTGTCGCAGTTGACCCTGTCGGCGCACGCCGCGTCATCGCCGCTGGCGAACTCGCCGCCAAAAAAGGCCTCTCCATCGTAGCCGGCACACAACGCCGCCACGATTTCGCCTATATCGAAACCCTCAAACGCGTGCGCGACGGCGCCATCGGAGAAATCGTCGGAGGTCAGGTCTATTGGGTGCAGGGCGGTCTCTGGCACAAGGGACGCAATCCCAAGTGGACTGACATTGAATATCAAATCCGCAACTGGCTCTATTTCACGTGGGTAAGCGGCGACCATATCGTCGAACAACATGTCCACAACATAGACGTCGCCAACTGGGCGTTTGGAGGTCCCCCCGTAAAAGCCTTTGGCATGGGCGGACGCCAATCACGCACCGACAAAAAATACGGGGACGCGTGGGACCACTTCGCCATCGAATACGAATATGCCAACGGCGCCCGCGTGCAGAGCTTCTGCCGCCAAGTAGTCGGAGCCTCCCACCGTGTCGGAGAACGCATAGTCGGCACAAAGGGTGTCGCCACCAGCGGCAGAATCGTCGGCGAAGGCAAAAATTGGCATTACAGCGGAAGATCCTCCAATGCCTACGTCCAGGAACACGTGAACCTCGTCAAAGCCATCCGCACGGGGAAACCCATCAACGAAGCGCGCAATGTCGCCGAATCCACACTGACCGGCATCCTCGGGCGCATCTCCGCATATACCGGAAAAGAAGTTAGTTACAAATGGGCACTGGAAGCATCCAAACTCGACCTCGCCCCGGCTAAATACGAGCTTGGTCCCGGTCCAAAAGTCGAAGTGCCGATCCCCGGAAGCAAAAATCTGGTCTGATTTTTGACGAAGGCTAAAAGTCACAAAAATAACGCGAAAAGGCACGCCACGGAAATTTCTGTGGCGTGTCTTTTTTTGGCAAATTTTCGCCGCCCGATTTTACGCCGCAAAGCACCGCCGCAAAACACGCAACGCTTGCGCCAGCTTTTGCGCATTTTTGATACCCGGTGCATCTTCCACCCCGCTGTTAAGATCAAAAAAATCCGCACCGGATGCCGCCGCCGTTTCGAGCGTGTCCGGACCTAACCCGCCCGCAAGAATCCAGTGCTTTTCCGGATGCGCGCATTTCAACGCCGCAAAAGCTGCCTTGTCCGCCATGCGCCCGGTGCCTCCAAAACTCCCAACTTTATGCCCATCAAAAAGAAAAGTATCCGCGTATTCAAGCACCCACACCGGCCACTCGGCGCCGATTGCCACCCGGGGCGCAAGCCAGAGCCGCCCACGCCCAATTTGCTCCGCCCAGCTCGCGACACGCTCCCGCACCCCAGACGTAAACGGATCAAAATGGAGCTGAACAAAATCAAATTGCGAAACAACTCCCCCCGCAATCCTCCTCGCCTGCGGCTCAACATCCACGAAAACCCGCCGCCCCAACGGAATCGCTTCCAACAACGCCCCAACATGCTCATCAGCAACGAAACGCGGCGAAAACTGCCACCCGTTAATCCCCAAAAAATCAACCCCAAGCGCAAGCGCACTAACCGCGTCCGCCGAACGCGTGATCCCGCATACCTTGACTCTGAAAGACATACAACGCCCATGAAACCGCTGAACAACGCTTTTGAAACACTATTTCTCAAAAAAAATGCTTGCGATTCCCCTGCCAACCCCTTCCCTCCCGCCCCCTTCGATGGATGCTTCGCCGGCGCACCCGTCACGACTACACAAAAAAACAACAAACTGCAAAGCGCACAAAATCCAAGGTTTCCCGCACCACCGGCAGCGGAAAATACGGAGCCAAATCACCAGTATGAACTTCACGGTAAAAGACTTGCTCGACGCCGGTGTCCACTTCGGACACCAAAGACGTCGGTGGAACCCAAAATCTCGCCCCTATGTGTTTGATCACCGCGACGGCGTTTCGATCATAGACCTCGAAAAGACACACGCCTGTCTCGAAAACGCCACGAGATTTGTCGAAGATCTCGTCGCCACCGGCAAAGACATCCTCTTCATCGCCACAAAACGCCAGGCTCAAGAACTCATGCGCGAAGCCGCACGTGCCAGCAACATGCCCTTCTCCGTTAATCGCTGGATGGGCGGCGGCCTGACCAATTTCGCCACGATTAAAAATTCCCTCGAGAAATACCGCCGTTACCTCCGCATGGAAAGCGATGGCACCCTCGCCAAAATGCACAAAAAGGAGTCCTCCGCGATAAAACGCCAGGTCGCCCGCATGAATCGCAACTTCGAGGGCATGATCGAAGTCCGCTCCCTCCCCGGCGCAGTCTTCATCATAGACACAAAAACCGAAGCCAACGCCGTCAACGAAGCCAATAAGCTCGGCATCCCCGTTATCGGGCTTGTGGACACCAATGCCGACCCGTCCAAAGTGGATTACCCCATCCCAGGCAACGACGATGCCGTGAAATCCGTCCGCCTCATCATCGAAATTATCAGCGAAGCCATCCAAGCCGGCCTCGTCCGCCGCGACGTCTTGCGCGGTGAACGCCGCACCGTTGACCCCGTCCAAAACGACACCGGACAGACGAGCCAGCCAGAAGTCACCATCGACCCCGCAATCGATACTTCTCTCCTGCG
This sequence comes from Puniceicoccales bacterium, assembly GCA_031269335.1. GTDB lineage: Bacteria > Verrucomicrobiota > Verrucomicrobiia > Opitutales > UBA953 > CALNBE01. The sequence continues at coordinate 54,136 of JAISZI010000046.1, forward strand.
TGATGACGACGACGGCGGCAGAAAGAAGTCCCGCCCGCGCTCCCGTTCCGCTCGCCCACGCTCCGCAAAACCAGACTAACCCTCTCCCCCCGCACACATCATCATCACACGAACAATGGCAAATATCACCGCACAACAAGTGAATAACCTGCGTGCCCGCACCGGCGTCGGCCTCATGGATTGTAAAAAGGCTCTCGTCGAAACAAACGGAGACGAAGACGCCGCCATCGAGCTGCTCCGCAAAAAAGGTGCCGCCACGCAGATCAAACGCGCCGACAAAGAATCCAACGAAGGCATTGTCGCCGTCCACCTCAGCGACGACGGCAAAACCGCCGCCATCGCCGAGGTCAACACCGAGACCGATTTCGTCGCCAAAACCGACAATTTCAAGGCATTCGCCGCCACCGTGGTCCGCCGCGTCTTCGACTCCGGCGAAAATTCCACCGCCAGCCTCGCAGAAGAACTCTCCACCATCGTCGCCCAAACCGGCGAAAATGTGAAAATCAGCCGCTCCGCCCGCTTCATCCGCGACGGTTACGGCATCCTCGCCTCATACGTCCACAACGGCGGAAAAATCGGCGTCCTCGTCGAATTTGCGACATCAGCCGAACCGCCGCCTGCCCTCGCAGCGTTTTCTCGGCAAGTAGCGATGCATATCGCCGCTGCCGCCCCGCGTTACTTGACCCGAGACGATGTCCCCGCCGACATTATCGCCAAAGAACGCGAAATCGCCATCGCGCTATCAGTGGGAAAACCCGAAGCCGCGGTAAACAAGCTCGTTTTGGGAAAAATAGAAAAGTATTTCGGCGAAACTTGTCTCCTCGACCAAAAGTTCGTCATAGATAATTCCGGGAAAACAATCAGCGAACTTCTTGCCGGACAGGCAACGCAAGCAGGGCAAACGGTTAGCATCACGCGCTTCAAACGCTTCCAAGTCGGCGTCCCGCCAGAGTAATCCCCCGTTCTGTTCCCCTTAACACCACTACCACCGTTTCCAGCAGGAGACGGTGGTGGTTGCGCTTAAAAGCCCCTCCCCCGAAACATCGCACGGAACCCTTTTTCCCCGCCGGTTTCCTCATCGATGTATGTCCGCTAAAAAACCTTTTTTTCGCCTGACCGCCAGCCTCGCGCATCTCCTTTTTTCTGGCTCCCTCGCGGCTATTCTCTGCACAGCCGCAAGCGCAGCTAATGATAACAGCAACCGCGACGACCCGCCCCCCTCGCGCTGGCAAATCGCCCCCGACGGCAACGGAATCGTGTGGGATGTCCCTGCCAACCCCGCTGACATTGCCGCCGCCAAAAGCGGCCGCCGACCCAGACGCAATGCATCCTGCTTGTCCTGCCACCAAGACACCTTCGAAATGAGCGGCTTACACATCTCGCCAATTATTACCTACGGCACCTACGGCCTCAGAAACCGCGCCGGCCTCGTCCTTAAACGCAAAATCGTTTGGCCTCTCCTGCGTAAAAAAAACCCACATACCAACAAAACACATGACCATTGGACGGAGAACTTTGAAAAAAAGGAAGATTCTCCCCGCTTTTGGTTAAATGGCAAAGAGTTGCGCGACGAAGATGTCCGCCGCTTCCGCCACAGCGACGGCACGCTCACCATCGAAAGCTCCCTCGGCGCCAAGGGAGAAATTGCCCTCAAACGCACCCTCTTTCCCTCGCCAGACAAACCTGCCTACTTCGAGGAATACAACTTCACGAACACCAGTGCCAACCCCGTTAAACTCCACGTCCCAGCCATTCAGCTAAAAAAAACCTCAAGACCGGATCAAGGTGTCTATGGAGCGTATGTCATTGAAACCCAATTTAATGAAATCCCAGAAACCACTCTCGCCCCCAACGCCTCCCTCTCCTCCTGCCTCATCATTAGCGGACGCCGCGCCGATGTTCCGCTCCCACCCCTCAACGCCGCCGCCGAAAAAGCACGCCGCGTCGCCCTCGCCCGCAGCTGGCAAAACAATATCCGCCTTGAAACCCCCGACGCCATTCTCAACACCGCCTTCGCCTTCGCAAAAATCCGCACGACCGAAAGCATCTTTGACACCGCCGCAGGTCCCCTCCACAGCCCAGGCGGCGACGCTTACTACGCCGCAGTCTGGGCAAACGACCAAGCCGAATACGCCAACCCATGGTTCGCTTTCACCGGTGACAAAATTGCTATCCTCTCGGCTATTAACTGCTTCCAATTATACGCCGCCCGCATGAACCCAGAATGGAACCCCTTGCCAAGTTCCATCATCGACGAGGGGCGCGGCCACTGGGACGGAGCCGGTGACCGCGGCGACATGGCTATGCTCGCATACGGCGCAACACGTTTCGCCCTCGCACAAGGCGATAAAGCCGTCGCAGAAAAACTCTGGCCTCTCATCGAATGGTGCCTCGAATACTCCCGCCGTAAAATAGACCACCGCGGCGTTGTCGCCTCCGATTGCGACGAACTCGAAAACCGCCTCCCCGCCGGAAAGGCAAATCTTTGCACCTCCTCCCTCCTCTACGACGCTTTGCTTTCCGCCGTCTTCCTCGGACGCGACCTTGGCAAGCCCGCCCCACAACTTGACGCCTATTCCTCACAAGCATCCGCCCTCGCTTCCGCCATTGAAAAACACTTTGGCTCCCAAGTCGCTAACTTCCACACCTACCGCTATTTCGACAAAACCGACATCGCCCAAAACTCAAATTTCAAAGCCTATATAAAGCGACCCGACGCCCTGCGCGCATGGATTTGCATCCCCTTAACCTGCGGAATCCTCCAACGCGCAAAAGGCACCACCGACGCGCTTTTCTCGCCTCTCCTCTGGACAAACGATGGCCTCGCAAGCGAAGCAGGTCAGAAAACCTTCTGGGACAGGGCGACCCTTTACGCCTTGCGCGGGGTGTTTTCTGCCGGCGAAACCGAACGCGCCCTCGAATTTCTCTCAAAATACAGCCGCCGCCGCTTGCTCGGCGAACATGTCCCCTACCCGGTCGAATCTTTTCCAGAAGGAAACCAACGCCACCTCGCAGCTGAAAGTGCCCTCTATTGCCGCATTTTCTCCGAAGGCGTTTTCGGCATCCGCCCCACAGGCCTGCGCTCTTTCGCCTGCACGCCCCGCCTCCCCAAGGCATGGCAATCCATGGCTCTGCGCCGCATTCACGCTTTCGGCGAAATTTTTGATGTGGAAATCTCCCGCGCCGCCGACACCGAAACAATTAACATCGGCATAACGCCCGCCGGCAAAAAGAAACAAGAATACACCGCCAAGCCCGGCAAAACCGTGCACGTAAAGTTTTGACCGCCCCCGCCCCTTTTTTTCCGCCTTTTTCAAAAAAACGTTGCTTTTGCGCCTTCGTCAAAAAATCTACCATCCTCCATGAGTAAAAACACCTATCCCAAACTACATAACGCCATTTGGCCGGGCATCGTCGGAAAAGGCACCCCAGGTGCCGAGCCGTTCATTCCCTTCGACACCATGCTCGACCTCACCGCTTCAGCAGAAGTGGACGGCGTCCGCTTTGATGGCATTGACCTGAATCTCAGTTCGCCTCATTTTGACATAGATTCAGATTACGATGATGTCCAACGTCTTGCCGAAAAAGTAGCCCGTCGCGGCTTGCAAATCGGCACCGTCGGCGCCCCCGTCTGGGAACCCACAGGAGGCGGTTCTTCCATGGGAAGCCAAGACGACCGCAACCGCTTCCTCGCCCAAGTCCGCAAAGCCTGCGATATCGGCAAAAAATTGCGCGAAATAGGCATTCGCCCGGACGGCATTATCCGCATCGACTCCGCCTGCGACGTCAGCAGCTGGCGAAAAGATCGCAAAGAAAATACCAAAAAAATCGTCGAAACCTTCACCGAAGCCACACGCATCGCTGCCGACCACGGCGAACGCCTCGCCGCCGAAGGCGAAATTTGCTGGGGCGGCATGCACTCGTGGCAATTTATGCTCCAACTCCTCGAGGCCGTCGGAAAACCAGAACTTCTTGGCTTCCAAGCAGATATGGCTCATACTCTACTCTACATTCTCGGCGTCAATGCCCCAAAATCCCACCGACTCGTCCCGTCCCTCTTTAGCTGGCAACCCGCTCGCTTCCACGGCGCAATGAAAAAAATGACCAAAGCTCTCCGCCCGTGGACAATAGATTTTCACGTCGCCCAAAACGACGCCACCGTAAAAGGTTCCGGAACCCACGACAAAACAGGCCGCCACTGTCTGCCAGATGACCCGCACGGAAAATTAAACATCGCCCGCGACGCCGGCTACTGGTTGCGCGATGGCAAAGGCGTTGTTACCAAGAAATTTAGACATATTTGCTGGGACGGCTGTATGTTCCCCAACGACACCCTCCAAAATCCCGAAACATGGCGAAAAATACTCGTTCAAATGATCCAAGTAAGAGAAAATCACGGCTGGACAGAATAATTACCCCGCGAACACAAATAAAAATCCGCTAACACCCAACTCGCGACAAATATGCCAACAAAAATCAAGTTCGGTTCCGAAGTTTACACGTGGTTCATGCAAAACGGCGGAGCCGCCTACGATAACAAACTCGATCACATCGTAGAAGTTATTGCCCGTGCAGGCTTTGAAGGTGTCGAACCAATGGTGTTGGAACACCTTCCAAACTACTGGCTCGGCAATTTCAAAGACCCAGCCAAGCTGAAAGACACACTGGCAAAATACAACCTGCGCCTCTGTGGCCTCTCCCTCACTTGCGGCTGGCGCGAGGAACGCGAAACAGACGCCGAACGCACCGCCGCCGATTACGCAATTTCCGTCCTGAAACACTTCCCAAACGCCCTGCTCGGAACAGTCCAGCTCCCCTCCGGCCGCAAAAACTTGCAAGAACGCCGCCTCAACCTCGCCAAAAACGTCAACGCCGTCTCGCGCCGCGCCCACGACGCTGGCGTCACTTGCAGCTTCCACCCAAACAGCCCCCCCCACTCCATCATCCGCACCCAAGAAGATTACAACGTAGTGCTAAATAGCCTCGACCCCGCAGTCACAGGCTGGACACCGGACGTCGGTCATATCATCCGCGGCGGAATGAACATCATCGCGACCCTGAACCAATGGCATCACCTCGTAAATCACGTCCACTACAAGGACTTCTCCGGCAACGGTGCCGAGCCATGGGCACAAATGGGTTCCGGCAAAGTTGACTTCCACCAAATAACAGAGTGGCTTGTCGCCCATGATTACGCAGGCTGGATCGTCTGCGAAGACGAATGCCACGACGCCATCTACGACCCCGACAAGGTCACACTCCAAAACGGCGCATGGTGCAGCGAACAACTCCAACCGCTCTTAAGCTGACACGCAACACGCCCCCATAAAAGAACATTGCCAAAGAAATTTTTGCGCTGCGCTGCGATGAGATGCCCCAGCCTGTGCCCTTTGCAGAAACGCGCCCCGACGGCATCTCCGCATTTTGATACGGGTTCCTACGAAGCTCTTTTCAGTCCGTCTGTTCATGCAAAATCCCTTTTCCCTAAAAATGGTTTCAGCAAAAACGCTGAACGACCAAGGGCGGTAGCTGCAACACTGTGAAAATACCGTGAAAATACCGCCCCGCCCGCCATTCACCGCCTTCAAAAAAAACACCAATGAGCGTCACCGTCGTCATCCCAGCCCGTCTCGCCTCCACCCGCCTGCCGCGAAAAGTCCTCCTCGACCTCTGCGGAAAACCCGTCATCCAGCACGTCTGGGAACGCGCCAAAAAAATGCGATCCGCCGACCGCATCGTGATTCTCGCCGATGGCGCAGAGATCGCGCAAGTCGCGCACGCATTCGGCGCAGAAGTCATTTTGACTCCACCGGAATGCCCCTCCGGCACCGCCCGCCTCGCCGCTGCATTGGAAAAATTACCCGGCGATTTCTTCCTCAATATCCAAGGCGATGAACCTTGCATCCCCCCGGAACTCCTCGACGCCATCGTAACCCGTTGGCAACAAACACACTGCGAATTAGTCACCGCCGTCGCCCGCCTGCTCGACCCCGAAAAACTCGCCAGCCCCAATGTCGTAAAAGTCGTCCGCGACAAAAACGACCGCGCCATCTACTTCTCCCGCAGCCCCGTCCCTTTCCGCCGCGGATTGCCAATCACAGAATGGCTCGCCGACGGCTCCGTAAGCTACTTTTCCCACATCGGCGTCTATGGATACACCCGCGACAGCGTCGTCACCTACGCTTCCCTGCCAATATCACGCCTCGAACAAATCGAATCCCTCGAACAACTTCGTTTCATCGAACACGGCAAAACCTTCCAAACCGTCGAAACCGACTACCACCCCGTCTCTATTGACACCCCGGACGACATGGAAAAAGCACGCCAATTATTCACACGCGGAACACGCGATTTTCCGTAAAAAAACCCGCAATCACAGAGCATTCCCCCAAATTACCCCAAAACAGAACCGCCCGCCCCCCAGGTGTCCGGAGACACCCAGGCGGCGGGCGGGCAATCTTGCTAAACCAGAAGGTTACGCTGCTTCAGCTGGTTTCTCGCGAGAGACCTTGAACAAGACCTTCCCTTCTTCCGGCGACCAAAGCGACTTGAAATACTTCTCCGCATACGGAGCCATCACTTCATTAACCGTCACCCGTAACACGCCGTTTTCCGTATGGTAGTCCAACTCCAGCTCGCGGCGAAGTAACTCGCTCAGCTCTGGGTTGATCTCCACACGAAGCACCACGAAGGTCTTCCATGCGACATCTTCCGACAATGGACTTTCCAACGGCAGTGGCTTGCCAGCCCGTTCTATGCGAGCCAAGGCAAAGTCGCCAAACTTCGCGCCGTCAAAATCCCATGCCCTCACATGCCAACGGTGTCCGTCATGCGCCCATGCCCGCGGAGCAATCCGTAGTTCACGCGCCGCACCTTTTTCTGGCGAGCGGTAAGTAACCTGCACGGAACGTTCCTGTGCGATCGCTTGAAAAAGTGCCTGTTGCACCGCCAACGGAGCCGTCCTCACCGGAAACTCGAAACGCTCCACTGGCGCCGCAAGCCCTACCGCACTCGACGCAGAAAACGTTTTCACCGCCTCCGCCAAATCCGGCGTGTGCACCGCTGGTTTTGCTCCAGCTGCCCACCGGTAACACTTTACACCCAAGTCATATGCCAACGCACTCGGATTCGCTTGTTGGTATAACTTTAGGTCAGCCGTCGCTTGCGCCAGGGACAAACCAAACTCGCCAGCGATATCATTACGGTTCACCAGCCCGCGCCAGAACAATGCCTGTTCCATGAAGCGCAGACGCCTCTTTGTCTTGAAAAAAGACATTTTTGTTAGATTTCCCATGCCCACACCCCAACAGAATAAAACAGGGTTTGCAACAATTTTTATCACAATTCTTTTTTCAAATTTCCCAACAGACCTTTTTCAGGAAGAATACCACCATGCCTCACAGAATTGTCTTCCTCCATCTTCCCTCGCATAGACCATTTTTGCCGGACGTCAGGAACCTACCGCCCCTCCGCCGCATTTTCCCCACCAGCATCCCCCAAAAAAACCGCCGACGCTCCCGCGCCAGCGCTTGCCTCGCCGCCAGGTGCCCTTTTTGACCAAAAACAAGAAGATTGCCTCCGCCACGCCATCCCGCATGACTCCAACTCAAAGCCGCTTTCAATGCGGCGCGTAAAAATACCATGCCCGCCGAAATCATCCTACAAAAACTCTTTTTGGTGTCCGATCCCGAAAGGGCTGCAACCCAGCAATGTTACTTCAAGACGGGCAAGGGGCAGTATGCGGAAGGCGATGTCATGCTTGGCGTCACCACCCCCCTCGTCAAAAAAATCGTCAAGGAAACTTCCCCGCTTTCTTTCGCTGAAATTCAGACGCTTCTTGATTCCCGTTATCACGAGGCGCGGATGGTCGGGCTGCAGCTGTTGGTCAAACAATTTCAAAAGACGCAGGACGAGAATGGACAACAAAAGGTCTTTGATTTCTACTTGAAGAACGCCCGCAAAGCAAACAACTGGGATTTGGTAGATGCAAGTTGCCCGAAAATTGTGGGAGCGTGGTTGTTGGATAAAACGGACAGAAGCGTTTTGTATCACATGGCGAAAAGCGATAATTTGTGGGAACAACGAATTGCCATTGTCGCGACATGGATGTTTATCAAACACGGGCAGCTCGACGATACTTTGCATATCGCAGAAAAACTGCTCTCCCATAAACACGACTTGATACATAAAGCTACCGGTTGGATGCTGCGCGAAGTAGGAAAGAAAAATAAAGCGGTTTTGATTGGGTTTCTTGACGTTCACCGGAGTAAAATGCCGCGCACAATGCTCCGCTACGCCATAGAGCGTTTTTCAGCAGCGGAACGGTCGCATTTCATGCGAAAATAATGTCTGCCCAGCAATGCCACAGAAGAAGAAATTGCTTGCCAATAAACGGGTTACGTCAAACCGCTGTTCTTGGCGGGCATTCTTTCCAATTTGACAAGTTGGACGAAAAAGGTAAAAAAACGTTAAAATGAAAAAGTTACTTTCTGCTTCGTTCTGGATTGTTATGCTGGTGCACATTGTTGTTTTCACCGGAATTGGTTTATTTACGGAGCGCGGCTGGCAATTACTGGCTATTTTTCTCGCAGGCCTGACCTTGCTCTTAGTTCTGTTTTGGGGCACTAAGTTGTATTCCAAACGACACCCAGAAAAACGGCGGCTCGCGGCACTAATTGCGTTTTTTCAATCACGCGGCAAAAAGCGAGAAAATATTCCGATAAAAAAATGCGAAAGGAAAGAATAATGCAGACATCTTTTCCCGCAAAGATGGCGCATTTTTTTACAAGCTCACCTTAGTCCGACGCCGGTTAAGATGCTTTCCTGTCGATTTCGCCAAGCGAAAACCGCGCCCTTGCCGCGCATGACGCCAGCGCGGGACGGTTTTTGCGGGAACTTTTTTTGATTTGCATTGTTTCCCCCGCCGTGGAAAATGTATCGCACAAATCGTCCTTTGTTCGCTTTGAGCGAAACGTATTCCGCATCAAGGAGATCCGTATCACTGGCGCAAGCAGCGCAAAAGTCACCACAAACCAAACCAGAACACCATGAGAGCGTTTTTCTTTTTCCTTTTTTTCGTCAGCACTTTTTCGCTCCCGTCACAGGCGGCGGAAATTTCACACTCGGCGCAAGCACAGGCGCAGTTGGCTGGGAAACAAATACTCTATGTTGAGCGTGCCCAATACGCCTCAGACCATCATAACACGGCCACGATTTTTCAACCGGGCGAAATAAACGAACGCAGTTTTGCCCCCGGCGGCGCGATGCGCGTTTATGACGTAGATTCAAAAACAACACGCACACTCATCGAATCCAAAGACGGGGTCGTCCGGGACCCGGAAGTTTCGTTCGACGGAAAGAAAATAATTTTCTCTATGCGCAAGAATCGGGCAGACAGCTATCACATCTACGAAATTAACAGCGATGGGACGGGCTTGCGGCAGTTAACTTTCGCACCGGGCGTATCCGATATCGACCCGTTGTATTTACCGGACGGGGACATCATTTTCAGCTCTACGCGCCAGCCAAAATACTGCATGTGCAACCGGCATATCATGGCAAATCTTCATCGTATGGAAGCAGACGGCGCAAACGTCACGCAAATCGGTGTAAGCACTTTGTTCGAGGGACACGCTTCGCTGATGAATGATGGGCGAATCCTTTACGATCGCTGGGAATATGTTGACCGCAATTTTGGCGATGCACAGGGGCTTTGGACGGTCAATCCCGACGGGACAAAACACAGCATTTATTACGGCAACAACACGGCTTCGCCAGGGGCGGTTATAGATGCGCGGCAAATTCCCGGAAGCGACTTGGTAATTTGCATTTTTGGTTCCTGCCATGACCGCCCTCGGGGCGCATTGGCTCTGATTGATAGAAGGAAGGAAGTTGACGGCATAGAACCGTTGGTAGAAATATGGCCTAAGTCTAGCCGTAAATTAGTTGGGAGAGGCAATCTTGATTCATTTAAATCGATTTCGCTTTTTTACGAAGACCCGTGGCCTCTGAATGAAAATAACTTTTTAGTTTCGCGCACCATCTGGTTTAAGGGCGCCAAAGGGCATGTTGGAAATAGTAAAATGGGAATATATTTAGTCGGCCGCAACGGGTTGGAAGAGCTTGTTGTAGAAGGAAAAAAGAGCTTGTTTGACCCGCAAATACTGGCGGCTCGCCCGAAGCCAAATAAATTGCCGGTAATGCGCAATTTTAAGGACAAAGACGGCGTGTTCTATGTCCATGATGTTTATGAAGGAACGCACATGAAAGGCGTGCAAAAAGGCATAGTGAAATACCTCCGCGTCATAGAGTCGCCAGAAAAGCGCACCTGGACGCGCGGCGGCTGGGGCGGGCAAGGAGAACAAGCACCGGGAATGAATTGGCACAGCTTTGAAAACAAAATAATTTTAGGGGAAACACCCGTCGAGGAAGACGGCTCGGCAAACTTCACCGTTCCGGCTGGGAAATTTATTTATTTTCAGCTGCTCGACAAAGATAAAAAGATGGTGCAAACAATGCGAAGCGGGACTATGTTAATGCCCGGCGAAGTGAACGGCTGTGTAGGATGCCACGAGAGCCGTATCGCCGCTCCACACCTCCCTGGGAAATCTCCACTCGCGCTAAAAAAACCGCCGCGCAAATTGGAAAAATGGGCAAATAAAGAACCGTTTAAGTTTTCTTTCATGGAGCATGTCCAACCTATTTTGGACAAGCATTGTATAAAGTGCCACGATTATGACGTAAAAAATCGAAAAAAATTAGTGCTCGCCCGCGATATGAACCCGTTTTTTAACGCCGCCTATGTAAACCTGTATGTAAGAAAAGCCGTGAAACTTATAGGAGGCGGTCCCGCCGCTATTCAACAGCCTTACGCATGGGGCAGCCATGCGAGCAAATTAACAAAAATAATTGACGGAACACATGGCGGAATAAAACTGACACAGCGCGAACGGGAAACCTTATATACATGGATGGATTTGAACGGCGTTTATTATCCCGTCTATGAGTCCGCGTTTGACACTACTCTCGGCGGGCGCAGTCCGCTGGAGTCTGCCGACATAAGAGAATTGAGCAAGTTGACGGGCGTGAATATCTGGGGTCTAAACTCGCACCGGCGGGCACTGCAGTCGCAAATCTCTTTTGAACGCCCCGAACTAAGCCCTTGTTTGGACGGCATCCGCGCCAACAAAGAAAAATTTAACCGCGCCGTGGCAATCATTCGCAAGGGAGGCATGCAATTGAAGAAAACTCCCCGCGGCGACATCGAAAGCGAAATTGTCGTAGTAAAAAGACTACAGGCTCAATTGGACAAATACGCTCTGCTCGAAAAAGAACGCAGTGTCCGTGACGCCAAAATCGCCGAAGGTGAAAAATTCTACGACCCCAAACCTTGACGCACAAAGGGAGAAGCGGCGGTCTCGTCGCTTTTCGTATTCCGCACGAAAAAAAGTCTTGCACCGCACCCGCCTTTGTGCTTACGAAACTGTTTATGTTTGAAATCACCGGAACCATCAAAAAAATCTTTGACGAACAGACTTTCGGAAGCGGGTTTAATAAGCGCGAGTTTGTCCTGAGCGTCGAAGCTGAACGCTTCCCACAGGATATTAAGTTTGAATGTGTGAAGGACAAAACCAGCCTTCTCGCCGCACTCAATGTTGGCGATAAGGTCAAAGTCTTCTTCGACCTCCGCGGACGCGAGTGGAAGGAAAATTACTACGTGAATCTCAATGCGTGGAAAATTGAACCCGCTGGCGGGACGTCGATTTCATCTGCGCCAGAAGACCTTACATCAAAACATTCGCCAAGAGTGAACGATGTAGTCGATTTTGGGAATGACGACGTGCCGTTTTGAAGAAAACCCGCTTTCCACGCACCAATTCATCGGCGCGCCACCGCCACGCCCACGCTCTTCTACGGTTGCGGCGTGCGCGTCCGCACTTGCCCGCCTGCGCCAGAGCATCTTATCCACACGTTTTTTGAAACCCGCTTGCCGCCCGTCTCAAAACAACCAATCCTGCGACTATGAAAAAATCCAAAATTGAATGGACAGACTCAACTTGGAATCCTGTGCGCGGTTGCACAAAAATCAGTCCAGGTTGCCTGCACTGTTATGCGGAAACGCTCGCCGAACGTTTTCGTGGCGTGAAGGGACATCCTTTTGAGTTCGGTTTTGACCTCCGGCTTGTTCCTGAAAAACTCGGCGACCCGATCCGTTGGGGAACGCCACGCAGGATATTCGTCAATTCCATGAGCGACCTTTTCCACCCGGACATTTCGGATGAGTATATCGAAAAAGTCTGCCGCGTGATGTTAGCGGCCAACTGGCATTCCTACCAAGTGCTCACCAAGCGTGCTGAACGCATGAGCCAATTGTTGAGACAAAAATCCTTTAGGAAATACGCCGAGGCTCCGCATATTTGGTGGGGAGTCAGCGTAGAGAATAAAAAACACGGCATCCCTCGAATCCCCCTGCTTCGTCAGACCATGCCAACGGTCGCGTTCCTTTCCATAGAACCACTCCTGGAGGATTTGGGCATCTTTGATTTAAAAGATATTCAATGGGTCATTGTTGGAGGCGAAAGCGGTCCCGGAGCGCGTGAGATTCACCCCTCTTGGGTTAATTCAATCCGCGCCCAATGTGGTATATTAAAAATACCCTTCTTCTTCAAACAATGGGGAGGGATCCATAAGGCTGATGCCGGACGTAATTTGGACGGAAAAACCTATGACGAATTTCCTCCCTTTTTTCACGCTTCGTCTGTTCCGTCTTCCAAAAAGCGTCATGAAATGCTTTCAACACTTATATAATAATACGCCATGTCGAACAACAACTTTTATGAAAAACCCTACGATGAGGGCACTATTTCCAAACTTAAAATATTCGAGTTATACGCACAGGAATGGATTCCTGTTTTCACCGCGAAGCCCGAACCCGATTACAACGAACTGCATATTTTTGATTTTTTCAGCGGTCCCGGACGAGACATGAAAGGAGAAATCGGCTCTCCTTTGCGCATTCTTAGACAACTAAAGAATTACAGCAAAAAAAATTTGCACGGTTGGGAAAAGATAAGAAAGTTTGTTCATTTTTCCGATTATGATATGCAGATAACGGAAAAACTGCGCGAGGAACTTGGCAAGGAAGAATGGTCTGTTCCAGGAATTAAAATAGAAACCGACATCGCTTCATTCGAGGATCCACTTCGGAAAAATCGAAGTATATTGGAGGATAAAAGAATGGCAAAACTTCTGATTATAGACCAATTTGGCGTTGATGCGGTAAGCGATGGCATATTCAAGCAATTGACAACTTTTCCAGTCACTGATTTTATTTTCTTTTTATCCTCATCCACGCTGCACCGATTCAGAGATCATCCAGCAATCAAAATAAAAATAGATGATGTGGACAGTTCTTATGATGTCCATCGAGCAGCTTTCGAGTATTTCAAAAAGATGTCACCGGTTGATTTTTTTCTTGGGCGCTTTTCCATTAAGAAAAAGAGCAATATTTATGGTCTCGTGTTTGGTAGCAAGCATCCACTGGGGATTCACAAATTTCTGCAAGTCGCTTGGAAAGAAGATAATATGGCGGGAGAGGCAAATTTTGACATAGAAGGTGAAAATATAAAACAAAGGGAGACGCTTCTGCTTCATATTATTGTCCCGAAAAAAATTGAAAAATTTGAAGGTGACTTGAAAATCGAAATCGAAAACAAAAATATAAAGTCCGAAACAGATATTATTCGGTTTTGCCTCAATGCCGGCATGACATGCCAACATTCCACTCCATTACTCAAGGAATTAAAAAGGCAAAAGATAATTGAATGCGCTTTTGACACACCAAATATAGCCAATTTTAAGAAACCGAGACCTGTCACGTATCTCTAAAAAAACAAAGGCGTGGCACGGCTAATTTCTTTTTAACTCTGAGAAACGGAAAAAACATGGACACAGAAAATTTCATGCAAGCGGCGCGAAAATTACTTTGCGCAGAAGCGACAGCGTTGGCAGACCTATCAACGCGCTTAGGTAAATCCTTTGAAAGCGCGGTCGCCTTGTTATTGCAGCACCACGGAAAAGTGGTCGTTTCCGGCGTGGGCAAGTCAGGATTGATCGCGCAAAAAATTGCCGCGACCTTGTGTAGCACGGGGACACCCGCCGTTTTTTTACACAGCACCGACGCCATGCACGGCGACATCGGCATCTTTCAGGCAGGTGACCCGGCGATTCTTATTTCCAAAAGCGGAAGCACAGCAGAAGTCGTTCGTCTGCTGCCGATTATCAAACAAGTAGGATCGCCAATCATCGCACTCGTCTGCAATGTAAATTCGCCATTGGCAGAGCAGGCCGACGTGGTCATTGATCTCGCAGTGGGCGTCGAAGCCGATCCGCTCGGATTGGCACCGACCACAAGCGCCCTGCTCACGCTCGCAATCGGCGACGCGCTCGCAGCAGCATTGATGGTGGCACGAAACTTCAACGCCACCGATTTCGCACGCTTCCATCCCGCCGGACAGTTAGGGCGCAATTTAACAATGACCGTCGGCGAAGTAATGCATCCCCTTTCCCGCGTCGCAACGGTATCGCCGAGTTTGCCCTTTCGGGAAATAGTGATTGCAATGACTACTTTTTCGCTGGGTGCCGGCTGCGTTTTAGACAAGCAAGGCCGACTCGCCGGATTAGTGACGGACGGCGATTTGCGGCGAACTTTGCGCAAATACGAGAATTTTTCGCAACTCACAGCGGCAGATTTCATGACACGCAAGCCCGTGTGTGCCCACCCCGCCATGAGCCTCGCAGAGGCGGTCCGCCTGATGGAAGAACGCCCCTCGCAATTATCCGTGCTTCCCGTCGTAGAACCCGCTTCTGAAACATGCCTCGGCTTGCTGCGGATACACGATATTTATCAAGCAAGTATAGTGTAAAAACCCCAACTAATTTTCAAGAAAGGTATTATCTCCACCGTTTTGCACACGGGGTTCTTCTTATATTTTTCAGATTTTTTTTCATTCTGTTGCCTTTTGCAGGCACGGGATAAACATTTCCCCGAAACTTGTTTTCCTCATGTTCACACTCATGATAATAGTCTTTGTGTTGGGATATGCGTGTATCGCATTAGAACACCCCCTGCACATTAACAAGTCCGCGACAGCCCTTTTATTAGGGGCGCTTTTGTGGACACTTTACGCTTGCGGAGATCCGGGAACGTATCCGGTCAACGAGAGTTTGCAAACTTGGTTGGCAACGCATTCTGGCGTTCCTAAGCACGAAGCATTTCTTGAATGGATGACGCATAAGCCGTTGATTGATCATTTGGGCGAAGTAGCCCAAATTTTATTCTTCCTCATGGGAGCCATGACAATCGTCGAACTTGTAGATTCTCACGGCGGCTTTCGTATTATCACAGACAGGATTAAAACAACGAAAAAAACAACGCTGCTCTGGGTCGTCTCGATCATTACATTTTTCATGTCGGCGGCACTGGATAATTTGACGACTTCCATTGTGATGATAACGCTTTTACGAAAGCTCATAGCGGATAAAGAAGACCGCTGGTATTTCGCAGGAATTGTCATTTTGGCAGCAAACGCCGGCGGCGCATGGTCGCCCATCGGCGATGTGACGACCATCATGCTCTGGGTCGCCGGAAAAGTGACAGCATTACACATCATAGAAAAAACTTTTCTTGCCAGCGTCGCTTCGCTTGTCGTGCCGTTAGCGATTCTCTCTTTTGTGTTGAAAGGAACAATCACCCGCCCCGAAGCAGAGACGGACACAGTTGGCGAAATTGAGATTGAAAAATGGGAGCGCAACCTCGTGTTTATACTCGGTGTAGGCGCGTTATTGTTCGTACCAGTTTTTAAGTCAATTACACACCTTCCTCCCTATCTTGGTATGCTCGGTGGGGTGGGGCTTCTCTGGATTGTCACCGGTTTCATGCACAGAGGACGCTCCGAAGAAGATTTTAACCGGCTTTCCGTTAACAATATCCTGACGCGTATCGATACGTCAAGCATCCTTTTCTTCCTCGGTATTTTAATGGCTGTCAACGCATTGCAAACTTGCGGGCAGCTGGGATTACTTTCGGCAGAAATAGATAAAATTCCATGTGGAGAACCGGGGAAAAATTATCTAATTGTCAGCATCATTGGCGTTCTCTCTTCCATTGTTGATAACGTGCCATTAGTCGCTGGAGCAATGGGCATGTATTCCTTTCAAGTCGACCACTATTTCTGGTCGTTTCTCGCTTATGCCGCAGGCACGGGCGGAAGTATTCTCATCATCGGTTCAGCGGCGGGCGTCGCCGTCATGGGAATGGAAAAAATAGACTTCATCTGGTATCTTAAAAAAATATCGTGGCTCGCTTTGATAGGTTATTTTGCCGGTGTCCTGGTCTATATTGTGCAGCGGCAAATTTTCCTCGGCTGATCTGCTTGATAAAGAAACGAACGAATTCCAAGAAACGAAAAAGGAAAGCCCAACGATAAGAAAGGATAAAATGAACGAGGAAAGCACTCAAAGGGAATCTCGTTTCGCACGACAACACCACTCGCACCGCCATCATTCTGGCGAAACGGAAACGCACCGTCACCGCCGCCATCGTTCAAAGACCGACGGCGGCGGAGAAAGATTAAAAAACAGCGATAACAACGATCTTCTGCGCAGACCACACCGCCGGAAAGAAACGGAAATGGATAGCGGCAGCGCAGAGGAATTTTTTCACAGCGCAAACACCGAAAAAAGGCTCTTCCGTAGAATCACAACGAGGGAGAAAATAATCGCTTTTTTTGCCACATTAACATTGCTTGTTTCGGCAGGAGCTTTCGCCTCTGTTCCCTTGCAGGCACAATGGATCGTGCTGGGTCTCGCCGGTGCCACATTTCTGTTTTTATTTTTCCCATTATTTGAAAAAGGTGCCTTGAAAATAATCGCACAATCGCTGCGGACACTGGTGCGTTTTCCCGTGTTCTGGGCAGGACTTCTTTTGTTGATACTTATGCTTATACAAGGGCTGAACCCGAGTTGGCGTCCACGGGTTCGCTATCAAGATTTCAGGATGTTTACCATTCCCCATTACACCGGTTTGCCAACGGGCGTTGACACCCCGTTTGACTTAGAATCCTCGCCTGGCGGCATGAACGCTTTCCGACAAATGCTCATTTTCGGTGCCCCTTGGTTGTTTCTCTGCGCACTTTGGGCAGGTGTGCGTTCGCGTCGCATTTTCGCCGGAATCGCATGGACGGTTCTCCTTGGGGCCGTGGGACTTGCCGCCTGGGGTGCGACCATGCGCCTCGGTCGCGAAAAAACGCTTTTAGGCAGATATACCGATGAAGATACATCGTTTTTTGCAACATTTCTTTACCAAAATCACGCCGGTGCTTGGCTATCTCTCGCGTTTGCTGTCGCCGTAGCATTGGCACTTTGGCACTGGGAAAAAACGGCGGAACACGGTGTGCGCAGCGGTCCACATCTCCTTTGCGCCGCTCTTGCTGGTTGCCTCGTTTTGGGCACCATTTGCACGCTGAGTTTTGGTTCTATGCTCACGACTTCCATACTGTTGCTTGTAGTAACGCCAGCCGCTATCTTATGGAGTCTGATTCGCAGGGGCACAGACCGAAATATCATTCTCGGAGGGACTATAGTTTCCATCCTTATCGCGGCACTTGCATTCGTTTTTTACACGACCTCCGACCTTTCACAAGTAGAGGCAAAACTCACCCACAAACTCCAGCGTATTGAAAGTAAAACATTGGATGATCGCGCACCGATGCGGCGAGCGACTTGGCAAATGATTAACGCCGGAGATGGGAAATACCTCGCCACAGGATGGGGTGCGGGTTCATACCGCTGGGTTTCTCCACACTTTTTCCACCGCGAGCCAGAGTTTCGCGACCATCCAGAAATGCGTGCAAATTACGCACATTGCGATTGGCTGCAAATGCTATCCGAATGGGGAATCGTCGGCTTCTCTTTTGTCGCGCTGGCATTTCTCGGTGTCGCCGCTTGGTTTCTTCGCAATATAAAACGTTGGACACCTGCGGTGCTCCCGCCAGTGTGCGCTGTTCTTCTCTTCGTGGGACACGCTTCTATGGATTTTCTCAATTACTCTATGCCGCTTCTCTGTATGCTTGGTTTTACGGTCGTTATAGCCGCCAGATTGGGAATCGCGCCACAGAGAAAAAAACTCACCATCCCCGAAAATCCAGAAACGCAAACTGGGGCACTATAATTGCAAAAGAAAACGCGAGAAGCTCTTGTGGATGCCGAAAAACAACAATCTAAACTTATTGATTTTCTGCGATTTCCGCTCATTGTCGGAGTGGTCTTGCAGCACACACGCGTCCGCCCACACGAAACATCCGGTCTGTTTTGGGGCATCGAAACGTTGTTTTCCAAAATACTCGCCCATGTATCCGTGCCGCTTTTCTTTTTTATCGCCGGTTATTTGTTTTTCTACAAAACAAATTTCGGAAGACAAGTTTATTATGAAAAACTACGGCGACGGACATCCAGTTTGTTCGTTCCTTATGTTTTTTGGATAAGCGCGTGGCTTGTTGGAAAGTACGCACTTATTCAGACCGGTTTTATCGGACGAGAACCGGGGATAGTCTATAATTTCGATTTTATTGCGCGTGCGTATTGGGCATGCGAGGAAGACAACGGTGCTATGTATCCGTTTGTCGGACAGTTCTGGTTCATTCGCGATTTAATGGTGGTTACGCTCTGCACTCCGGCGTTTTATTTTTGCCTCAAAAATCTTAAACTGTTTTTTGTTCTTTTTTGCGGAGTATGCTGGTGGCTCGATTTACGAATCCCCTTTGTCGGAGACAGAGGGCTGAGCCACTGGGCGTTTTTCTTTTTTTCCTTTGGCGCATGGTTTTCCGTGAACAAAAAAGTGTTCATGGCAGAATTTGAAAAATTGCGCATTTTCTCTTTTATTGTCTATCCGGCATTAGTGATAGCGGATTTGTTTTTGCGTGGGCGGGGTGTCGGATTTTCTCTTGGCGGAAGCGAATTTGACATCGGTGAGCTTGTCCACCGCAGCGGCATTATTGCCGGGATATTATTTTTTGTGAACTTATCCGCTCTCTTTTTGCATCGTGGAAAAATCGGAAACAACTCCTTTCTCCCCGCCGCGAGTTTTTTTGTTTTCGCGGCGCACGGTCCGGGTCTTCTTCTTTTTTTAGAGAAATTCGCGTTGAAGCCGCTCAATCCCCAAAGTGACCTCGCGCTCACTGCTTGTTATTTCGCTTTTTTATTCGCCGTACTGGGCATAACTCTCGGTCTTTATGCCGTGATGCGAAGTTATTTCCCCGTTTTCACCCGCATAATCACTGGCGGGCACAGCGTTGGTTCCCGTGCCCAAAACACTAAACGCACTGCCAATGGAAGCTGAAAAATTACAATCCCAAGTCATTGCCTTTTTGCGTTTTCCGCTGATGGCGGGCGTGCTTCTGACACACATCAATTTTCCCTATTTTGAAAACGGCTGGTTTTTTCCCGTGCACTCTTTTCTCGCACGGATAATCGCCTGCGTGGGCGTGCCATTTTTCTTTTTTATCTCGGGCTTCTTGTTTTTCCACGGGGGGCACTTTGACAAGGATGTTTATTTGCGAAAAATCTGCGGGCGCACGCGGACTCTCCTCCTCCCTTATTTGCTCTGGACGACGGCATGGCTTATATTTTATTACGCTGTTTATCAGTTTCCGTTCACGGCGCAATTTTTGCAAAAAGCGGAACCTTATACTCTGGAATATATGGCGGGTGCTTTTTGGAGTGCGCGCTTATTTTATCCCTACAACGACGGTTCCGGCGCAACGTTTCCACTCATCGGTCAATTTTGGTTTATTCGCGATTTAATGGTTTTGGTTCTGCTCTCTCCGCTTATTTACAAAGCATTACAAAAATTAAAAGTGGGGTGGGTCGTGTTGACGGGGATTGTATGGCTTTTTGCTCCTTTGCTTCAAGGAAAATTTGAGATCGCTCTGGGCTGGTGGGACATCGCACTTTTTTTCTTTTCTTTCGGTGCGTGGTTTTCCGTGAACAAACAATTATTCACCGTAGCATTTGACCGCCTGCGCAAAGCAGTGTTTTGGGGATACCCGCTTTTAGTCGCCATCGAATTGCTTTCGATGCACCATAGCTGGAAATATGGCTTTTTTATCCACCGCATCGGTCTTGTCGTTGGTATTATTTTCTTCGCGAATTTGACGGCACTCTTCTTGTCCCGTGGAAAGATACGGGAAAACCCTTTTTTATCGTCGGCAAGTTTTTTCTTATTCGCCTTTCACCAGCCATGGCTGACGTTGCCTTTAGAAAAATGGATTTTTAGACCGCTATTCGACTATTTGAAAGTGGCAATTTCTTTGGATGCCGCCTCCGCCATTTGCTTTTTCACAGAGGCGCTTCTCCTCATCGGAGCGACGCTTGGAGTTTTTGCTTTTTTGCGGCATTTTTCGCCCAGTGCTGCAAAAATTTTAACAGGAGGGCGTTAGAACCAAAAAAAGAGGTGTGAAATGTCTGTCTTTTTACTTGCGGGAACGGCTGGTTTTATCGGTGCAAAAGTCGCGGAACAGCTTTTGGCGAAGGGTCATTTTGTCGTTGGAGTAGATAATGTTAACAGCGCATACGACACGCGCTTGAAGATTTTTCGTTTGCGAGAAATCAGCCGTTCCGCCAAAAATTTCCTTTTTTATCAAAACGATATTGAGGACATAGCGGCATTAGAAAAACTTTTTCAGAAACACTCCTTCGATGCCGTCATAAACCTTGCAGCGCGCGCGGGTGTTCGCGCCAGCGTAGAGAATCCCTTTGTCTATATGACGACAAACGCAATAGGAACCCTGAATTTATTGGAATTGTCCCGGCGAAATAATGTAAAAAAATTTGTTCTTGCCTCAACCTCCTCCCTGTATGCCGGACAGAAACCACCGTTCACGGAGGATTTTCCTGCCAACAGCCCGCTTTCTCCCTACGCAGCCACAAAAAAAGCCGCCGAGACGCTGGCAATAACCTACCATAATCTCTATAAAATCGACCTCTCCATTTTGCGCTATTTCACCGTGTTCGGTCCGGCGGGGCGTCCAGATATGTGCATTTTCCGTTTTATTAAAGGGATTGATGAAGGGACTCCCCTGGAAATTTTTGGTGACGGCGCGCAGACGCGGGATTTTACATACCTTGACGATATTGCGCGGGGCACTGTTCTCGCGGCAGAGACTCCTGTCGGTTGTGAAATTATCAATTTGGGGGGAGGCGGCGAACCCGTTCCGCTCAACGCTGTAATAGCGTTTATCGAAAACGAACTTGGGAAAAATGCCCTCCGCCTTTCGCGCCCATTCCATGCGGCGGACATGAGTGTAACGGCGGCAGATGTTTCCAAAGCAAAGCGACTCTTGGGCTGGACTCCTCGTGTTTCATGGCAAGAAGGACTACGCCACACCGTGGCTTGGCACAATGCCCAACGGGAATTAGTTAATAAAATTATTGTGTAACACGGACTTACGCGATTTTTCCCCTCCTATAACCTTCAACAAAAAAACCTTTATGTCCCTACTCGACAACGACAAAATAGAAAACTACAATAAAACCAAATCTGCTGGATCGCTTGTGCAACCAACGGATAACCAAATAGTTACGTCATCTGGGGAGGGGGGTAACTTTTTCGTTACCAACAAGATACGCACGGCTTGTGTTTTGTTTTTCTCCTTGGTTGTGATTCTTTTAGCATGGCAGTGCGACGACGCCTACCACAGCCACAAGATGTCGCTAAACTTTGCCAATGGCAATGGGTTAGTTTACAATGTCGGCGAGCGCGTTAACGCTTCGACCTGCCCCTTGCACACAATTATCATTGGTTGTTTCTACAAAGTTTTTGGAAACATGTATTTGACCTCGCTTTTACTGTGTGCCGCCTATTCCATCTCGGCGTTTGTGCTTTTATTGAGGTCCTCGTGCAGGAATAATTATCAGGCAGTTCTCGTGACCATGGCACTTGTATTCAGCACTTCGTTTGTTTCTTTTACGACGTCCGGACTCGAAAATCCACTGCTGTTTTTATTATTCTCAATTCTCCTGCATGTTTTTTGGGGAAATGAAAAATTTTCGCCGCAAAAATTGGTTTTATCCTCTTTTATCGGCGGTCTGATTTTGATGACGCGCATGGACAACGGGCTGTTTCTTTTTCCATTGCTGGTGTTTATGTTAGCGAAGCGTGAAAAAGTTTCTTTGCCAAAAGCGATGGTGTTCATGGCACTGGGAATGGTGCCCTTTTTCCTATGGGAATTGTTTTCCATCGTTTATTATGGGTTCCCGTTTCCAAACACCGCCTATGCAAAGCTGGCGACAGGGATTCCGCGAAGCGAATACTGGGTACACGGCATCGGATACTATATTGGTTCTTTTTTGAGCGACCCGCTTGTTTTGTTGCTCCCCGTTTCGTTTCTTCTTTTCTCCGTGAGCACAGAAAATGCAAAAGGGCGAATTGTCGCTTGCGGTATTCTGTTATATTTCGTTTACCTTTTGCACATCGGCGGAGATTTTATGCGGGGGCGTCACTTCACAGTTTTGTTTTTCATCACGATATTTTCTCTGTTTAGACTCACACAATTTTCCAGCGCGGGAGAAGAAGAAAAGAGTGCGCTCTTGGAGCGAAAAAGCGGGATCGCCCTACTACGTGTCCCGAAACAACTGGTGTTTCTTTTTACAGTTTGTGCAATCGGAGTTTTTTTCCCGGGCGGCACGAGGAATTTCGAGATGGGAAGCGGAATTTTCCGAAGGACTCAAGGTGTTTTTAGTTTCAGTTGGTTACCAATCGATGAGAGGGCTTTTTATTTTCCGGCGACTTCGATGTTTTTTAACAAGGGAAAACTTTTTAAAAAGCAGATCGAGAGTGATTTTATTAAAACAGTAATGCTCAAGCCAATTGTTAGGGAAAACTGGGAGATCAAAGAAAATCAATACAGGTCTGCGTTTGAAACATTTGACGCCCTGAAAAAGACGCAAAATAGAGGAAAAGTATTGAGAGCACCAAAACTTGCGTTCGGGTTTATCATGGTCAACCTTGCAGGGGAATTTTATATTAGCGACACAATTGGGCTGGGAGACCCGCTACTTTCCCGTTTGCCAGCGAAACGGGGTAAAGACTGGAAGGTTGGGCATCTTCACCGCAATATTCCAGAGGGCTATCAGGAATCTATTCAGACTGGAGAAAACAAGATAAAAGACCCGGCTTTGGCGAAGTACTTGAGTTTGCTTTGGGATATCACGCGGAGCGAAGAATTGTTCACCTGGAACAGGCTTCAAAAAATAATAAATTTCAATTTAGGGAGCTACGATCACTTGAAAAATGAATATGTCCGTCGCCAAAACGGTAAATAACGCATGGCGTTTTTTAATGAAACCTCGGCTCCAATGTCCCTTCGGCACTTTCATTCGGCGGGAAATTTTTGGTGCGTGCCCCTGTTTCCGATGGGGAGAGGCGGTGTCCGTCGTCGGCACTCGTTTCGCACATTTCTTTGTCGGTTGTGCAAAATTTCCCTTGCAGGGGAAGATGCTTTGACCTACACAAACTTTTAAACATGTCAAACATGCTGGAAAAAACAGAACTTGCGAACACAGACGCACCTCACGAGGCTGCGGCGAAGGGAACTGGGGCTGCTGAGCACGCCCAAATTCCGGCGTTGGACGGGCTGCGCGCCATCGCGGTTACAGGCGTCATCCTGTTTCATATTTATCCGCCGCTGTTGCCGGGGGGGTTCACGGGGGTGGATGTTTTCTTCGTCCTTTCCGGTCTCCTCATCACTTCGATAATTTTGCATGACATAAAGGCACGGTGTTTTTCGTTCAAAGAATTTTATTTGAGGCGGATTCAACGCCTTCTTCCCAACGCCATTGTGACTTTGGTCGCGACGCTTTTTTTGCTGGCGTTTTTTCTTCCGGCGGGACTTGAGGTTTTCACAGCGAAGCACGGGTTGTGGACGCTTTTCAATCTTTCCAATGTCTATACTTGGGTGCGCCACGGAGGGTATTGGGCGGGGACGTCGGACTGGGCGTTTTTGACGCATTTTTGGTCGCTTGCCATAGAGGAGCAGTATTATCTTTTATTTCCGTTCGCGCTTGTTATAGGGGTGCATTTTTGTTTTCCAAAAATTCGCAAGTTTATCGTTCTCGCGACGGTGTTGAGTCTCGGACTTTGTCTTTGGGGGAGTTACAACCGTGCCGCAGCCACTTTTTATTTACTGCCAACACGTGTTTGGGAGTTGCTTTTGGGTTCCGCACTCGCGGCGTCTGGAATCAGCATTTACAACTATTCTCCCATTGTGCGGAAATTATCTCGTGTAAAATGTGAACTTTTGGGATGGGGCGGGTGCGCATTGATTTTAGCTTCTTTCTTTTTCCTCTCTGGAGAAATGAAATTTCCCGGCTGGGTGGTGCTGTTTCCCGTAGCTGGTTCTGCGTTTGTATTATTTTCGGTCATGTTAGGCGAGTCGTCGTTTTCCCGCCTTCTCGCGACGATGCCTTTTCGGGGCATCGGGCGTGTTTCCTATTCTCTTTATCTTTGGCACTGGCCGCTCATTATATTTGGAAAACTACAAGCGGAACTTCATGGTTACTCGCATATTACGGGGGCGGTTTGCGGGGGCGTAGCGAGTATTTTTGCGGGGACGGCGGCTTATTGGTGTGTGGAACGACCGCTTCGCAGGCGTGGTGTCGGACGCGGGAAGCGTCTTGCTTTGATTGGCGCGGGGTTTGCGGGCGCGGTTGCGTGTTGTATTTATCTTGGGAATCGCCCGTTTCGCACATTTCCGCAGTTTGATCCTGTGACGGTTTCCGGTGGATATTATTCGTTTAGGTCACCTCAAAAAACGAAAAAGATTTCTTTCCATATTCCAGAGGAAATCACCACGTATGACGTGGGGTATAAAGAGCCGCTGCGGAAAGCGAACGAAGCGATTTTGGAAGGCGGTGGTTTGTTGCGTCTTCATGGAGGCGGGCGAGTGCCGCGGGTGGTTCTTTCCGGCAGTTCGCACGCGGATATGTATGCGCGGGTTATAGACGAAGTGTGTTTGGAAAAGGGGTGCCTGTGGCGTTTTTTAACAGGTCAACAGAGCCGCCTTTCGAATTGACAAGCCCCATGTTGCCGGAGGAGCGGATAAAGGCTATAAAAGAGTTTGACAAATACCGAATGCGTTTTATAAAAGAATGGCGTCCCGATATATTATTTCTCATTGAGCGCTGGGATAGATGGTATGTTTGGAACAAGGGGAATGTTGCGCCGTTTGAGCAGCAGTTTGAGACGTTTTTACAGAAAATGCGCCCGCTTGGGACAAAGGTGGTTTTTGTCACGCAGGCACCGGTCTCTCCCGTCGGCAGTAGGATGAATTTTCGGGCGATTGCAAGTCTTCTACAAAAGCCAGACGGGCGTCTGCCCGTTTTTTATCCCGACGCATGGGCGGATTCGGCGCACGCGAGTATCCATGCGGCAGCGGAGCGCGTCGCCGCAAAAAATCCTAATTTAATAGTTGTCCGATCGCATTTTGCATTTCTCAATACGAACGGCTCGCTGCGCTACGCGGACGGGAGAAAGTTTTTTTATCTGGACGATAATCATCTCACGGACGCGGGCACGGAAGAGTTGCGTCCGCTTCTTGAAAAAGTGATTGCGGATCAGGTAAAACATTAATCTTTAAGCAACGGAGTTTTTTATGAAAATCGCATGTATAGGAG
>JAISZI010000082.1 GCA_031269335.1 Puniceicoccales bacterium
TTCACCCCCCGGAGAAGTTCGGCAAGATCCCTACCCCCGAAGACTCTCTTTACTGGGGGTTTCGACTTCACCCCCCGGAGAAGTTCGGCAAGATGCTGTGGGTAGAGTCCAAGCGCAACGCGCCGTTTCGACTTCACCCCCCGGAGAAGTTCGGCAAGATAATCCGCCGAACAACTCATTGCCGAAAACCCGTTTCCACTGAACCCCCCGGAGAAGTTCGGCAAGATGCGCGTTAGTGCGCTCACATCTTTCATCCGGTTTCGACTTCACCCCCCGGAGAAGTTCGGCAAGATAACAGATGGGATTTGCGACAACTGTTATCTAGTTTCGACTTCACCCCCCGGAGAAGTTCGGCAAGATCGGCCACGCCAGAGAC
The DNA here is from genome assembly GCA_031269335.1 of Puniceicoccales bacterium. Classification (GTDB taxonomy): domain Bacteria; phylum Verrucomicrobiota; class Verrucomicrobiia; order Opitutales; family UBA953; genus CALNBE01. The sequence continues at coordinate 377 of JAISZI010000082.1, forward strand.
CGCGACCCAGCGCAGTTTCGACTTCACCCCCCGGAGAAGTTCGGCAAGATAGGAGTTGCGTTCTTTGTTATTTTTTAACAGCTTAGCTTCAAGACGGAACTCTCCGGGGGGTGAAGTCTTAACTGATATGGTGCCGTTCGGACCTCTGCCTGGTACGTCCGGACGGCACTTTTTATTCCCAAAATTCAATTTGTCGCGGCATTTTGGGGGCAACTGATCGGTTCCCCTGTTCGTAGTTTGGTCCCGTCACGGTGTAAGACCGTGCCCATTGCTGGTCGGTGAAAAACATTACCCGCACGTTGCCTGCGGCTGGCACGATTTTTTCCAGATTACGTATTTGCGTGTCCATGGATTCGTAGCTGACGCAAGGGCGTGCATACACGGAAAACTGGATCATAAGATAGCCGGTATCAAGAAGTTGCTTCCGAAATTGTGAAGCAGCTTTCCGTTCTCCGTCCGTCATCACGGGCAAATCGAACATGACCATGATCCAACCCATACGAAAGGGACTCTTTTTTTCAGAGCGTTGGCACCCAGAAGGTTTTTGTCGTGTTTTCCGCATAACTTCGCGCCATTGAGCTGGCGGAGGTGTCAATTGCGTCCATGAGTTTGAGCGTATAACGTTCGTGATGCACCCGGCGTTCACGCAGTTCTTGCCCGACTTTTTGTGCCCATGCGCGAAACGAGATGTCCGCGCTTACCATGAATTCGGCGAGCATCAAATCCACAATCGGGCGAAACGGCTCCATCAGGTCGTAAACGAGCGGGTCAGCTTTGTAGCGGGTGGAGTGTTTGACGCCGAGTTGCGGTGAAAGTCCGTGGATGAGCAGGCTGCGATGACAGAGTGCGGAAAGTACGGCGTAGCCGTAATTGAGCATCTGGTTGGGCGGGGAATCCTCCTTGCGCTCCCGTTTCGTGGAAATCCAGCCGATTGCCGGGAAATAAAGCTGCCAGTATCGACGTGCACAATTGCCCTCGTCGAGCGGCTTGCCGGCATTGAGCGCGTAGGCGAGATGTGGACTCGGACAATCTTTTGCCTCAAGCACGCGCTGCTGATTGACAGTTTTCCCGCGAAGCAATGCCCCCCACAATCCGTCGTTGAGACGTTTGGGTCGACTGGCTTGGCGCAGAAATGCGGCTCTGTCCACAACACGTGGCAATGCCGTCGTGATGCCGCATGGTCGGTAAGATTCGTCACAGTGCAAAACAACCGCGTCGCTTTCGAGAATCGCGCTGACAAACGATGCCGACATGTTCACCCCGCGTGCGGCGATGATGACGGCGCGGATGTCCTCGTGCGGAAGTTTTTTCTCCGTATTGTCTTGCCCACGGCAAACGATGAATCCGCGCTCTTTGGCGAGGGTGCAAAAGGGTTGGAGAACGTGGAGGACGTGGTAACTCATGATGATTTCTTGTTGTTTATCCGGCGCATGCCCGCCTTCAAAAGCTCCTCCAATGGATACTTGGGAATAACACGCTCACCCTCTTTGGGTTTTGGTTTGTAGGTGATCCCCTCTTGCGTAGTGAGTTTTACTTGGCGGCTGCGCACGATGATCGTGTTCAGTTGATAAACCCCTGGAGGCAAGGGGTGCACGGCATGTGCCACTTGTGCTTTGATTTCAATCAAGCATCCGCTTTGAAGAAATGCCACGGGCTTAAACCCTTTCTCTGTCAGAGAATTGCGAACCTGATATGGCGATTCAAATGCATACACAGGACGGACACCCACTTTGTCATTCGTGTCATAAAAAACATATTGTCCGCAGTGTGATTTTTTCGCTTTGCGGTAGATTCCAGTCCCGTCCTTGGACATTTCTTTATATTCAGCGGGTTCGCCTACAGCCACGGTAACCCTCTTGATTCGCGCCCCATCCGTGCCGTCGCGGCGGCGCAGACAGATTTCATCACAATATTTCGTCCAGTCAGCATAGGTTATGTCTTCTTGAACAAAATTAGAAATTTGCCTCCTGATTTGCAGGTCAAGAATGTCTTCGGTCTGCTTACGCAAATAATCCAAGTCGAAAACTGTTTTTCCAGGGGCCACTTGTTTTTGCGATAAAGCCCTTAGCATTACTCTTTGAATAATAACCTTCTTTCCGCCATCCGGGTTTTCTCTCAAGCCGTAAGCAGTATCCGCCAGAACTGGTTTTTCATATGCCAAGGGGGCTGGTATCACCTTGCCAATTGCATCTTTAAAAGTCACCCGTGTCACGCCGTTGGGCAGGCGGAAGAATCCTGCTTTATTTTTGTCGCGCACCCAGCCGGGAATGAAGCTGAGCACCATTGCGTCAAGGGCATGGTGGCGTTTGTCGGAACGGTTTTTATCACATTTCTCCTCCCACTCACGGGGATCTTCATCGGCGGGACATGGCGCGAGAATGCTGTTGAGTTTATACTGCCGCCGCACGCGCGCAATCACGCCGCCGCTCACGATTGTGATGCGGCGCTCACCAGTCTGGCTGTTGATCGGCCAGCCGAAATAGAGCGCAACGAGTGTTTGCGAGAGTTTAGCTATCCACGCGGTCTCAGCCAGTGCCGTGTAGCGGCTGACCAATTCGGGCGCGTCAGGCGAAGTGAGCAGCAATACCTTTTTGCGACCAATGGCCGTCGCGCATTTTTCCACGCGTTTCACATACGCATCCCACGACACGGCGCCGTTTGCAGCGAGCCATTGGTGGGGGGTGCGATCTCCCTTGATGTCGTTGGTCGCGCGTTTGGTGACGACGTAGTTAACAACGGCGTCCGGGCCACCCTGTCCGCGAGGGACAATGTGTTCGATTTCCAATTCATCCAGGCTGGTCGCGCCGAGGCCGTCGTCAGTGTAAAGACATATTCCACCCTGTTGTTTTAGGAGTTCATATTTCAGCGCCGCCGCCCTGCCGGTGGCACCCGCCTTGTCAGCCTGTTCCCGCGCCTCCTTGCGGGCTTTCTCGCGATCTTTTTGAAATTCTCTTAACTTAATTTTCGCTTTCTCACCCATGAAATCCTCCCGAACGAATTCCAGAACCACTTCCGCCGGGGTGCCGAATTTTTGGTCTAACGCCACGAGCCGCTTCCAAAATGTTTCCAGACGGTGCCGGACAATCGGGGCATTGACCGAGCCGATGAGTGCGCGAATGGCGGCATCACGCCCGGCTTCTTCCCGCAGCCGCAGAAGCGCGTCGTGCTGTTGGTCGGGAATGTAGAGGTTTTCCCACGAATCGCCCATCTGCTTCAGAAAATAGAGATCGCTCTCGACGAGACTTTTTTGCGGATTTCTGTTTCCAGCGATTTTTTTCAGTTCGCGCGTGTGCAAGGTCAAAGGCGAATCGCCCGACAGTATCAGTTCACGCAATATCTTGAGCGCCGGACGACAAAAGCGGCTGCGTCCTCCGGTTTTCGGTGCGTCGATTTTCTCGTAACCGGGTGCGGGCTGGACACCAAGAGCAAGGCATTTCTTTTTCCACTGTTTCTCCGTAAAGCTGAATTTTTCGGCTTCGCGCTTCGGATCGTCAAAAATGCTCCGTATTTCTTCAGCCGTAAGTTTTCGGATCGCCTTGTCGTCCGGCGTGACCTGTGTGTTTTTCAGTTTCAGCAGAAACGTTACTTCAGAGACCAACAGCGAATCAGGATACGGTTTTCCGGCGGCATCGCGACGAATCTCCGCCTTACACACATTGAAGCGTGGCATGAGTGCGCATTTAGCGATGATGCGGTTGTCGAAACGCGGCACCTTTTGCCCAAGTATGCCGAGCCAGTCGCCTGCGCCGCCCTCGCGCAGTCCATATTGTTTGCGCAACTGCGGATCGTAGGACGCGTATGCCTTTCCACCTGGACCGTGCAAAATGTAATCGGCTTCGCCAGCGAGTTTGGGAAATTGTTTCGCAGCGGACTCGATCAACGCACGGGTTTCCGCAATCACCAGCTCGCGCGGAGCGACGAGAGCCGGAATGTCGGAACCATCGCGATTGCGGGCGGGCTTGGCAGTATGATCAATGCGCAAGAGCATTTCGGCGGGTTTTTGCGGATTCCACAAACCCAGGCGGTAGGCATCAAAGTAACAGGGAAAATGATACTGTGTCTGACCGGGTGCCAATGCTTCGAGCTGGGCTTGGTAATTGGCAACGCGCTGCTTGGTTTCGCCTTCTTCGTCCTTATCCTCTTTTCTCTCACTGGTTTTGCGTTTCCACGGCACCTTTTCATCATAACCGCGTCGCTGGATAGCCGAGTGCAGAGCCTTGTAAATCTGCCAGCCTTCCAGCTTTTCGCCGCGCAGCAATTTGATGCGCAGCAGACAGCTTGTGTAACAGGTATTGTCGCCTTTTTCTGGGAATTCACGCGTAAGCTCCGCGTCCCCCGGATTCACAACCTTCCATTTTGCTCCATCGCGCTCGATCTGCTTGGGTTGCAACACCTTAACACCAGCCTTTGCCAACACTTCACGCAGCCTGTTTTCACGCGCCAAGTGCGCTTCGCGTGTGCGCCACGCACGATACCGACTCGCCGGAGTTCCCGACGTCCGCGCCGGTCCCCGCCGGGCAAGCTCTTCGGGGATCAACCAGCTTTCGGCGTGACGAAATTGCAACCCGTCGCGGACGACTTCGCCCAGCGATCCTTTGCCCACGTCAAACGCCCACACGTCACCGGATAAATTGGGTTCTTCCATGTGCGCGATCCTACAAGGCATTAACCGCAATTCAACAGCCAACGAACGGCTACGATTTCACTCTTGTCCGGTCGGGAAGAAGAGGATTGCGTGTGTCTCGACCAAGGGTGCGTGCATTCGCTCGGTGAGAACCGAGAGGAAAGTCCGGACACTACAGGGCAGGATTCCGTGTGAAAGCGCGGGCGTCAGTCGTCAAGGGCTGGCGACGGAAAGTGTCACAGAAAACAAACCACCGGTGTGGCATTGCGTCCGCCGGAACGGGTGAAAAGGTGGGGTAAAAGCCCACCGCAACAGCGGTAACGGTGTTGGCAGGAAAAACCCAATCCAGTGCAAGACAAAATAGGGAAGCGGGCTGCCCGTCCCATGCTTCCGGGTATGTTGCATCGCCGTGAGGCGAAACCATTAACGAAAGTTAATGGTTAGAGGAATGAATGCAGCCGCCGCTGTTTTTTTCAGGGGCGGAACAGAATCCGGCTTACAGCACCCTTGGTCTTTTTTTCTCTGTAAAATAGGCGGAGCACCGGGGCTGCTTACCGCTGATGGCGGAAGATGATCGTGCTCATGCCCGGCAAACGAATTTGGACAGAATGGGGGCGTCCGTGGCTACCACACCTTGCGTGCGCAATGACGCCGCCGAGGTTGCCATTGCCACTCCCGCCGTATTCCAGGGCGTCGGTGTTCAACACCTCGCGCCATTCGCCCTCGTGGGGAACGCCGAAACGGCGGGTGCGCTCGACCGGGGTGAAGTTGCAAACAACGAGCCAGCACAGAGAAGCGTCAGCGGAACAGCGCAGGAAGGCGAGCACACTCTCGGCGGCGTCATTGACATCTACCCACTCGAAGCCGGCGGGGTGTTGTTCGGTTGCGGCAAGGGCGGCGTCGGCGCAATAGAGCTTGTTGAGGTCGCGCACGACGCGGCGAATGCCTTCGTGGTCAATATATTGGAGAAGGTGCCAGTCGAGGCTCTGGGCATGGTTCCACTCGGAGTATTGTCCAAATTCGCACCCCATAAAGAGGGTCTTTTTGCCCGGCCACGCCCACATAAAGGCGTAGAATGCACGCAGGTTACGCGCACGCTCGGCAATGCCGGGCTGAGGCATTTTGTTCAACATCGACGCCTTGCCGTGGACAACCTCATCGTGGGAAAACACTTGGACGAATTTTTCGGAATACTGGTAAAGCATCCCGAAAGTGAGTTTGTCGTGGTGGTATTTGCGCAAAAGCGGATCGTTACGGAAGTAGGCGAGGGAGTCGTGCATCCAGCCCATGTTCCATTTCAGATCGAAACCCAGACCGCCCTCTTCCACGGGGCGAGTAACACCGGCGAAAGAAGTAGATTCCTCGGCAATGAGAATGGCACCGGGGAAACGTTGGTGCACGAGGCTGTTCGTGTAACGGAGAAACGCGATAGATTCGAGATTCTCGCGCCCCCCCCATTTATTCGGGACCCATTCGCCCTCTTTGCGCGAATAGTCGAGGTAAAGCATCGAGGCGACAGCATCTACTCGCAAACCGTCCACATGGAAACGGTCAAACCACGCAAGAGCACTGGCGGCAAGGAAGTTACGGACTTCGTTGCGACCATGATTGAAGACGAGGGTGCCCCATTCTTGATGCGCACCCTGCCGCGGATCAGCGTGCTCGTAGAGACAAGTGCCGTCAAAGGCAGGAAGCGCAAAGGCATCGCGGGGAAAATGCGCCGGGACCCAATCTACAATGACACCGATGCCTGCGGCGTGGAGCGCGTCCACAAGAAACATAAAATCCTCGGCATCTCCGAAACGCCGCGTCGGCGCAAAAAAACCCGTGACTTGGTAGCCCCACGAACCATCAAAAGGGTGCTCGGAAAGAGGAAGAAACTCGACGTGCGTAAACCCCATTTCGCGCAGATAAGGCGGAAGTTGCGCAGCAATTTCGCGATAAGAAAGCGGACGCCCCCCTTCCTCTGCAACTCGCCGCCACGAACCAAGGTGCATTTCATAGATGGAGACAGGCGCCCCGCCCCAATCCGTCGTCGCCCGCGCCTCCACCCACGCAGCATCGCGCCACGGGAAACGCGGCAAAGAACGCACAATGGCGGCATTATGCGGAGGTGACTCAAAGCAAACGGCGAACGGGTCGCTCTTAAGAAAAGGCACGGGAGCCGCCACACCGAGAATCTCGTATTTGTAAAGCACCCCCTCGCCCAGCCCCGGAATAAACAATTCCCAGACGCCCGATGCCCCCAAGTTTCGCATCATCTGGTAACGCCCATCCCAACGATTGAAATCGCCCACCACCGAAACACGCCGCGCATTCGGCGCCCAAACGGCAAACACTACGCCCGGCACACCGCTTAACACCGTCACCCGCGCCCCTAATTTCTCGTAAAGAAGAGGGTCTCTCCCCTCCCCAAAAAGGCGCAGCTCGCCCTCATTGAGAGAAGGCGGAAAGGCGTAAGCGTCGTAAATTTCCCGCACCACGCCATCATTCCCCGTGACACGCAGCCGATACGACTGCGGCACCTCGCGTCCAACGGCGAATCCCTCGAAAAAGCCGTCCCCGTGAAGCCGTTCCATCTCCACGCAATCAGCCCCGTCAACAACAAGCTCACACCTCGCCGCATCAGGCAAAAACGCCCTCGCAACTACGCCCCGCCGCCCCTGCGGAAACGCCAGATGCACCCCTAAAAAATCATGCGGGCGGGACTGGGTGGCATGGACAAAAGATTCAAGCTCCGGCTGGGATATGATCACGATGGACAGGATTACCCAACTAAACGCAGAAGAAAACTCCTAAAATCCCCGTTCGTGCCCCGCCCCCGCCTGTGCACCACCTTTTTTGGGATTCCCTGCTTTTCGATTATTGTTTCCCTTACCCGCCATGAGTTTGAGTTCAGCCAATTCCAAACACCCCGCCGCCGGGACCGCGCCCCTGCGCACCTACGACCCCACGTTCAAGGTCACCGCAGAATACCGCGACAGCCTGCCCGACATGCAAAACACCGACAGCTCGCAAATACAAGGTGCCAACGTCCCCATCCTCCAAGTCGGCTCCTCCAACTTCCGCCTCCCCCTGCGCTACCGCACCCGCTCCGGCGAACCCGCCCTCCTCGAAACCTCCGTCACAGGCACAGTCTCCCTCGCCGCCGGCTGCAAAGGCATCAACATGTCCCGCATCATCCGCGGATTTTACGCCCGCAAAGACCACCTCTTCTCCCCGGAAACCCTCAGCGAAATCCTCCGCCATTACAAAAACGACCTCGCCGCCGCCCGCGCCCGCCTCCGCCTCTCCTTCAACTACCCCCTCCTCCAAACCAGCCTCCGCAGCGAACTCACCGGCTACCAATACTACCAATGCGCCTACGAAGGCATCCTCGACGAACACGACCACGAAAGCCTCTTTATCCATTTCGACTACATCTACTCCTCAGCCTGCCCCTGCTCCGTCGAATTGTCCGAACACGCCCGCGAAACCCGCAACATTTTCGGCGTCCCCCACTCCCAACGCTCCAAAGCCCGCATCATCGCAAAACTCGCCCCCTCCTCCGCCACCCTCACCATCGAAGACCTTCACGCCCGTTGCCTCGCCGCCCTCCAAACCGAAACCCAAGTCATGGTAAAACGCGAAGACGAACAAGCCTTCGCCGAACTAAACGGCGCCTGCGTCAAATTCGTCGAAGACGCCGCCCGCCTCCTCTTTCAACAACTCGACGCCGACCCACGCATCGCCGACTTCCAAGTCGCCTGCGCCCACCTCGAATCCCTCCATTCACACGACGCCGTCGCAGTCATTAACAAAGGCATCCCCAACGGCCTCAACGCCGACTTCACCCAATTCAATGAATTGATTTGCTAAAACCCCTCCCCTCCCCTTCCCTGCCGACCTCGGTAACAACAACAATCTCTTTAACACACACCACCAATGAGTCCTGCCAATTCTCCCACCAACCACGGAGCATCCAGCACCTTAAAAAATGCCGCCACCAACCAATTCGAACGCGGCACCGTGCGCCTCTTCGCCAAATACCCAGCACACAACAACTACTTCTGCAGCTACGAAGTCTTCATCGAAGCCGACATCTTCAAACCCGACGCCGGCCGCACCGCCATGATCTACTTCTGCGCCGAAACCAACCTCGAACGCTCCTACTTCGACTACGGCCGCTTCTGCTTCTTCCTCCCCAAAAGCGTCCAGCCAGTCTTCGACGAAGCCTTCACGAACAAAGGCCTCATCCTCACCGCCCAAATAGCCGTTGACGGCAACCGCCCCATCAGAGACCAAACCGAAGCCCTCTTCCGCCTCCAAACCCGCGAACAACTTAAATAATAATTACCCCACCCGCTCCCCCTCCCGCCCGTGCGTCACCCCCACCCACCACGCCGCCCAACGAAAAAAAACTCCCGCCGCGGCAACGACGACGACACCCGCGGCATGGAGACAATCCGCGACTGGCTCCGGTATGCCACCAGCCTCTTTACCCACCAAAAACTCGCCTTCGGACAAAGCACCCTCAACGCCTACGACGAAGCAACATGGCTCCTCCGCCACGCCCTCCACCTCCCCACAGAAAACTTTGAAACCTTTCTCGACGCCCGCCTCTCCCCCACCGAAAAAACAACCCTCAAATCCATTCTCCACCGCCGCGCCTTCCTTCGCGAACCCGCCGCTTATATCATCGGCGAAGCATGGCTCGGCGATTTCTCCTTCCGCGTCGATCCACGCGTCGTCATCCCCCGCTCCTACTTCCTCGAAATAATATCCGACCAACTCAACCAATGGATACCCAACCCCGACACCATCACCCGTATCGCCGACGTCTGCACAGGCTCCGGCTGCCTCGCCATCCTCCTCGCCGCCGCCTACCCCAACGCCCACATTGACGCCACCGACATCTCCCAAGACGCCCTCGACGTCGCCACACTCAACATCGCCGACTACAACCTCCAATCACGCATCACACCACGCCACGCCGATATCCTCAACGACCTCCGCCCCCACCCCTCTCCCCCCGCCACCCCCTACGATATCATCCTCTGCAACCCACCCTACGAACCCGAATCACTCTTAGAAACACTCCCAGAAGAATTTCATCACGAACCCACCCAAGCACTCATCTCCGGTCCCGACGGCATGGACATCATCCGCCGCCTCCTCCCACAAGCCACCTCACGCCTCGCCCCCAACGGCATCCTCCTCGTCGAAACAGGCGCCCTCCACGACACCCTCGAAACAGAATTTCCCACCCTCGAATTCCACTGGCTCCCCACCCAAGATGAATCCGACTGCGTCGCCCTCCTCCACGCCTCCTCCCTACGCACCCTCTTCCACCCCTAAGAAAGCAGCGGAAAACGACACCGAGCGAAGCCATGCGGCGATCCTCACACAAATGCGCGATCTTCGGGGGATCCAAAGGGGCGGCTCTAATGTGGTCCAAGGCAACGCGCCTTGGGTATTCGGAAACAACAAAAACATAGCCCTGAAGAGGCGACCCCTTATGCCGTAATTGGAGCCGCCCCTTATGTCTTCCATGACCGAAGGAAAACGCACCTATTTGCCAGACGCTTGGACGCCCAAGAAGCGCCCCGCGAGAATGGGTCATAAAACTCGTCGGAGCGGGGCGCTTCTTGAGGCGCACGGGGGCACCAACGCCGATCCCTTGCCCGTTGCTCCAGCCGCCTCCACCGGCGTCCCTGCCTCCCCCGTCCCCGCTCCCGCCTCCACCAGCCTCCCCTTCTCGCTCAATCTCTCCATCGCCTCCCCCTGTGCCCCGTCCACCTCCGTTTGCGCTGGTGTTGACGACACTAAAATAGCATTTGGTTGTCGCCGGAGAAACTCTCCGGTGCTCCGCCAGAAGGTGACGGTTGCGGTTGGCCATCCGCAACCGTCGACCCTCGGCGAGTCCGCCCGCCCCGAAGGGCTCAAAGCCCGTCCCGAAGACAGGACCGCCGTGGGTAATCTGGCTAATCTCGAACTACTGACAGGGTCAAAGAACCCGCACATAAGGAAGAGAATGCCGAGGTTCCTAAACGCCGAGCAACCAAGTAACATGGCTAACAACAGTAAGTTAACAACAATGAAAGACATCCTACCAAGCACCTGCGCAACGTCCCAAAACCACACCGAGTTTGTCGGCCTCGACATCGGAAAGTCAACCCTCGTTTGCGCCATCACAACCAACAACAGCGACGCCGCAAAAAACGCCTTCAAGTGCACTAACAAGCGCACTAACAAGCGCACTAAAAACGTCGTCCACGACACCACCGCACCCGTCGAGTTCGCCAACAACCTCGACGGCATCACCGCCCTCGTCGCGCACTGCAAAGCCCTCCCAGACCCGTTCCTCGTCTGCGAGTCAGGCAGTTACGCCACCAAGGTCCTCGCCGCCCTCCACAACGCCAAAATCCCACTCGCCATCGTCCCCGGCTCACGCGTGCGCCACTTCGCCAAAGGACGCGCCGTGCACATCAAAAACGACGCCGTTGACGCACGCCTCCTCGCCCAGTTCGCCGCCGCCAACACCCTCCATCAAACACTCCCGCCCCCACCGGAAAACACCACCCTGCGCGACCTCGAACAAACCCGACGCTTCATTGTCGACCGCCTCGCCCAACTCGACGCACACCTCGAAAACGCCGCCGGCGAAACCCGTCGCCAACTCCTGCGCGAACAACGCTTCCAGCAAAACGCCCTCGCCAAAATTGAGCGAAAACTCGCCGCCCACATCGAAGCCCACCCCGCCCTTGGCGAAGCCGAAAGGCGAATGCGCACCGTCAAATGCGTCGGTCCCGCCACCGCCCGCGCCCTCCTCGCCTACGCCCCCGAAGCACCCAACATCTCCCCCAAACGCCTGGTCTCCCTCTGCGGCCTCGCCCCTTACGAGCACACCAGCGGCACCACAAAACGCTGCCCGCACATCTTCGGCGGACGCAAAAACATCCGCAACACCCTCTACATGAGCGCCTGCTGCGCCATCGTGCACAACCCCATTTTGAGAGCCTTCCACGCCCGCCTCATCCAAAAGGGCAAACCCAAACGCGTCGCCCTAACCGCCGTAATGCGCAAACTCCTCCACCTCCTCCACCGCATCCTGACCGACCCAAACTTCACCCCCAAACCAACCCCCAAACCCAACCAAGCAACCCACCCGCAAACCCACCCGTAAAACTCCCCTCTTGCACAAAATCAAACACTACTGTCTTTGGGGCTTTCCTTTCCTTTCCTTTCCTTTCCTTTCCCTCCAACCCCCAGGGCGTTGCCCTGGGCTATGTTAGAGCTGCCCCTTTGGGGAGAAGATCAGCCCTCTTTTCTCTCCCCCCTTTCCTCCTCCGTGTGAGACCGGACGCCACTGACTCCTTGCCTGCAGACGTGATACACCA
>JAISZI010000029.1 GCA_031269335.1 Puniceicoccales bacterium
ATGTTCGCATGGCGGCGTTAGAAAAACTTCACGGGACCGGTCCCACCGCGCCCGCGCAATAAGAGGGGCGCGACTACAAGGAGCGTTGGCGAAGTCAGTCAGGAGTTGCAGAAGTCGCGCCCCACCGGCGGTTATTCACGTTGTGCCCCTCCGCGGGGGATGCGCCGTTGGCGTGGGGAAACGAGGAAGGAGTTCAGCGAGGAAGGCGTTCAGCGAGGATGCTCCACACTCTACAAGTCGAGATCGACCCAGAGAGGGCGGTGATCGCTTGCGAAGAAAGTTGCTGGAATATCTGCGATACGGGCAGGGGCGCGAAGGTGTTTTTTTAGGGGTGGAGAGAGAAAGAAATAATCCGAGCGGGAGTAGTAGTCATTTCGTTTATTACGATATGTCCAAGTTTCTCCACGAGAGTCGGCGGCGGGAAGAGGGGCGAGCGGAGGGGAGCGTTTCCATTCGCTGAAACGACGCAGCGGGGTGCTGTTTGGGAGATCATTAAAATCGCCGCATAAAATAACGAGAGCATTGGGATCGGCGGCGTGAGAATCGCGTATGAGGTTGCTTATCGCGTTTGCCTCTGCGAGGCGTCGTTTATTGGAATTCGGGTCTTCTTTATCGCGTGAATAACGGCTTTTTAGGTGGAGTGTATAAATATGAATAATTCCGGATGGCGTTTTGAAGCTGGCGCCGAGGAGACCGCGGGAAACGAAGTTTTCTTCTTTTTCGGTCGCCGGCAGCGGAATTTGTGAATGGGGAATAATTTTGTTAAACGGTTTTTTAGAAAGAATTGCAATCTCACGTTTTTTATCCGGACCTTCAAGCGAAATCGTATGAGGATAATGGAGGCCTTCGCGAGAAAGATCGTGGCATAACTCGTTCACAAATTCTTGTCCGCCAATTTCTTGCAGTGCGAGTATGTCCGCGTTTATCGCATGAACAACGAGGCGCAGTGCGGCTTTTTCTTTTTCCGGTTTTGGATAATTTTGCATGTTTTTCCCGGTGCTTTCGATGCGGCGATTTTCGAGCGTATAATTTTGCACGTTGTAAGTGGCGACGCGGAGCCGTTCGGCGGGCAATTTTTGCGGCGTTAAAAAAGAAACGGCGAAAGCGAAAATAAGGAATCGGATATTAGGAAGACGAAAGGTCATTTGTGATGCGGAGATGGCGGTTATTTTTAGAGAAAAAAGCATTTAATTTTATTCTTCTTTACGCCAGTTTTGCGCGGCGTTCCAGTCGCCGGAAGCAGTGGCAGTTTCGATTGCTTCCGGGAGAAGTTTTCGACGATTTCGCTGAAAAAGGTCGGAATGTTGGAGAATGAATTTATAGACGCGGAGGGCATCGCGATGCGAGGCATTTTTTTTGAGGTATCGGGCGATTTCGACGAGTAAACCTGGATCGGAGGTATCGGTGGCATCATCGGAACTCCAAGCGAGTGTGGGGTGTTTTGCAATGCGGGCGAGTGCGAAGCGCAAGGGAAGGGAAGGGTGGTGGCGAATGGCGGTAGCGAGTTCTGCGAGTGCTTCGTTGGTTTTTCCCGAGGCGAGGAGGAGGTTGGCGTAGCGGAGGATAATATAATCGTGTTGTGCGGGGTTGTATTTAAGCGGGTCATTTTTTTTAAGCTGGGCGATTTGTTCTTTTATAGGCACGTTAAAAGGTCGGTATAGCGGGTCGCCGATGAGGATGCCTTGCCAACTCCACACGGGAGTTGCCCGGTAGTAGGCTTCGCCGACTTGGTTTCCCTCCAATAGGCTGGAAATGAAAAGGGCGGGATGGGTGCAGTGTCCGAGGTAGGGTTCGGCGACATTGCCGAAGGAGACGGCTGCGTTGCGAGAAATAAGGGAGGCGACCCATCCGCGTTTAACGGAGCGGAGGGTGATGGCGGAAAAGCTGTGGAGGTGCATTGCGATGGCACCGGGGACAAAGTGCAGTTTGGGATCGCCGAAGCGTCCTGCGGTTTTTTCGGAATACCAGCCCAGATAGATAGCCGGCGCGTCGGCGCGAGTGTCGTAGTCGAGCAAGGAGACAGATTCGTCATAAGTGACATCGAAGCCTTGTTTACGAATGGAATTTACGGCGGAACGGAACCACGCGTCGCCTTGCGGGTAAGGACCACCAGCGTCAATATAAGCGCGCCCTACGAGACCTGTTTTTTCGGCGAGGAGAGTGTTATTTACGAGCTGTTGGCAAACGGCGAGAGAGGGACCGTCGAGGCGGGAAATGGAGAGGGCGGCGTTTCGAGTTTTTCTTAAAAAGGTATCTTTGGCATAAAAAGGATTGTTAATGAGGCTGGTGGCTGGGGTATCTTCCGTGGTGATCAAAGCGAGTTCGGAGTCCACTGCGGCACCAGAGACGGATAGTGAAGACGAGATATTTGCAAAGTTTTCACGCTTAATTAACGCCTTGTCATTTTTTATGCGGAGCGGGACGCCGTGGCAGAGCACGAGGTAGCCGATGCGATTTCGTTCAATTTCAAGTCGGTTTCGTCCGGCGTGGTCTTGTTTGGAAAGGATTTTTCCGGCAAGCCATTTTTTCTCCAATAAAACCGAAAGCAAAGGGTTCCAAAGCGTCTGGGAAAATTCTTGCCATGAGATTTCCTCATCTTTGGAAAGCGGGATGGCAATGAGATTTGCGGCGGGGATCGAGCGGGCGCGCATGTAATAGCGGGCGAGGGCGAGCGAGTCGGTGCTATTTTCATTGGCGACGACAACTACCTGCCGCGCATCGACATGCCATCCGACACACAAACTTGGGAAAAACAAGAAGAGTAGGAGGAAAAGCTGGCACTTCATTTTCACGCTGGGCATCGTGTTTCTTTTTCATCAGGAGCAAGAAAATTTTCTACTTGTGTTCTCCAATGTGCGAGTAATGCTGCCCTGCGTAAAAAATAACCGCTACAACAACGTCAAAAAGCATGAGTAACGAACAGACTGCCATCTTAAAAACTTCACTTGGGGAAATGACCCTCGCCTTTTGGCGAGAAGATGCCCCGAAAACTGTGGAAAATTTCCTAACGCTCGCCCGTGAGGGCTTTTACGATGGAACTGCGTTTCACCGGATAATGAAGGGTTTCATGATTCAGGGCGGCTGTCCACACAGCAAGATTGGCGAGAAAGGCATTCCCGGCACGGGCGGACCTGGGCACACCATAAAGGCGGAATTTAACGCTCGCCCGCACAAGCGCGGCGTGATTTCGATGGCGCGTTCGCAACATCCTGACAGTGCGGGAAGTCAATTTTTCATTTGCCACGGAGACGCCCCCTTTCTCGATCGCAACTACACGGCGTTTGGCGTGCTCGTCTCCGGCGATGAAGTTTTGGATAAAATTGCCAATACGCCTGTTACGGCGAGTTTTGGCGGTGAAAAATCGTCGCCGGCGGAACGCGTCGAATTGATTAGCGTGACCATTGTCGAAAACGGCGGGGAAAGCGGTAGCGATTCGTGAACGTATTGCACGTGAACGAGTAATGCCGATAGTCGCGATTCTTTATATTTATGGCAGCACCAGATTTACCCGATTCACCGCCGCAGCCTATGTCGCCGTGGCGAATGGGGTGGGTCGCTGCCCGTATCAATTTCGTTCCCGGATTGATACTTCAAGCGGCGGCGGCGGCATTGCTTGTGGCGTATTTTCAAAGTGAAACGGTGCACGGTTGGCTGAGTGCGGTCGCCGAACTTAAACAACGTGCCGGGTATTGTTATACGATGTTGTCGGGTGCTGTCTTTTGCGGGCTGATTCCGTGGTTATTTCGTATGGCAACGCCGGTGTTGCGTCCGCGTAACGCAGGGAGTGATTTATTATTCAGCGTATTATATTGGGGTGGGATTTTCATAGTGACGGATTCGTTTTACCAAGCGCAGGCGTGGTTTTGGGGAGACACGTCAGACCCGCGTATTGTTGCCGTAAAAACAGCGTGTGACATGCTGCTATTTACACCTGTTATAGCGGCACCGTGCAACTCAATTTCTCACCTGTGGAAGGAAAAAAGGTTTTCGTTTGTCGAAACACGTAAAGCATTGCGTGGTAATTGGTATCGAAACATTGTAATGCCAAACCTTGTGCCAAATTGGATGCTATGGACACCGGGTATTGCGATAACTTATTCGTTGCCCGTTCTCCTACAATTGCCGATGGCGAATCTTATTGGATGTTTCTGGGCGTTACTCTGTGTCACAATCG
Source organism: Puniceicoccales bacterium (assembly GCA_031269335.1). Lineage (GTDB taxonomy): Bacteria > Verrucomicrobiota > Verrucomicrobiia > Opitutales > UBA953 > CALNBE01. Next base: position 4,175 of record JAISZI010000029.1, read on the forward strand.
CCGCAGGAGGAAAAAAACAACAGAACGGGAAGAGAGACGGTGCCTGTTAAATAAAACATGAAGAGAGCGTCTGCTGTTACATTTTTAACACGTCCTGTGGAAGGTGTGGTATTTGATATGGACGGTCTGTTGTTGGACACAGAGCGATTAAGTTTACGTGCGTGGCAAGCTGGAGCGCGCCGCTACGGGTTGGAAGTATCTGACGCGCTTTTTCTCGACATGATAGGGAGGCGCAACGCGGATTGCCTCGCGGTTTTGAGAAGGCATTCGGGGCGAGAAATTCCCGATGCGGCAATTTCGGCGGCGATGTATGCCGAATACAATCGCTTGCTCGAAAAGGAGGTTCCCGTGATGGCGGGCGCACGCGAGCTGATGGAATTTTTGCGCGAAAAAGGAATACCGTTGTCTGTCGCCACTTCGACACAGGAGTCGCTTGCCCGCGAGAAATTGAGCAGGGCAGGGTTGTTGCCCTTTTTCCACAGTGTGACGGGAGGCGAGAGCGTCGCGATGGGGAAGCCTGCGCCCGATATTTATATAGCTGCAACGCAGACACTTGGGTTGCCTCCGGCGGTGTGCGTCGCTTTTGAGGATTCGCCGCCCGGCGCGTTATCGGCGGCGGCGGCGGGGTTGCGCGTCGTGATTGTGCCCGATCTGAAACCGCCGACGCCCGAAGCGGAGCGCGTCGCGGACATGGTAATTAAATCGTTGTGTGAGGCACCCGCGCTTTTTGGAGGTTGAAACGCCGCACCCGCGTTGTTTCAACATTTCAAGTGCCATGAGTGCATCGGAAACAGAAGTCGTTTTTGCCGCCGCAGCGGCGCGTGTCGGGTGGTTGCGTGTGGAATTGGCGCGCCACGACGAGTTGTATTATCGCCGCGCCGCGCCGGAGATTTCCGACTACGAATATGACCTGCTTCGGATCGAGCTTCGCACCTTGTTATCCCGTTTCCCCGAATTGGCTGCTGGTGAGCCAGATACGCCCGGCGATGACTCTCTCGAAGGATTCGCCAAAATCCCCCATCTTGCGCCCATGCTCAGCCTTGATAACACCTACGCGCCCAACGAGTTCTTCAATTTCGTGACACGCCTTCAACGACTGTTTTCCAGCAGCGAACCGCTATCCTTCGTTGTCGAACCAAAAATAGATGGTCTCGCGGTAAGCCTTGTCTATGAGAAAGGTGTTCTTGTGCGCGCACTTACGCGGGGAAACGGCGTCGTTGGCGACGACATTTCCCGCAACGTCGGCACCATCGCCGCATTGCCGCGCCAGTTGGGTAAAGATGCGCCTGAACGAATCGAAATTCGGGGGGAAATCTACATGACGAACGTGGAGTTTCAGCGCATCAATGCTGCACGCGCCGCCGCCGGTCTCCCGTTGTATGCGAATCCGCGCAATCTTGCCGCCGGCACGGTTAAGCTGCTTAACCCCGCCGAAACCGCTGAGCGCAAATTGGAAATTGTCCTCCACGGTGTCGGTTTTTTTGAGCCGGCGGATGCCTTTGGTTCGCTTTCCGAGCTTCATGCCGCGCTCTTGCGTTGGCGGATGCCCGTGGCTGAGTTTTTTCAACCGGCAATTGGTGCCGAATCGGCGTGGGAAGCCGTCCAACAGCTTGACCATCTGCGCGCCGGTTTTGCCTATCCCACGGATGGTGCCGTGGTAAAACTTGATTCGCTGCGCGAGCAAGCACTCGCCGGGTCCAGTTCCAAGTATCCGCACTGGGCGGTCGCTTACAAATTCGCCCCCGAACAAGTCGAGACCCGCCTTCGCGCCATCACGCTGCAAATCGGGCGCACGGGGGCAATCACCCCCGTCGCCGAGCTGGAACCGGTCGCACTCGGCGGTTCCACCGTCTCCCGTGCCACGCTGCACAATGCCGGTGAAATCGCCCGCAAGGACATTCGCGAGGGCGACATCGTCGTTGTTGAAAAAGCAGGCGAAGTCATCCCGCGCGTCGTTTGCGTCGTCCTCGCGAAACGCGATTTGGCGGCACGTCCCTTCGACTTTGCGGCGCGGCTCGCGGATCTCGGTCTCAACGCCACCCGCCCCGACGGCGAGGCGGTTTGGCGTCTCAACGCGCCCACAAGCGAGCAGCAGATTCGCCGTCTCATCCATTTTGCGTCGAAGCAATGCATGGACATTGGGAACCTCGGTCCAGCCGTTGCCAAGGCACTTTTTGATGCAGGATTCGTCGCCTCGCCCGCCGATTTTTACGCGGTTACGCACGAGCAACTGCTTACGCTGGATAAAGTTGCAGCCAAGTCTGCCGAAAATCTCCTCTCTGCCATTGAGCGCAGCAAGAACCAAGACCTTTGGCGGCTCGTCCACGCACTCGGCATCCCGAATGTGGGCATGCAAACGGCGAAGGACTTATCGCGGCACTTCAAGACGCTCGACGCACTTGCCAACGCAAAACATGCCGATTACCGCCGTCGGTCGTGTGGAAAAAAGGGACAGGAACTCGTTGGCATGGAAAGCGTTATCACGGGTGTCGGCGAGATCGTCGCGCAAAGTTTGATCGCTTGGTTTTCAAACCCCGTGAACTGCGAGTTCATCGAAAAACTGCGCAATGGCGGGCTGAACTTTTCCGCCCATAACGCTGTCATCGCCGCCGGTGCGGCGGGCGCAAACGGCAAGACCGTTGACGCAAACGGCAGTAACATCGTCGCCGGAAAGACCTTCGTGATTACGGGCACTTTGCCAACGCTGAGCCGCGATGCGGCGCGTGAAAAAATTGAGGCGGCGGGAGGGCGGGTGACCGGAAGTGTAAGCGCAAGAACGGACTACGTCGTCGTGGGTGCCGAGGCGGGCAGCAAACTTGATAAAGCACGCGAGTTGGGTATCGCGATTTTAGACGAAGCGCAGTTACTGGCACTGTGCGAAGCGAATCTTGCGCCAACTCCGCGCAAAGAATCGCAGACCGACCGTGCGACAGGGCAAGCGTTTCTGGAATTCACGTAACGCCATTTGCCTTTCACCGGATTCGCGGAGGTCGGCTTTCTGAAAGATTCGCGCAAATCGGAATCCCAAAAATGTTTTCAATGAATCATGCAAAAAACCTTCCCATTTTTTTCTTGCACCACAGCTCCACGCGTTTTCTTCTTTGCCTTGCTATGACAAATTTTTCTTCTCGAAGTGTTTTCCTTCTTTCCCTCCGTGCGTTTTCTGCAGGCATCGTTTCTCTCACCCTGTTGCTTGTCGCAATAGTGCCGATTTTTGCAGGCGAAAATTCGTCTCGTCTCGCTGATGTCGCAGATGACGTTGTAGAGGCACAAAATCGCACTGACGCCGTTTCTTATGGCGGCGAATTTTCTTCTGATAATAGCATCGACAAGATCATTGACCAAACCGCTACTCTGCCCGGAACAACCTGGTATTGGAACAGCATCACTGCCGACGGGAAAACGTTTCCTTTGATGGGATTGGACGCCGCTGGACGCCTTGGCTTTTTTCGCGCTAACGACGCCGCCAACCCTGTCATTGTTATAGACCCCTCCGGCGAGTATCCCGCCATTTGGCTCGGTGATAAAAAAATCTCTTTTGAAAATACTTCCGGTGTTTCATTTTCCACCTCGGAGGCAGCAATGGCAGCAGCAGCAGCAACCGGCACCTATTCCGCTGGCGGAGGGAATGCTTCGGGAAATTATTCCGTGGCGGTGGGGTTTGGTTCCGCCTCTGCTGGAGTTTGTACAACCGCTGTCGGGAAAGGAGCGATTTCCAGCGGGGATTACTCTACTGCGCATGGCTACAACGCAAGGGCGGAAGGAATGTGCACAACCGCCATGGGAGACTCTGCCCGTGCATCGGGCGAGAGAAGTCTCGCAGTAGGCTCATGGGCACTTGCCAGCGGCGCTTACTCTACTGCGTATGGACATCTTGCCAAGGCAACACACTTTGGAACCGCAGTAGGCACAGGGGCACTTGCCAGCGGGGATTACTCTACTGCGCATGGATATCTTGCCAACGCAACACACTTTGGAACCGTCGCCCTCGGGGAGAATTCTTACGCCCTTGCGGAGAAAGGGATTGCCATCGGCCGTTTTTCCAACGCCAGTGCTTATGTTGCCGTAGCACTTGGCAACGAAACTTCTGCTACGGCGCACGCGGCTACGGCGATAGGTTCGCATTCGCTTGCATCTGGAAGATACGCTATTTCCAGCGGAACATGGTCAGGAGCGGAAGCGGAAAATTCGATTGCAATAGGGCATGTTGCGGTCGCGAGAGCATATGACGCCAATGTCATCGGGCTTCGCTCGCAAGCGCTCTCTCCGGGCGCGATTGTTTTCGGACGCGATTCTATTGGCAGCGGTATCGAATCCATTGCCATCGGCAACGAAGTAACGATAGCGCAAGGCGCATGGGGAAGTGTCGCAATAGGGCTTCACACTGCCTCAAAAGCACATCGCCAAGTTTCGCTCGGTGCTTTCAATAATCCCGACGACCCTTCGGGCACGCTTTTCACACTCGGCAACGGCGATTCTGATAATACCCGCGTTAACGCCGTGACCGTTTCCAAAGAAGGCAAAACTACGCTAACCCGAAAGAACTACACAGCACCAACTCTGCCTGTTCCCGCGAACGAAGCACTTGAAGTGCAAGGCTCCGCCCGTGTGCGCGGTGTGCTTTTTGTCCACCCGGCGGGAGATGTAGAAATGGGCGCATTCACAAGTAATTAATTTTTCATCCGCCGCGTTTTTCTCTCATCTCTATTTTTCTTTAACTTTCTCTAATGTCTTTTCACGTGAACGTCATAAAAAAACTCACTTTTTTCCTCTTCTCCCTTCTGTCTTTTTCATGGACGGGAGGCGTTCTTTTTGCCGCCGCTGGACCGACGTGGTGGACGCAGCGCGGCGTAGTCAATTCTGCCAAACCAGCGCAAGACTACGCCGTCGCTAACATCGGACAACTGAAACACTTCGCGACAAAAGCTGCCGCCGAGTTCAACGCTAAACTCGCTGGCGGCGCCGGTGTGCAAATCAATTCTCTTGTTGCCTCCTGGCAAAGCAATCCCGTGTCTCCACAAAACACTGCCGCACTCACACTTGGCCAGTTAAAAAATGTTGCGCGCCTTTTCTATATTCGCCTCGCGGAAACGGGCATAATTGCATCGGGCAAATTTCCGTGGGCGACTTCCGGGCAACAATCTTTTCACACCGGTGCCGCCAACATCGGTCAACTAAAAGCCGTGTTTAGTTTTACAATTCCCGCAAACGAAACCGCTGATGAAGATGGCGACTCGCTCCCCGATAAATGGGAGATGCAAAATTTCGCGAATCTCGCTTTTTCTCCCGACACGCGCCTCTCTATAGGCGGTTTGCGCGTGCGCGATCTGCGTAAATTTAATCTCTCCGCAATCTCGCTTAACGATGGCACCCAAAAACGGGACGCATCGGGAAAACAAGTCCTCTCTTCGGAAACCCCCGCCCCCGATTCTCTCCAAACCGACATCTTTACTTACGATGTGCAGGACCGGCTTTCTTCTGCAAAACTTGGCTCCGCTAATTCGCCCAAAAATTACACCAACGATGCCGAGGGCAATATCACCGTAAAAAACTAA
>JAISZI010000097.1 GCA_031269335.1 Puniceicoccales bacterium
TCACGATACAGAACTATTTCCGCCTCTACGAAAAACTCGCCGGCATGACCGGGACAGCCGAAACCGAAGCCTCCGAATTTAACGACATCTACCGCCTCGGCGTCGTCACAATCCCCACCAACAAACCCTGTATTCGGGTGGACGAAAACGACGTCATTTTCAAAACCCGCCGCGAAAAATACAACAACGCCGTAGCCGAAATCCAAGAAGCGCACTCCTGCGGGCAACCCCTGCTCGTCGGCACCGCCAGCGTAGATGCGTCAGAAGTCCTCAGCCGCATGTTGAAACGTGCCAACATTCCTCACCAAGTCCTCAACGCTAAAAATCACCAAATCGAAGCCGACATTATTGCAAACGCCGGACAACGCGGAGCCGTCACCATCGCCACCAATATGGCAGGACGCGGCACCGACATCCGCCTCGGCGAAGGCGTCAAAGAACTCGGCGGCCTCTACGTCCTCGGCACCGAGCGCCACGAATCGCGCCGCGTAGATCGCCAGCTCCGCGGACGTTGCTCACGCCAAGGCGACCCCGGCAGATCGAAATTCCTCATTTCCCTCGAAGACGACCTCATGCGCCTCTTCGCCAACGCCGGTCCCATCTCCCGCCTCCTCGAAAAATCCTTCAAAGAAGGCGAACCCCTCGAACACACCCTCCTCAACCGCTCCATCGGCACCGCCCAAAAACGCGTCGAAGGTCAAAACTACTCCGCCCGCAAACGTCTCCTCCACTACGATGACGTCCTCAACAACCAACGCGAAATCATCTACGGCCTGCGCAACCAAGCCATCCACGATCCCGACCCCCGCAAACTCTTTTTCAGCTTCATCGCCGACGAAATCATCACCCGACTTCACCCTATCTTCGACGAAAAAAATACCCTCACCGACGATTCTGGCCTCGAAAACTTTTTCACATGGGTGCGGACTACTTTTCCCGTCCGCCTCGGCATCGAAGAACTCCAAGGGCTTGATATGGAATCTATTCGCAAACTAATCCTCGAAAAAATCGAAACCTTCCACAAAGCCCGCGAAGAATTTGAATCGCCCGACGACCTCAAGCGAATCGAGCGTTTCACCATCATCAGCAGTATAGACAACAACTGGCAAGACCACCTCACCGAGATGGAAGAACTCCGCCGTTACGTCAACCTACGTTCTTACGCCGGAAAGGACCCCCTCAACGAATACAAAAACGAAGCCTACAATTGTTTTGAAACAATGATGGCGCGTGTCCGCAGCGATATCTGCGGTGGACTCTTCCGTTCTGCAACGAGTATGGACGCCTTCCAAGGGCTTATACAACTCATCCAAAAACAAATCGTTACCACCGGTCCCGAAGATGCTCCAGACTCGTTAATCGAAGCCGAAAAAACCGCTGCCAAAGAAAAAAAAGAACGCGAAGCCGCCCCGCCTCCGCGCACTCCCGGCATTACCTTCCGACGCGAATATCCCAAGATAGGACGCAACGACGTCGTTAGAATCCGCCGCGGTATAGAGACCCAAGACTTAAAGTGGAAAAAAGCTGAAGCAATCCTCCGCGCCGACCCCGCATGGGAACTCGACGAAATTATCCACGGCAGCAATACGCGATAACACTATAAAGACGGTCAGGTCGCCGGAGGCGTAGTGCTTGTTTTTTCCGCTGCTTCCTTGGGCGATGCACGAGTTTGCGCAGCACGTTTTGCCTGCCTCGCCTCCTTTGTTACCTGCCGTCTCAACTCCGGCATCATCTTAATCGCACCGCCGGACGCCTTGACGCATTTCTGCCAGATTGTCTGCGGCTGCATTTGTATCGAAAAAAGATAAAGGCGCGGTCCGTTTTTTTTATCCGAAAAACGCGCCAGCCATTCTTCTTCCCACTTCTTTTCAACAGCCTCTCGATTATCTGGCGCCCCCACGCCTTTCTCCTGAAAAACAACCGTTTTATTTACGCGTTGAATCACCCCGTCTTGAAAATCAGAAAACACCACAAGCGCGTCATATTTTTCAAACATCATTATATCCATCCACGCACCAATAGAAGCACTCTTAACGCGAAAATGTGCGCCCCATTTTCGTAAAATTTTTTCGTAACTCTTCGACACCACGACCGGTTTCTGACCCGGGGTTTGGGCAACCTTATTTACAGCGCGTTTTCGTGCAGGCGACAATTTATACCGCCGCCCGCCCAGGACTACGCCGTCATTGACATGCGTTACAATCCCCATTATTTCAAAAATATCCGCGTCAGGATAAGAAGCGTATATCTCCTTCTTTACATTTTCAAGGTAGGGGACCATACTTCCGGAGTTATCCAAATAAACCGCGATTTTTTTCGCCTTCATTCGCACGCCCATCACCAACCTACTCACCATGTTCCGTCCATCGCCAATCCCCGGTCCCAAGCCTGTCCCCTGACCGCCGCCGGCACCACCGCCCAAGCCCTTGGAAAGTTCCCCTACCCCTTGTGTTCCCTGCAACGCTGTTAACTCCATAATGGGTATTTCGGGCAAACTTATGTTTGAGGCGGATTTGGCACTTATTTTCACGTGACTCGTGTTCACAGGGCGGATTCTTTTCGACTTCGTTTTATGAGAAAAATCTCTCGGCGAATTCCCTTTCTCTCCGCCGCCGGAACCCGTTACAAAATTTATGGGGATTTCTTTTTCGGGAATTACATGCCGCGCCACCACCCAAAATACAGCCACGAGTATTAAGATCGCGTGGACCATTATACTAATGCCAAAACCGTCCAAACCGAAATTGCGAAACCAGCGTAAAATACGATTGGGGCGTTGAAACGTCGCCGACGGCAAACGCAGTGGCCTGTTTTGAACTTTCTCTACAACAGCGCCGATATCCCCCGCCTCCGATACCGGTGGCAATTCCTGCGGGGAAATTTCAACTATAAGGGGCGCATCAAACGAAACCTCCGGCAAAGAAACAAGTCCCGGCACTGCCATCTCTGGAACTGGCACCTCTGGTAGCGGCCCCACAACAGGTGCAATAGTCTGTTCACGTCGAAACTGGAGCAATGCAAGACGGACGCCGACAAGTTGTTGTCGAAATGCCACCGCCATATTCCGGTCACTTGCATTCGACATCTGCACGGAAAAATTGGTGACAAGCTGTGCGACATTTTCGATTTTCTGAAAAATACCCTCGAACATCTTGTCGAAAGTCAAACTTCCCGCCGCGCCTTGCTCGCGGTAAAATTGCAACAAACATTCTTGAACTTCAAGTAATTGCAAAGAAAGACATTCCGGATTTTCCTCGCCACCATCATTTCCCAATCGTTCCGAAAAAACACGCGCTTGATCCGCAATTTTCGTTAACTCCCCCAAAATGGACTCAAGCGCACGGTCGCGCTCATTTGCACGAACATCTGCCGCATCTCCATATGGAATAATGTCACGCATAGATGCCCTCTCCTCATGTTTTCTGTCGCTTACACCCGATTCTCCCTACCCCGCCCGAAAAAACGCCGGGCGGCGTAAATATAACGAGACAAAACCGCCGACGAGTGAGCGAAGAACTTCATAACATTGCGAAAAATACGGGTTTTTCTTCATTGGCAACAAAAAGATGCGGACGTAAAAAAAGACATCACCGATTAGCCAAACGCGAGAGGAGGGAAAGGGCGGGTTTGGCACGGTTCAAAATATAGAGATGGAAACCGGGGGCACCGCAGGCGAGAAGTTCACTTATCTGCGAAAACGCCCACTCTAAACCGATTTTCTCAGCAGCTTCAGAATCCGAACCGCAAGACTCCAATTTCTCCATCAATGCCACCGGAATTGTCACACCGCTAAAAGCACTAAATTTGTGCGCTTGGGCAATCGAAGGCAGGGGCAAAATTCCCGGAAGCACCGGAACTTTTATCCCAATCTCGCGGCAACGAACTACGAAGTCAAAATAAACAGCGTTATCAAAAAAAAGTTGCGTTGTTATGAAATCGGAACCCTGCGCAACTTTATGAGCCAACCAGTGCATATCTGCGGCGGCATCGCTTGATTCGGGGTGTTTTCCCGGATAACCGGCGACGCCGATGGAGAAATCTTCCGCCGAAACGCCGCGCAATCGACAACGTTCGCGGGCGAGGGCGACCAAGTCCGAGGCGTGAGCAAGACCGTTGGGCGGATGTTTGAAAATGCCGCCACTATCCTTCGGCGGATCGCCGCGCAGTGCCATGAATCCGGGAAATTTCGCTTCAATCAAATAATCCAGCATTTCCTCCAATTCACGCCGCGAATAACCTGCGCAGGTAACATGCGGCACGACATGGAAATGAAATTCTTCCCGCAGCAAACGCCCATACTCCAAGGTAAGCCCGCGTGTCGATCCGCCCGCCCCGCAAGTGATGGACGCAAAGGCGATGTCGCGCCCTTGAAGTGCTCGCGCTGCCTCCAATATCTGCTCCGCTCCCGCTTCTGTTTTTGGCGGAAAAAATTCCACAGAAACAACAGGCGTATCCCCTTCGAGTCGCGCAATTATCTGGTTTTTTGACATAACATTCTCTCACATCAACAAATCGCGATTTGCCAATGGCAGTAAAGCGGAAATTCGCTTTCAACCATTTTGAAATTAGCCAAGTTGTTTCCCGCATGGTTAACCTTCGTTCGGAAATTGTTTTTCTTGGTGCCGGTAAGATGGCAGGTGCCATTGCACACGGGTTAATTGATGCCGGTCGCGTAGTTCCTGAGGCAATGGCGTGCTTGGGCGGTTCGGGAACCAGCGCACATAACTTAGCCGCTGCCACGGGAATGCGCCTCGCCCGTGACACCGCCGATTTGCTCGACGGGGCAGACACACTCGTGCTCGCTTGCAAGCCACAACAATTCGCGAACCTCGACCCGCAAATAGGAACTTTCACGGCAGGCAAACTCGTCCTCTCTGTGCTCGCGGGGTTCCCGTTGGAACGTCTCGCGGCGGCGTTCCCGCAGTCCAGAGCCGTCGTCGCCATCATGCCAAATACTCCCGCCCAAGTGGGCGCGGGTACAACCGTGTGGACCGCTTTCAATTCGCTCGCCGAAAGCGACATCGTCCGTGTCGAACGCTACTTCGGTTGCCTCGGCACGGTGACACGCATCGATGCTGCACTGATGAATGCCGCCTGCGCGACGAGTGGGAGCGGACCCGGCTTCTTCTTTGAAATGCTCGCCGCCGTCGAACAAGCCGCCGTCGCTGCGGGTTTGCCCGCCGAAATAGCGCGAACGCTGGCATACGGGACCTTCATCGGAGCGGCTAAATTGCTGGACAAATCGGGCTTGCCGGCGGAAGTCCTGCGCGATGCCGTAACATCGCCAAACGGCACCACTTTCGCCGGTCTGCGCGTGTTCGATAACTATAACTTGCGCAACATTTTCGCTGAAACAATTGCCGCCGCGGCGGCGCGTGCATCCGAGCTGGGAAAAATGTAAAATGCGCCTCCATTCGCCGGCAAAAACTGCGCTTCCTGTTGCAGCATTGGGCACTGGTGCATTGTTCGCGCACGAAAAGGTAGTGCGATTCTTGCGCAAACAACTTTTCCCTGCCCACGCCGCAGAGCGGGCACAAGCGGCGTTTGAAACGGCATTTTCCCGTGTTTCCAATGAAACGCAAGATGCCCTATTTGTTATCACAGAAGAAGATGCGGCACACCGTATCGGCTCAATGCTCGGCGCACTCGTTGCAGGAAAATCCGCCTTTTGCGACAATCCGCACTGGGGGGAAACGGAAAAACGCGAGGCGCAGACGGAACGCGAAGCCTGGCGCAATAGTGCCCAACCTCACCTGCTCATCCCCACCGGTGGCACAGGCGGACGAGTCCGCTTCATCGCCCACACCGAAACGACACTCTCCGCCGCCGCCAACGCCCAAAACATCGCCCTCGGCGGAGCACCCTTGGACACGGTTTCGCCCCTGCCCCTCTGGCATGTCAGCGGCATCATGCCCGTCTTGCGCGCACTGTTCAGCGGGGGACGGCTCACGCTGTGCAACGGTTCCTTTAACGCGGAAAAACTTCCTTCGCCAAATTTATCCCCAACGGACACTCCGCGTTATATCTCGCTCGCTCCCACACAATTGCGCCGCTTGCTTACCCGCGCAGACACCGCTGGTTCAGTCTGGTTAAGGCAATTTGATACCGTGTTGCTCGGCGGTGCAGCGGTGTCGGCAGACCTGCTCGCACTGGCTTGCCACGAAAAAATCCGAGTCGCCATCGGTTACGGCATGACGGAGACCGCCGCCTTTGTCGCCCTCGTCACACCAGAGAATTTCTTCGCGCAAACCGCCTCTCAATCACCGCTGTTTGGCAACATCTTGCCCCACGCGAACATACGCATTCTTGACCCGCACGGCACCCCTTTGCCCGCCGCCACTGCCGGACAAATTTCCATCGCCGCAGATTCCCTCGCACCAGACCTCGGCGAAATCGGCACCGACGGCGTCCGCCGTTTTATCACGCAAGACGAAGGCGTGCTGGAAAACGGACGCTTGCGCCTGATCGGGCGCACAGACCGATTCATCGTCACCGGCGGCGAAAAAGTTGACCCGCGACGTGTAGAAGCGGCACTGTTGACATCGCCGTTAGTCCGCGCCGCACTCGTTGTCGGCGAACCCGACCCAGAATGGGGAACCCGCGTGACCGCCCTCGTGGAATTAACGCCCGCCGCAACCGCGACCCAGCACTGGCGCACCGCATTATCACGCGTAACACAGCGCGCCCTCGCCCGCCATTGCACCCCAAAACGCTGGGTCGCCGTCCCCCGCCTACCGTTCGACGAACGCGGCAAACTCGACCGCAACGCACTGGCGGCAGCACTCATGCCCACACCGCAAGACGGCGACGTCCCGCCTGCCGCCGCGTAATTCACTTGTTGCCCGATCCAAAAAAAAACTTTTGCTCCCGTTCGTGCGGACTCCCCGCACCTCCCGAAAACCACACCTCAACCACACACAACAGCATGAACAAAACCACGTCTCTTGTCTCAGCAACGCCCCGCCAACGCATTTCGCTTCGAGGGTTTCTTTCCACCCTCGCCGCAGGTGCCGTTTGTCTCCTCGTTGGCTGTTCGACCAAAGAACCCGAACCGCGCTACCGCTCCTATATTTTCTACGAAAACAACGTCGCTTCGGCAGGGGCACTGACTATTCCCCTGAAAATGCCCATTACCCCGAAGGAACCCTTCTACGTCATCTCTGAACCACAGATCGCCGACCTGTTTTTCACCGACACCGTTGCGTGCGAAGTCGGTCCCCCCAACGCACGTTTTCCCAGTCTGCTCGTCAGGCTTAACGCAAGGGCAACCTCGAAGCTTGCAGGCGACAGCCTCGCCCTCATGGGCAAACACATCTTCCTCGTCGTCAACGGGAAACCCGTTGGGATGCACCGCGTAACGAATGAAATCCGCAACGGAGAAATCTTTTTCCACATGCAACTCAGCGACGACCCGGCAAAACTGACACGGGCAATCTACGAGTTGGACAAAGATTTGAACGAAAGCATCCTTATTATCCGCAAGAAATTGGAAAAGAAGTAGCCCGCCGAATGCCAACACGAGCAATACTCGCATTAGTATCCGCCTCCCTTTGTGCCACCGTCATCACAGAAGGGAAAACCGCGACCACGTCCCGTTTCGTCTGGCCAACACCATTGCGCGTTACTGCCGCCACGCCGTGGGAAAACATCGTGCAAGCCGCCGCCTCCGGCGACCCCGCCACGGGCACCTTCGGCACACACCGCAATAGCGGCACCAAATACCACGAGGGCATAGACATCCGCGCCGCCGCACGAAACCGCCGAGGAGAACCAACCGACACCATTCGCGCCGTTACCGCTGGCACCCTCGCCCATATCGCCGCCACGCCCAACGGCTCTTACGGTCGCTATGTAGTGCTCTTTCACGACGAACCAGGTTTGCGCTACTACACGCTCTACGCCCACTTAGGCTCCGTCGCACACGGACTGCGTGCCGGGCAACCCATTCCCCCCGGCGCACCCCTCGGCATCATGGGACGCTCCGACGGACAACGCGGCATCCCCAAAGAACGCGCCCACCTGCACTTCGAGGTCGGCGTCCGCCTCAACCCAGCTTTTGAACGCTGGTATTCCCGCCAAAAAGAATTTACCACCCCCAACCGCAACGGCGCATGGAACGGCATCAACCTGAACGGCACCGACCCCCTGCCCTTCCTGCGTGCGGGACTTTCACGCGCAAAGCCCCCCCTCCTCGCCGCCCTATTAAAAAGCGAACCAACCGCCGTTTCCGTGTATATGAACACACCCCGCATCCCAGCATTCGTGCGCGAAAACCCAGCACTCCTCTCCTCTCCGCTCCCAACCTCCATAGCAGGCTGGAAAATCGACTTCGCCTGGCACGGCCTTCCCTTTCGATGGACACCGCTCAGCGTCCCGCCGATACGCACACCAAAGTCGAAATCACCCATCGTAATATCCACCACCGCAGATAGTTCCCTTCTCAACAAAGCACGCGTTCGCGGCGTGCTCGTCCGCCAAAAAAACGGCGCACACGCACCCGGCACAACCCTGTTGCGCATCATGGACATCCTGTTTGAGTAATACCAAAAAACTAAAATTGCTTGAATCGAGCACGGGAAAATCCACCGTGCCCACTGTTTTTCATAAAGGAGAGATGGCAGAGTGGTCTATCGCGACGGTCTTGAAAACCGTTGAAGCGCAAGCTTCCGGGGGTTCGAATCCCTCTCTCTCCGCCATTCCCTAAAACACCCAAAACTCGATACCCATTATGCGTAAAACCGAAAAACAACCCCTCCCGCTCCCCTTCCCCCACGCCAAAATTGAAACCTTCCAAGCCAACCTCCTCGCATGGTTCGCCTCCTCCCACCGCAAAATGCCCTGGCGCGATAAACCCTCCCTCTACGCAACGGTCATCTCCGAATTTATGCTCCAACAAACACAATTTGAAACCGCCCGCCCCTACTTTGAACGCTGGATAACCCGCTGGCCCGACTTCGCCTCCCTCGCCGCCGCCACCGAAACAGAAGTCGTAAAATCTTGGGAAGGCCTCGGTTATTACAACCGCGCTCGAAACTTGCACAAACTCGCCACCCGCATCGCCTCCATGCCCGCCCCACCCCGCACCACTACCGACTGGCTATCCCTCCCAGGCGTCGGCAACTACACCGCCGCCGCCATCACCAGCATCGCCTTTAACGAACCCGCCGCCGTGGTTGACGGCAACGTCATCCGCGTGCTCGCACGCCTCACGGCGCAGACACACGAGTTCAAAGACACAACAACAGCCGCAAAACACCTCGCCCCACTCGCCCAAAAACTCCTCACCCGCTCCACCCCAGGCACCCACAACCAAGCAATGATGGAACTCGGTGCCCTCGTCTGCCTCCGACAAAAACCTCGCTGCCTGCTTTGCCCAGTCTCGCAATTTTGTGCCGCCACCGCCACGGACAACCCATCCAACATTCCCCGTTTTAAGCCACGCCCCATCAAAAAACTCACCCAAAAACGCATCTGGCTCCTCCACAACGACAAACTCCTCCTCCACCGCCATTCCCCCAACGCCCGCCGCCTGCGCAACCTCTACGAACTTCCCCCCGCAGAACACCTCCTCCCCAACCCCGCCCCAGAAACAATCATCGCCCGAAAACGCCGCGCCATCTCAAACCAACAAATCGAGGAAACCATTTACCTCGCCACCTGGACACCTCCGCTCGAAACACATATCCGCACCACTCCCTCCCTCCTCTGGGTTCCCCAACCATACCAACCCACCCCCACCCAAAAACGCCCCCCCCCCAAAATGATATAACCCCGCCACAAAAAAAAAAACCCCCAAAGGGGCGGGCCCAATTAAA
>JAISZI010000003.1 GCA_031269335.1 Puniceicoccales bacterium
AACAAGCGTGAATGTGGTCCGACAATTTGTGGCCTCTGTTGATATCGAGGGATGGGATCGAGTCCGACCTTCGGGCTCACCATTGTCCGGGAAAGATTATCAAAATGTCTGGAAAATCATCTCTGGCGAAATCCAGTGATATTCGTTTCGTTTCCACGCAAAACACTTACCATGCGCATCAAAACCCTCCGCACTTTTCAGGAAACCGCCGTTGCCAGCGGTGTCTCGCTCTTCACCGCAGCCAAACGCTTGCTCGATGTCGCCGACGCGGGGCATGACGTGGGCGGACGGGCGCGGGTCGTCAATCACAACGGCTACCTGCTCATCGAGGCGCCGACCGGCTCCGGCAAGACGCTCATGGCGGGTTGCATCGTGGAAAAATTTACCGGTGCCGAAAATCTTGTCTGGTTCTGGTTCGCGCCGTTCAAGGGCGTCGTCGGGCAGACGGAGGCATTTTTGCGCGAGCAATTCCAAGCCCTGCGCCTGCGCGACCTCGCCACCGACCGCGCCAACGAAGCGAGCCGCACGGGCGATACGTTTGTCACCACATGGCAGACGGTCGCGACGCGCGTGAAGGACAGGCGAAACGTTCGCAAGGAAAGCGAAAGCAACCCGTCAATCGACACACTCGTCGAAAGCCTCCGCACGCAAGGTTTGCGCATCGGCGTAATCGTGGACGAGGCGCATCACGGCTTCGGGCAGGACACGCAGGCGGCGAAGTTTTTCCACGAGGTGTTACGGCCCGAATACACCATCCTCATCACCGCCACGCCCGACGACACGGATGTGGCGGCGTTTGAAAAGGCGATGGGCATCGCCGAACTCCAGCGCATCCGTGTCAGCCGCGCCGACGCCGTCACCGCCGGGCTTATCAAGGCGGGCGTCAAGTGCGCGGCCTATTGCGTGACGGACCCCGCGAAACTCGCGCTCGTTGACCTGCAAGCCACCGCGCTGCGCGACGGCGTCGCCGCCCACCGCAAGCTCAAGGCGCAACTCGCCCGTCTCAAAATCCCCCTCGTCCCGCTGCTGCTCGTGCAGGCGGACTCGCGGGAAAGGAGCGTCGAGAAAATCAAGGAGTGCCTTTTGTTTCACGGTTTCACGGAGGAGCAAATTGCGGTCCACACCGCAGCCGAGCCCGACGACAGCCTGCTCGCCCTCGCCAACGACGACCGCCGCGAGGTGCTCGTTTTCAAGATGGCCGTCGCCCTCGGTTTCGACGCTCCGCGCGCCTTCACCCTCGTTTCCATGCGCGCCGCCCGCGACCCCGATTTCGGCGTGCAACTCATCGGTCGCCTTTTGCGCGTTCACCGCCTCCTGCAAAACCGCGCCCTTGCCCAAAGCCAGCCGGAAGAGTTGAATTATGGATACGTTTTTCTCTCCGACCTTGAGGCGCAGGACGGTCTCGACAAGGCGGGCCAGCGCATCAACGCCATCCAAACCGAATATGCCAAGGCCAGCACCACGCTCATCGCGCTCCGCGTGGATGGCAACGCTCCCGCCATCGGCACGGTCGCGCCCGGCGGACAGATCGAGTTTTCACTGACAAGCGAACCCCTCCTCCCTCCCTTGGGCGGAGACGAAGGCACCGCGTCAGTCGCGCCCATTGCCGAGGTGCCAGCCGGGGACGATTTCGATTTTGCCTCCTTTTTCCAAATCACCGCTGGCGATAACCTGAACACGGGAGCGGGCGGACGCCCTCTCACCGCTCCCGCCGCCACTGTGGGACCGTCTCCGTCAGGAAAATATCGCTACAAACTGCGCCCCGGCGTTCCCCGCGCCTTCAAGACTCAGTCCGTGGGGGCCGACAACGAGGTGACGGAGGAGGATTGCGCCCGGCAATTCACCGTCTCGGTCGGCGACCTTTTTGCCGCGCTGATCAACCGCGTGCCCGTCGAAAAACGCACGCTTGAGGTTTTCACGCACGAAATCCAGCAGGAGTTCAATTTCGCCGCCGAACTGTCCGCCGGGCGCGCGGCCCACCTCGCAAACAAGGCTCTTTGCGAAAACCAAAGTTTCGACCCGCGTGAACTCCGCCGCGCGCTGCTCCGCAAGCTCGCGGATTTCATGCGGGAGAAAGCAATGCCCGAGGCTGGCCAACCCGAAAAAGTTTCCGCCTTCCTCAACACCATCCTTGCCACCGCCCCCCAGAAACTCAGGGACGCGCAAAAAGTCGCCATCGCCCGCAATGCCGAAATCCTCGACGCCGAAGCACTCCCGGAGGAACTCGAATCCGACGAGCCGCTCCCGGCCTCCGCCCGCAACATTTACGGCGTGCACCCCGGCGGCGGACTGGCGCTGAACACATGGGAAAAATCCTTCGCCAGTCTCCTCGACCGTGACCCGAACAACCACGTTCTCTGGTGGCACCGCAACGAGCCGAAAAAACCGTGGTCGGTCAACGTTCTCATGCCCGACGGACGCGGTTTTTTCCCCGACTTCATCATCGGTATCGAAGGGCGCCCGACCGAGCACCACGCCCTCCTCGCTGATCCCAAGCTCAACTTCGCCCGCGAGGACGAGGCGAAAAAGGTTCTGGCAAAACATCAGGTTTACGGACGGGTTCTGATTTTGTGTCAGGACAACACCGCGCGCTGGCTGACCGTCACCTGGGATGAAAAACGCAACAAGGCCGTAGCCGAAACGGAATTTCATTTCGCCGACGCCGCCGGCTTTTGATGGAGGGAGGTCTATACGGATATTGACCCGCAGGAGGGTCAATATCTGCATGGACCTCCCGTTTTTGTTTGAAAAGAAACATTGCGGGGCGGTGCGGTTTTGCGAGGATGCGTAGCCGCGATGAGCATAGAAGAGCGTTTGCAGAAATTTCTTTCTAACGATCCCAAGGTGGACAACTCTGCGGTGGTGTTGCCTGGTGCGGTGTTGATTGGCGCGGTTACGCTTGGACCGCGAGCGAGTGTGTTTCCGGGGGCGGTGTTGCGCGGCGACATTGAGCGCATTGAAGTTGGCGAGGGGACGAATATCCAGGACGGGGTGGTTGTCCACCTTTCCGACGACATGCCGGTCGTCATTGGGCGGTATTGCACTATCGGGCACAGCGCGGTGATTCACGCTTGCACCATTGGAGACGGGTGTCTCATCGGAATGGGTGCTACGGTGCTTGATGGCGCGGTTGTGGGTGAGGGGAGCATTGTCGGCGCAAGTGCCTTAGTGACAAAGGGGATGCAGATACCGCCTTACTCAATGGTGTTGGGGGTGCCGGCGCGAATCGTTCGCCAGCTTCGCGAAGAAGAGCGGGGTGCCGGTGAAGCAATGGCAAAGAAATACGTGGTCGTTTCGGCAACATTGGCACGGAAAATGGGCTAAAATTCGCAATTGTGCGGGCACTTTTCTTGACACTTATGCCTATTTTCAGTGTCTTGGCGCCCTCTCGCCTATGGCTACCGACTCTCCCGCGAACTCAGATTCGCCAACACCTCGTTCCTCTCCGCCCCTGTCGCCCGCACCGTCGGGCGGCGGACGTCAAGTCGCCAACACGGCATGGTGGCTCTATGTAGCACTGGTTCCGTGCGTGTGGCTTGTCCGCCTGTGGCTGGCGACGCTGCGCATACGGGTTGCTCCGGGGAAAATAGCTGCGTGGGAAGCGGCGGGAAATGGGCGCATCGTAGTATTTTGGCACAATCGGCTGCTGGTGGCGGCTGAATTGCGGCGGCGTTTCAGTCCGGATATACCGATGAACGGTCTCGTAAGCGCGAGCAAGGACGGTGCGTGGCTGGCGTCATTTTTCAATTTGCTCGGCGTGCGCGCCATCCGCGGGTCGAGCAGTTGGCGCGGGGGCGAAGCAATGCTCAAAATCATACGTTGTCTCGAAAAGGGCGAGGACGTAGCCGTCACGCCAGACGGTCCGCGTGGACCCTGTTATCATTGGAAGGGAAGCGTTTCCCAAATCGCATCAATGAAAAAATGCCCGGTAGTATTGGTGGGGACGCGGTATCATTGTGCACGGCGGTTAGGGAGCTGGGATGGATTTTACCTGCCCGCGCCTTTTTCCCGTATTGACATGGACATCGACATCGTCTCCCAAGACGACCCCGACCGTCGTTTGCCGGAAGAAGAATTTTCCGAACGCCTGCGCCAGCGTCTAATGGCTCATACCAACGACCTCGGTTTCGCGTGGAAGCGAAAACCGCGCTGAACCCTCGCTCGACAATCTGGGAGTTGAGGAACATACAAGGCGCGTTTGCCCAATTTTCTGTGAGTTTTAACTTTTACATTCTTGGCAGCAGCAGCTCAGGTAATTGCGCCCTGCTTTCCACGCCAGACGCTAACATCCTCATCGACGCCGGGTTTTCAGCACGTCGCATCAAACGTTCCCTTGACATGCTCAATGTGGAAATGGCGAGTATCGACGCCGTGTTTCTCACCCACGAGCACTGTGACCACTGCGCCGGCGTCGCGGGTCTGTCCCGCATGGAAAACCTGTTGTTTTTCGCCAACCGCGACACCGCCCGCGCCGTCCAAAGCACTTGCACTAAAACCAACCCGTCTTGGCGCATCTTCGACACGGGCATCTCCTTCTCCTTCCAAGGCATTACGGTGGAAACCTTCTCCATTCCACACGACGCCGCCGACCCTGTTGGCTACACTTTCACGCTGGCGGACGGGGCAACGCTCTCATGGGTAACCGATCTGGGACACGTGCCGCGCCTTGTCCGCGAAAGAATTAAACACACGGACTACCTCGTCCTCGAATCCAATTATGACGTGGACATGCTCGCCTGTTCGGCGCGGCCGTTATCCCTGAAACAGCGCATCAAAGGACGCCACGGGCACCTGTCCAACGACCTCGCGCTGGAACTTCTCCTGACTCTCGAAAGCACCCGCCTCAAGCAGGTCTTCCTCGCTCATCTAAGCAACGAGTGCAATACGCCCGCGTTAGTCACCGATGCGATGGCGACTGCGAGGGCGGCGCGCCCGCAATGCGGTTTCACGGTAATCGCCCCCGACAGCACCGACCCTGTCGTGTTCACGCCCTGAATTATTTGTCAAAAAACCGCTTTACAATGCAGTTTTTTTTCAGACTCTGTGCCCTGCAACACCGCACACCACTTCACTCAAACAACACGTAAATCAGGCACCCCCTGTCTTTTCTATGAAACATACGCGCTCCTTCTTTTTGTTTTTCGCCGTTGCAGCCCTTTCCGGCTGCGGTCAGCCATATGACACCGACCACTACGGAAATGCCGTTGGCGTCGAGCCTTCGCATAACTTCCTTGGCGTCGTGAAAACTTACCCGGGTTCCTACCGGCCGGTCGAAACCGTCACTGTCCCTCTTCACTCTAACGAAGTATCCGCCCGGCGCGATTTTTCTGGCACAAATGTAAGTCTCTTCTGGGGCGCCATCACCTTCGCCGACTATTGATCTGCGGGTTTCCTCGTGCTTTCGGTTTTCTCTTTTCTTAAAAAAAGCCCCGCTGTAACGGGGCTTTCTTTGTGTCCCCCTCCGAGCCGCCCGGCTCGTCCGAACTGAAGAATGCCCGCCGCCGTCTCATCACACGAAACCGCTGCCAACGCCGCCCGCCACCTGCGAAATGCCGCTCGGCGCAACCCGGACTTCTGCGCCGTCCGCGTCCCATTCGGACATGACCGTGCCACGGGCGAAATCCGTTACCGCGCATACTCCTTCGCAGACCTCGACCGCTTGAGCGATGCCGCCGCAAATCATTTCGCCCAGCGCGGCATCCTGCCCAACCAACGCACCCTTCTTCTTGCACGCCCCGGAATAGAGCTAATTTCGAGCATGTTCGCACTCCTCAAGCTCGGCGCGGTTCCTGTGGCAATTGACCCGGGAATGGGCATGCGCGCCTTCCTGCGCTGCATAAAAAACATCCGCCCCAGTGCGCTCGTCGGCTCCTTCACCGCCCTCGCCCTTACGCGTCTTTTCCCGCGAACCTTTGCCGATGTCCGCGCGCGAATCCGCATCGACTCCTTCAAAACCCTTCCCCCAAACACGTCCGAACGCCCTCTTTTCAACGCCTCTTCCGCTTCTCCCGCCGCAATACTCTTCACGTCCGGCTCGACAGGTGCGCCAAAAGGTGCTTGCTACACCCACGGAATGCTTGATGCGCAACTCTCTCTTGTGCGCGATACTTACGGTATTCAACCTGGCGAGGTTGACCTGCCCATGCTGCCCGTATTCGCACTTTTTAACCCAGCACTCGGCACAACCACCGTCACGCCGGAAATGAACCCGTCGCGCCCCGCTACCGCCGATCCCGAAAAAATTATCCGCGCCATTATCCAAAACAGCGTCACTTACAGTTTTGGCTCACCTGCCGTGTGGACGCGCATCGTGCACCATTGCCAGCGATATAACATCACCTTGCCTTCCCTGCGCCGCGTCTTGGTTGCAGGCGCGCCGGTCACCCCCCGTCTCTTGGCCGCCTTGCGCACCGTTTTTCCTAACGCCTGCGTGCACACGCCCTACGGTGCCACAGAAGCACTCCCCGTCGCCAGCATTGAGGCGTCAGAAGTTCTCGCCGAAACTGCGCCCCTCACCACTAAGGGTCTCGGCACCTGCGTCGGCAAACCGCTTGCACGGGTGCGCGTCGCCATCATCCCTCTGTCGAATCGCCCGCTTGCCAGCCTTGACGAAGCCCCCTTTCTCCCGACCGGCGAAGCGGGCGAAATCATTGTCCAGAGTCCGTCTTGCTCCTGCGAATACGCCGAAAATCCCGAAGCTACCGCGCTCGCAAAAATCCCCGCGCCAGACGGTTCTATCTGGCACCGCATGGGCGACCTTGGCAGGTTCGACGACCGTGGACGCCTCTGGTTTCTCGGGCGCAAAGCCGAGTTGGTCACTACGCCCGATGGTCATCTTTACACAGAAAGCTGCGAAGCCATTTTCAACACCCATCCAAGCGTCCACCGCTCCGCCCTCATTGGTCTGGGCGAAACGGGTTCGCAGGAACCCGCCATAGTCATTGAACCTTTTCCAGACCAATTTCCCCGCAACGCCGCTGCACGCACGCGCCTCATTTCCGAACTCACAGAACTGGGGTCTCGCCATGCCCCAACGCGAAAGATAGCCCGTTTCCTCTTTGAAAAAAAGTTCCCCGTAGATACGCGCCACAACGCCAAAATCCACCGCCTCACCCTGCGCCGAAAATGGAGTGCCCGCCTCGGCTTCCCTCTTCCCGCTGCCGCGATACAGAAAAAATGAAACAAATACCCTGACTTTTTGTAGTAGCTCAAATGCGTGTCGAGATCACCATCCCCTGTCACAACGAGTCCCACCGCCTCGAGATGGGTTTCCATAAACTTGCTTCATGGCTGCGCCAGCATCCCGCTCACGCGGAACACATTGACCTCGTCATCGCTAACAACGGCTCCACGGACTCCACCCTCGAAATTGCCCACAAGGTCGCTGCCACTTCCCCGGTGCCCTGCCGCGTCCGCCACCTTGACAAAGCGGGTCTCGCCCTCGCCCTGCGCGACTCATGGGATAGCAGCTCCGCCGATATCGTGGGCTATTGCGACACCGATATGGCAACCGACATTGACCACCTCTGCGACGTCATTGCCCTCTTTGCGAACCCTGCCACCGTCGCCGTCAACGGTTCCCGCTGGCTTCGCGACTCCGTAGTCGGAAAACGCTCCCTGAAACGACGCTTCTGTTCGTATTTGCTCCGCCTTGGAATCCGCCTTCTCACGGGTATCCGCGCCACAGATATCGCCTGCGGATTCAAATTTTTCCGCCGCAGTTGGTATGCCAAAGTCAGCAATAACCTTTTTTCCGAACAATTTTTCCTCGGCGGCGAGCTTCTCTTTCTCGCGCAACGAGAAAACCCCGCCTCCATCGCCGAAATTCCCCTGCGCTGGAACGACCAGCCGGGATCACGCATCAATATAAAACGTGCGATGCTCTCTTACTGGCACGGCATCCGCCTCCTGCCGCGCCACCGTAAGTAACGTTTCAACAAAAGTTTCGACTGGCTCGATGCTCCGGTATCGTTGCGGCGATGACGGGCTGCTGCCTGTGGGCGTATCGCTGGCTCGTCAGTGGATTGGCTCGCACAAAGCGGGATTGAAATCCCCCGAAGGAGATTACGTGCAGCGGGGCACAGCGGCATCACTGCATCCCCCGAAGGGGAATAACGTGATCCGTGCTTGTTTCACTCTCGCTCCCCCGAAGGGGGATGTGCCGTTGGTTTCGCCCCAAAGGGACGACCCCAATTACGGCATAGATGGTCGCCCCTTCAGAGGCTCTAATTTTTTCTGGTTGCCCAATACCCAGGGCGTTGCCCTGGGCTACATCAGGAATGTGTCGTTGGCGCGGGTGCATCTTCGCCCCAAAGGGGCAGCCTTAACATAGCCCAGGGCGTTGCCCTGGGTATCTGGTGACCACATTACCATAGCCCCAAAGGGGCGGCCCCAATGCCTGTCTGATCAGAACCCGTTGATTTCCAATTGGATGCCTATATTAATTGGTCTGTTTGTTGTATAATTTTCATCAAGTAGTTGACGGAGAGGGAGTTTCTCAAGCGAGGAGACCGAGATAATTTGTAAAACCTGATGCAAACTTTTGGACAAGTGCAGACGCTGTTTGGCGATGGCGACCAGCAGATAAGCGCAAATGGCCGACCAGACTTGGACGGCCACGCCGTTGGGAGTGGTGGAGAAGAAGCCTCGCAAGCGCAGATGCTGTTTGATCCAGCGGAAGAACAACTCGATTTCCCATCGGCGTTTGTAGATTCTGGCGATAACGAGAGCGGGCAAGGTGAAGTTGTTGGTCAGAAAAACCAGGGAGAGGTTGTTCTCGGCATCGTAATAGCGGATACGCCGGAGTTTGTCCGGATAGCCCCGGCGAGCTTTGGCCGAGTTGAAGCGGATGGTTTGGTCGCAACGCAATCCGGTGGACTTGTCCACTTTGCGCGATTCACACACGTGGAAGCAGATATTGCACTTGGCCCGGGTGACAAACCATGCTCCGGCCTGATCGATATGGTGCCAGCGAACGCTGTCGAAGTAACTGCGGTCGAAGACATAGTAACTGCCCGGGATAAACACGATGTCATCCAAAAAGTTGACATCGTGACGTTTACCGGAAGTCAGGGTGCAGAAGGCCGGCAACTCGGTGTTGACTGCGAGCATCACGTTGAGCTTTACCGCAGCCTGAGTGCCCTGCCAGCGCGCCCAAGGAAAGATCGCCAGGCTCAATTCGATCAGACTGGCGTCGATGGCGAACAACTCCCCGTCCAGATTCAACTCGGCTGGCGTGTGCGCATAAAGACGCCGAGCCCGGCGCATCAGCACCATGGCGATCTCGGCGAAAAGCGCCGCCGGACGGTGCTCGTTGGCATAGGCCAGATTGCAACGCTTTACCATCCCGCGAATACCGCAATGATACAGCAGACGCGGCCTCGACCCCAAGCACGCTTCGATGTCTCGAAGGCTCTCCCGATAAGTCAGTTGGGCAAAAACCATCACTCCAAAGTGATCGTAAGCCGACAGTGTCGGTGTCTCCCTCATCATCGGGTGCCTCTCCGCGCATCTCTGAAACTGCTCCGGGTGCAACCCATCGAGAATCTGCGCCAATATTGTTTTGCCATGGTTCATCGGCAAAAACCGGACATCTCGTTCACAAAATCAAATCGATCACACCTCTCTCTTATCATTACAACCTAATCCTTAAACATTAACAAAACATCAAATCCTCTTTAGTCAGACAGCCGCCTTTCGCGGGCAAAAAAA
>JAISZI010000011.1 GCA_031269335.1 Puniceicoccales bacterium
TGGGCTAATGTTGGGGTCGCCCCGTTGGGGCTTATGATTTTTTTGTTGCCAAATACCCAGGGCGTTGCCCTGGGCTAACTTAGGGCCGCCCCGTTGGGGCGAAGTCCGAGCCTCCCGCCGTGAACGGCGGGCGCGGCACTTGCTCTGGCATTAGAAGATGGCAGGCCAGAGATAAAAGGCGAAGAGGAAGGTGACTATGAAGCCGGCAATTGCCATAATGACGCCGATGCGTGCCATTTGCGGGGTGGTGACTAATCCGGTGGCGCTCGCGATGGCGTTGGGCGGTGTTGAGATCGGCAGGGACATGCCGAAGCTGACGGCGATGCTTATTGCTATGGATACGAACACGATGGAGGCGGTGCTTCCGAGCACGCCGGATGTGCCGAGGCTTATGGCGATGGGCACGAAGAGTGCGGCGGTGACTGTGTTGGAAAGGAAATTTGAGAAAAGAATGCCCAGCACGATAAAGCTTGCTAACACGGCAGTTACGCCTAATGTATTCCATGACACCAGGCTAATCATCCACGCGGCGAGACCCGTGTTTTGCAGGGAATTGCCGAGTGCAATGCCTCCGGCGACGAGCCAGAGGACTTCCCACGAAATTTCGCGAATTTCTTTTTTACCGACGATGCCAAATGCGGGAAAAAGTGCGATGGGGATAAATGCTGTGAGTGTGCTGGGGATTTTATGGAGGGCTTCGGTGATCCATAATAAAATGGTTATACCTCCAATGAGATAGAACGGAATTGCGGCGGGGCTGCGGTCGAAATGACCGCTGAGGTTGAGATTGATCTTTTTTTCATTGGTCGGAAATAGTTTGAGCAAAGCCCACCATGCGATTGCGAGTGAAACGAGGGTGAGGGGCGCGGCGAAAAGCATCCATGAGGAAAAGGAGATATGGTGTCCCTGTTCGGCGAGGGCACCGATGGCGATGGCGTTGGGCGGGGTGCCGATGGGGGTGGCAATGCCGCCGATGTTGGAGGCTACGGGGATGGAAAGAGCGAGTGCGGTGCGGTAGCGGTCATCGGGTTTGAGTGTGGCGACGATGGGACCGATGGCGGCAATCATCATCACCGTGGTGGCGGTGTTGCTCATAAATGCCGAGAGCAGGGCGGTGGCAAACATGAAGCCGAGAAGGATTTGCGCCGGGCTGGAACCGAAGGGGGCGAGAACAAGGCGGGTAATGCCTTTTTCGACAGAATACTTCGATGCCCCGGCGGCGAGCATGAAGCCGCCGAGAAAAAGTATTATCACCGGATTGGAGAGTGTTGCCATGAACGACGCCGAACTTGGTGCTTGGGCAACCGGATACGGCCAAGCGTTTGCAAGGACAAGGGGAGAATCTTTGCTCATAAATAAAAGTTGCCCCCCGATGACGAGTAGTGAGGTCGCATAAATGGGAATCGGTTCAAAAACCCAGAAGAGACCCGCGCATAAAAACAAACCGAGCGTGATGGCGGCTGCAGGTGCCAGACCTTCAATCGGAATGAAAAGCGGTAGGAGGAACAGGAGAATTCCGGCTGTTATTGCTGTAGGACGTTTCATAAAAAAAGCAGAAAAAAGTTAACGGTTGAAAAAGTAACAAGTTGAACAATAAGTTATTGCGCATTTAGCATACCGAGGGCGAAACTCCAATGGTTCGGGTGCGAACAAGGTGGCTGTGCCTAAAGTGCCTAATGCGCATGTTTTCATAGTGAAAAAGAGAAGTGCGCTCAACCAGCGGGAAGGCGGGCGGGCGCAAGTGTGTTTGCGACGTGTTGCTGAAAAAAAGTTAGAAAGAAGAAATGACTACGACATTCCGGTGTGAAACGGGATGTCCCCAAAGCGAAAAACAGGTAACCTTATTACTAACTTTGAATTCTTAACGATTTACACCGCTTTCAACAGCAGCAGGCAGAATCCTTGTTCAGGAATGATGGAAGACGTGCCTGCCCTCAAAGAATTGATTCAGCGTGGGACGCAGTCTCTACGGATAACCGGCAAAGTCAAGCGCGGTTTTGGCGGTTTCGGCGGAACCGGCGAATTTGGCTAATTTTCTTTAAGAGAATCTTGGTTTGGGGCGGTGTTTCCGAGTTCGCGGGAGATGAACTGGATCGTTTCGAGCGCGGTGTGTTCTATGTCGTGGACAATGGAGCGGACGCGGCTGTGGAGAAAATGGTGCGCGAGGTGGGCGAGGGTGGAAAGGATTAGGCTGATGGCGGTGATGACGAGGGCACTTGCGATGTCGGTGGAAAAAGTGTCGGCGGACGCATAGTGACCTTGCGCCTGCATGTTGAGGAAGGCGCGGGTGAGGGCGAGGATTGTGCCCGTGAGACCGAGGAGAGGGGCGAGCTTTGCGACGGCGGCGATGGTAGCGACGCGGCGTTCAAGGGAAGGGATTTCGTTGACGGCTGCGGCTTCGGCAGCGGCGCGCATAGTGGGTTCGCCTTCGCGGGCGTGCAAGAGGATGGCCTTGACGATGCGGGGGATGGGTCCCGGGGCTTCTTCGCAGATGGTCAACGCCTCAATGAGGTGTCCGTGGCGGAGGGAGTTCTTGATTCCGCGGAGAAATTCGCTTGCGCGGATTTGTCCCTTGTGGAGGAAGTGGGCGCGTTCAAAAAAGAAGACGAGAGCGAGGATGCTCAGGAGGAGGAGAGGCCAGATGAAAGGACCTGTGGCGGAGAGAATGGAAAATTCCTGGAGTGGTTTCATGTTGATAAAGAAGCGGTTGTGATTTGTTTATGCGGTCGGCGCCCGGACATTATCAGGGCTGAGAAGGCGTGGCGTTTGGCGTAGCGGAAGAGCGGAGGATGCGGGCGAGTTCGTTGCGAACGAAGTTTTCGTGAGGGAGGCGGTGTTGCGGTTTGCCTTGGGTATCGCGGTTGTAGTCGAGCAAGAGCGCGTAAATTTTTACGACTTCGTCGGTTGCGCCTCTGTCGTTAGTGGAAGCAGCGAGGAAGAGGAGGGTGCGCATTGCCCAAAATCTGCCGCTGGGACCGAGGCTGGCGGCGGTGTCTTTGTTTTTGAGAAGTTCACAGACGACCTGCCAGCGGACTTGGTCAGCTTCGCGGGCGATATCCGAGGCGGATCGTCCGGTGGGAGGCGGTGTCGGGAGGCGTGAAGCGAGCGCGTTGCCCCATTTGCAGCCTGCTTCCGCCTTCAGGTCCGGGTGTCGGACCGGAACGGGCTGGAAGAGGCGGGAATAGGCGTCAATGGCGAGGTCGAGGCTTATGTTGACGGTGTCTGTGGCGTCGTCGGTGCGGGTGACTCCGGAGAGGGCTTTCGCGTAGAGGCAATCGGCGCGTCCCATTTCGGCGCGCCATTTTTCCGGAGAATCCGGGAGGCTGGCGACGAGTCGGTCATAGACGATGAGGGCGTCATCGAAGTTGCCGGACAGGCGAAAGAGTTCTGCCTGCTGGAGTTTGGCGGAGTTGGCGAGCTTGTGGGAGGGGTGGGCGACGGCGAATTTTTCGAGGGCGATGGCGGCTCTGCTAATGGTCGTCTGGGAGGTGGAAATTCGGGCGAGGGCGGCATCTTGCTGGGCGGCTTGGTAGAGTGCTTCGGCGGCGTAGTCGGAGAAAGGCGTGGCGGTGTCGTTGGCGCAGAGTTCGTGGGCGGCGGTGAAGGCTTTGCGCGCTTGTTCGCGTTCGCCGCGGGCGGCAAGAAGGCGTCCTTCGACGAGGTAGGAAGAGACGGCTGCTTCTTTATCGGAGAATTTGGCGCGCAGTTCGTTGAAGGTCTCGCGGGTGGCAGAGGGGTTTGCGGCGATGAGGGCGCGGGCTTTGAGCAGGGAGACTTTGCCGAGAATGGCGTCGCGTTGGGCGTTAAGAGAGGGCGGCGGGGCATTGTCCATGATGGCGGTGATCTGGGTGGCGAGGGCGGCGGCGCGGACGGTGTCGCCTGTGGAAAGGGCGACGAGGGCGCGTTGCCAGAGGAAGCGAACGCGGAAGGCGGGGTCGATGTTTGGGTAGCGCTTAAAAAGGGAGTCAATACGGGCGAGGGTGGCCGCGACATGGTTGTTGGTGCGCAGCCATTCGATAAGTGTCCATTCGCTGCGGAGGATGCTCGCGGTATCAGTGGTTGCGGTGATGGTGGGGGAGTTGAGGACGTCGGTGGCAGTGCGCACATCAGCGGCGAGAAGGTGGCAATAGACGCGCAGAAAGAGGGCGTTGCCGCGTTCTGCCGGGGTTTCGAGGAGCGGGAGGACGGCGGCGTAGGCATTCGCGGCGGCGGTGGCTGCAGCCGGTGCGGCGACGGGGGTTTGGCGGGCGGCGAGGAGGAGGCAATCGGCGGTGACGAGTGCGATGTGAGCGTGAATGCGGCCGGTAGTGTGTTTTTGCAGTTGGGTAAGGTGGTCGGCGGCGCGGGCGAGGAAGCCATTTTTCCAAGCGGCTGCGGCGAGAATGCGCAGGGCGTCGGCGCGGAGGGTGCTTTGGGGGGTGCGTTCGAGGAGGTCGTTCGCGGCGCGTTCGGCACGTGAGAGGTCGCCGACGGCGAACATTATCCGTGCGCGAGCGTAGTGAAGGGCGTCGGTGACGAGCGGGTTTGTGGCGCGGTTGGCGAGGGAGGTGAGATTGTCGTAGATTTCCACGGCGGTAGTCGCAGTGGCGGTGGAAGCGAGGCGGTCGAGGGCGAGGAGTTGCAGATTGGGGGGAGTTTTGGCGTCCAATACGGAATAGAGGGCTTCGCGGGCTTCGCGTTTGTCGGTGCCGAAGATAAAGCCGATAAGGAGAAAGGCTTCGGCGCGTTCGGTCGCCAAAACAAAGTTTCGTTGGCGTAAGACGTTGACGGCTTCGGCATTGCGGTCTTGGAGGGCGAGGGCGATGGCGAGCAATTTGGCGTATTGAAAGCCGAGGGAACGGTTTTCGTGGAGAGCCAGGTGCTCGCGCAATTGAGAAATGGTTTCTTCTCCGGGAATGGTGCCGACTCGGACGCGGGCAAGATAGCCAAGCATGCGGACGTGGTGCGCTTGGTGATAGTTTGCCGAACTGTCGCAGAGGGCGGCGGCGCGGGCAAATTCGGCTTGTGAAGTTTGGAGGTTTTTCGAGTCGCCGGGTTTATCCGAAACGAGGGCAAGGAGGCCACGGGCAACGTGATACCAAGGCAAGTCGGCGGTGGTAAGCGAGACGGGGGTAAGCGTTTTGAGGGAATTGCCGACGTCTGGTTCGGGTTTGCCAAGGATGGCACGGGCGATGACAAGGCGGATTTGGCGCGAGGGAGAAACGGGGAGATTTTCGAGGATTTTGACGGCACCGGCGGCGTCATTTTGCTCAAGCAGGCAGGTGGCGAGACCGAGCTGGGCACGTTCGCGCAGGGCACTGTCACGTGTTTGTTCGGCGAGAGAGGAATAGATGCCGGAGGCAAGATTGGTAAGACCAGCGGCAAGAGCCTCGTCTGCGGAGGAGAAACGAATGCGTTCTGAAGGGGATGCAGCAGGGGAAAGAGGGGGAGCCTGCTCTAACACGGGAACGGGGCTTTTTTGGGCAGGGGCGTTTGAACACAACGCAAGCACAAGCATACCTGCGAGAATGTGCGTTACGACGGTGGTGCTAAAAGCGAACTGCGAAAGTCTCACGTGCGCAAACACACGCAAAGCAGCCATGTTTTGCAAGGTGGGAATACAGGGCGAACGCCGGCGGAGGCGAACGATTCGCGCAAACGCGGCAAGTGCTGCTCCGGCGGTTTTATTTGGCAAATGCGACTAAGGCACGCGGCGGGATTTTCTTTACCGAAGGCAAATTGGCGTTCACCTCACCATCCGCTGTCGCGATTTTTCGCTATTCGTGCCGCTTTTTCTTTTTCCCATTCTCACCCGTTTCCGCACCTTCTCTTCTTATGCCATGGCAACTTGTCTATACGTCCACGCCATCCGGACTCAATCCGGGACGTTCCGGTTTCTGCGTCGTAGCACGCCACCGTGCTATCCCCGAACGCCTCGCCACCGCCCTCGAACGCATCAGCTTCTACGAACCCCAACGCGGCCGCCCAATCATCTACGCCTACCGCCCCCTTAACCTCTCCGGCATTACCTACGGCATCCTCACCCGCTATTGCGATGCCGGACTAGACTACACCAGCCGCCGCAATTACCTCGCACACCATCTCATTTTTTCCGCCGGCGAAATGAGCACCTTGCCGCCGCCCGCCGAAGTCGCCCGCCGCTGGACAGATTGGTTTTCATCATGGGACCGCCCCGCCCAATTGCTCCCAGACACACCCCTCCCCGCTTCCTTTGTTCAACAAAAACCCCAGACCACCTTCCCTGCCGTTTCATGGAAAAAACTCACTGGCGACGCCGGTTACGCCGCCTTCCCCTGCCCGGACGGCTCCCCAGTCGAAACCTTATTCGACACGTCCGGTTCCCTCCCCGCCGACGACACCGACACCATCCTGCACCTCTTCGCCGAAACATCGCTCCTCGTCCGCGCCGGCTCGTGGTCTGCCGGTTTCACTACCCACGCCCAACTCATGGACATCCCCACCCAAACCCCTTGGCGTGCAACCCCCGACGCCACAAACACTTCCTCCCGAAATCTCCTCCTCTTGCGCAACCCCGGTCCCGTCCCCGCTAACATGTCCGCAGTAACCCTCGCACGCGCCGGCATCCCTCCCCCGCCCCCTCCGCGCCCAACCCTGAACTTCCGCCACCGCACAACCCAACCACAAAACACAACCACCACTTCCACCCCCGAAAAACCGGCTGCCTCTGTGCCGCAATTTAACGCCGCGCCGCCACCGCAACTCGCTGCTGCACCGCAATTTACCGCTGCTGCACCGCAAGTTACCGCTGCGCCGCCGCAATTTACCCCCGCGCCAACTCCGCAGATCGCCACCACGTCCGCCCCCGTTGATTCACCCGCTCCTCTCATCGCCCCACCCGCCACCGCCAAGGAAGAACGCGCCGCCGATCCCGTTGACTCTGACGATTCCACCGATTCCGCCGCGCCGCCGCAAGTTACCACTGCGCCAACTCCGCAGATCGCCACTGCCGCCGATCCCGCCGATCCCGACGCCGCGCTTTTACGCAGTGTTTTGCGCGATCTTGAAGCCGACTCCGCCGATTCGCCCGCTCCTTTCATCGCCGCTTCACCCGCCCCCGCCGTTTCCTCCGCCCCCGCCGTTTCCTCCGACTCCGCCACCGTTACCGACTCCGCCGATTCCACCGATTCCGCCACCGTTACCGACTCCGCCGATTCGCCTTCATCTTCCGCTAAACTCGCCAAACACCCTTTTCTCCTTCTGATCGCAGTTGTGCTCACCCTCTCACCGATATTTTACTTCATCAAAGAAAGCCCGCCTACCCCGGCACCCGCCCAGCCACGCCACACGCCGCCTTCCATCTCCTCTTCCAACGCCCAACGGCAAGCCATTTACACCAGCGAAACCGTTAACCGTGAGATAGATATCGCCCTTTCTAAGGGAAGATGGCGCGACGTCGCTATAGCGTGGAACAATCTCCTCGCCACCGATCCAGATCGCGCCCGAGAACGCCAAGAGCGAACCCTCCCCCTCCTCCGCGAAAAACTTCCCACCGCATTACTCGCCCGCCTTGAAAAACAATTCAACAACGTCGTCCGGCACTTCCGCCCCAACGACATCGCCGCCCTGCGCGAATCCATTAACGAAGACCGCGCCCTGCTCGCTTCCTTCAACATCCGCCTGAATCCGGCTGCACAAAAACGGTTTACTAACATTGAGATACAACTCTCTTTCCTCGAAAAATTGCCCTCTCTTTTCACCCCTCCACTCTTCACTCCACCCTCAACCCAGCTAAACGACACCCCCCTTTCCCGCCTAAACGCCCCTACCCTACACAGATTCCTCGACGAATGCACCCCGCCTCTTTCCCTCTCCCTCTTCTCAGCAAAGACCTGGGCAAGTCTCGACGATGCCAACCCTGTCTCTTTCTCCATCCCCGGCAATGACTTCGACGAAAAACAAAAAATCGCCTTCCTCCGCCTCGGTGCCAAAAAAAATCCGCGCATCCAGCTTTTCAAAGCAGATTACCCAATCGTCAGGCTGGAAATTTCCCCAGCCCCCGCAGCTGACTTCACCCCGGCCGACCAAATTTTCGCCACAAGCCCTCTCATTTACTTAACTATCACCGACTCAAAAGGAAGAAGAGCCTCCAGCACTCTCGTATCCCCCTTCTTTCCCCCGCCCGCCATCGTCGCACCGCGCTCTCTCCTTGCCACCCCTGCTCTCGTCCGAGTCGCCCTTCCTTCCTGGATCGTGCGGGCACTCTCACGATTCACGCCGCCCAACTCACATCTCATCCTCATCCCCTTGTCCGAAAAAGAGTTCGCGAATCACTTCCCTCTGCGAACATCGCTCTCCCGCGACGACGTCAAAAAAGCCATGCAACACGGAAAAGATACCCTCAGAAAAAAATCCACAGAAGCCCAACAACGTATCACTCAATTAGAAACAAAACGCATTACCCTCTCCTCCGGTATCGCCAATATAGACGCCGAAATCGCATTCGAAAAAAACTCCCTCAAATCTTTGTCCCAAAAATACGGCGAACTCGAAACACGCCAACAAGCCCTCATGCGCCCCAACCCAAAACAACACCTCATCGACCAGCTCGACGCTAAATGGCTCGCCGCCCGCTTCGACCCCCAAACGAACAATCTCCTCCCCCTCGTCATCTTCGAGTGAAAAAAGATTTCTTTCCCCCAAAAAACACGATGCCCCCGAAGACCACACAAGCCTTGCGCCTTTCGGGTGGGTGCCGATCAAAATGAAAATAACTTGCAAAAACGGGGCAACCTGCGGAGATTTCAACCCGTATGCCGCCCGCTGTCTTGATGGAAGAAGCCACTTTTGGTTACCAAGGTCGCATCGTATTGCGCGGGGTGACCTTGTCGTTACCCGCTGGGGCGTTTGTCGCGGTCACGGGCGACAATGGCTCCGGAAAGACGACTTTTTTACGAACGGTGGCAGGGTTGACGCCGTTGCTTGGGGGACTTTTCCATTTTGTTGATACAGAGTTGACGGCGCAGGCAAAAGCCGAGGCGGAGAATGCGGAACAGCCTCTATTTGCGATAAAACCGCGGATCGGTTTTGTGAGCCAACGAGATAAGTTAGATGATTTGTATTTATTCACTGCGTATGAAGTTGTTTGCGCCGGAGCGCGATTGGCGATGAGTCCAGGGGCACCAGTCGGCGCGGGAACGCGTATGCGTGTATGGGAGGCGTTGGAACGGGTTGGCGGCACGGAACTTGCGCATCTTCCGTTCGCGAAGTTGTCAGGAGGACAGCGGCAACGGGTGTTGTTTGCAAGAGCCTTGGCACTTGAGCCGGAAGTGCTCGTGCTCGACGAACCGGTGTCTGGTGCCGACGCTGGCACGCTTGAACGGGTGACAGCGTTTTTAGAAAACCTGCGAGCCGAGGGGCAAATGACGGTTTTTCTGGCGAGTCACGATGCGACGCTTGTCGCTCGCCTCGCCACGTGTCGCTTGCATTTAAGCAACGCCGAGGTGGCGTGCGAGTTCCTTGCACGGGCGAGCGGTGAGGAAACAGGAGGTCTTTCCCATGATTGAATTGTTTCGTGAACTTTTTGCGGCGGATTTTCTGCTAAAACACGCACTTTGGGCGACTTTGCTGCTGGGTGCGGTCGCGCCGCTTGCGGGCTGTTTTCTGCTGTTAAGACGAGCCGCGTTTTTGGGAGTGGCATTGCCGCAGGTGTCGGCGGCTGGAGTGACCGGGGGCGGATTGGTGTTGGCGTTGCTTACGGCACCGCCTGCGGAGGGGGAAGTTTGCAATTTCGTGCCCATACCGGAAATTTCGCTGTTGTGCGCAACCGGCGCGGCACTGGCGGCATTACTTTTGCTGGCGTGGCTGGAACGACGGAGCGGCACCGCCGATGCGCGGCACGGCGTCCTTTACGCATTGGCAGGGGCGGGCGCGGTATTGATGCGAGCAGCGAATC
Organism: Puniceicoccales bacterium; assembly: GCA_031269335.1. Lineage (GTDB taxonomy): Bacteria > Verrucomicrobiota > Verrucomicrobiia > Opitutales > UBA953 > CALNBE01. Next base: position 9,914 of record JAISZI010000011.1, read on the forward strand.
CGCACGCCGAACACACGTTTTCCAATTTATTTAGCGGAGATGTGGTATCGCTTGGCGCGAATGATTTGCGCGTGGCAGCACTGGCGTTAGTGCCGGCAGCGGTGGTGTTAGTGGCATTCCGGCACGAATTTCTGTGGGCTGGATGCGATGGCGATTTTATGGCGGCGGCTGGGCGGCGCGTGTTGTTTTGGAACGCTTTGCTGCTGGGAACGATAGGCGTTGTCATCGGCGCAGTCGTATATCTCGTGGGACCGCTTATTTGCTTTGGCGCACTGCTCTTGCCCGCTGTAGCGGCGTGGCGGCTCGCAAGGAGAATGGAGATGTGTTTCGTATTCGCACCATTGATAGGCGTTGTCGGCGCACTAATCGGATTTTCCGTGGCTTATCGCATGGATTTACCGGCAGGAGTAACCATCGTAGCAGTGCACGGAGTCGTGCTTTGCTTAGTCCTTCTTCTTTCAGTTTTGCCCCTGCGAAAATCGGCGGGGTAAGTCCCGTGACGCACGTCATGAAACACACGACCTGCCATTTGCCCTTAAAAAAGGACCCCATGCTTCGCTCCGCGCCACTCGCCACCATCGGACTCCTGCTCACCGGCCTCTGCCTCCCGGCTTCACTCAACGGCGCCGGCGCCTCCCCGCGCGGCCCCGTCGCCTCGACATGGCACGAGGCTTTCGCCCGCATGACGCCGTGGCGCCCCACGCCCGCCACGCCCTCGCTCCATCTCCAAAATTTCCCGAACGCCGCCGCCCGCCGCCTCGCCAACGTCGCCGACCCCGCCACCATGAACGGCAAGGTCATGACCGGATACCAAGGCTGGTTCGCCACGCCCGGCGACGGCTCCGGCATGGGCTGGGTGCACTACGGCGGACGCGACTTTGGCCCCGGCAAGCTCGGTTTCGAGGCATGGCCCGACATGTCGGAACTCCCCCCGGCGGAGCGCTGCCCGACGCCATTCCGCAACGCCGACGGTTCCGTGGCGGAACTTTTCAGCAGCTACAACCCCGCCACGGTTGACCGGCATTTTTACTGGATGCGCCGCTACGGAATCGACGGCGCATTCCTGCAACGCTTCGTCGCCTACCTCCGCAACCCCGGCATCCACGATTTCCGCACAGCCGTCACCGACGCCGTCCGCGACGCCGCCAACCGCCACGGCCGCACTTGGGCAATGATGTATGACCTCAGCGGCTGGCGCGCCGACGAAAAGGATTTCCAGATGGTGGTCGATGACTGGAAGCGGCTCGTTGACCGCATGGCCATCACCCGCGACCCGGCCTACCAACGACACAACGGCAAACCCCTCGTCGCGCTCTGGGGCGTAGGTTTCCCCGGACGCGCCTACAATCACCACCTCCCGCGCCTCGTGGACTTTTTGAAAAACGACCCTGTTTACGGCGGCAACGCCATCATGCTCGGCACCACTTACGGCTGGCGCGATGGCACCCGCGACGCGAAGCCCGACGCCGCGCTGCTCGACCTCTGCGCCCGCGCGGACATTGTCAGCCCTTGGTCGGTCGGACGCTACGGCAGCCTCCCGGATTTCCAAAAAAACCTTTCCCGCCGCCAGCAGGCCGACTTGGCTTGGTGTTCCGAAAAAAACGTCGATTACCTGCCCGTCATCTTCCCCGGTTTCTCATGGCAAAACCTCATGCGCCGGCGCGGCAAAGACCCCGGACGCGAAATCCCCCGTGGCGACGGCTCGTTCTTCTGGACGCAGGGACGCGACCTCGTCGCCTCCGGCGCGCGCATGATTTACGTGGCCATGTTTGACGAGGTGGACGAGGGCACCGCCATTTTCAAAATCAGCCCGGCCCCGCCTCCCTCCGGCGACCACTGGATCACCAACAGCCCCAACCTCCCCGACCACATGCTCTGGCTCGCCGGCCAGCTCAGAACGCTCCTCGCCAGTCGCATCCAAAATCCGGATACGCCGCTCCCCGCCGTCATGCCCGCCCGCCCCCTCCTTCGTGCCGAGCATGATGGGTTGCAGTCTCACACGAAGCCGCAGAGGGAAGAAGGAAAGAGGTAAGAGGAGGAGAGAGGAGAAGGGAGGGGATAGGAGTGAGGAAGGGGAGAGGCAGAAGAGAAGGGAGGAGTGAGAGAGGGGAGTGCAGAGGCAAGAGAGAAGAGGGAGCAAGTGCTGTTGCCCGCCGTTAACAGCGGGGGGGGAATATCCTCTCACTCCTTTTCGCCCACTCCTCCTGTTTCTCTTTCTGCTGAAGTGCTGACAAACACCCCATCCCCCCGCCCACCGGAAAAACTCGGCATGACTTTATTATTTTTTTGAAAAAAAGTTGTTGACGGTGAAAAGGGAGTGGTGTGTTGTCGCGTTGGTAGCTTGTGGGTCGTCTGCGCTTTTATGTCCGCAAGTGCCTAAGAGGTGTCAGCGTAGGGTA
>JAISZI010000023.1 GCA_031269335.1 Puniceicoccales bacterium
TGATGGGTGTCGGTTTTGGAGGGAAAACCCTGCGTGAGTCAACCGAAATCTGCTCCCGTTGTTCACGGCACTCACCGCACTTGCTCTGGCTGAAACGCCGCCGTGAATGGCGATGGGAATTACAGTCCCAGGGCAACGCCCTGGGCATTGGGAAACAAAAAAAATAGAGACCCAAAGGGGCGGGGTGCACCCTCCTATGCCACAATTGGTGCCGCCCCTTTGGAGGCTCTATGGTGTTGATGGACATTCAAACCCAGGGCGTTGCCCTGGGCCATATTAGTGCCGCCCCTTTGGGGCTTTTCCTTCCTCCTCTTCTATCTCCTCTCCCCTCTTTCCTCATCTCACTCCTCATTCCCTCTTTCCTCCTCTCCGTTGCTTCGTGTGAGTCGCCTCCTTATGTCGCGCTTCTTCGCTTATTGCACGTGCACGACTCCACGGAGGACGATGTCTTCGGCGCTTGTGCCGAGGAAAATTTCGTATTCGCCTGGCTCGGTGACGCGGCTGCGGACGAGGCGGTCCCATTCCGACATTTCGCGTGCGTTAAATTCGACTTCTACGCGGATGCTTTTGCCTGCTTTTACTTCGATTTTTTTGAAGCGGACGAGTCGCAAGGAGGGTCCGGCTACAAGGCTTGAGGCGTTGTGAAAATAGATTTGGGCGACATCGGTTCCGTCGCGTGTGGCGAGATTGGTCACGGTGAAGTGCATGCGCACGGTGTCGTTGGCTTTTATTTGGGGTGTTTCTATTACGAAATCGCTGTATTGGAAGCGGGCGTAGCTTAAGCCGAAACCGAATGGCCAGAGCGGCACTGGGCGCGTAAAGACGTAGTCACGTCCTGGGAACTCTTCCGTGCCGTGTTTTTTGAAAATACCGCGTCCGCCCGGGTTGTAGTCATACGTTGTGGGGATACCGCCGGCGCCCTGTGCGATGGAAACGGGGAGACGTCCGCCGGGGTCAGCGTTGCCGAAGAGCACGTCGGCAAAGGCGTTACCCTGCTCTTCTCCGGCGTAAAACATGCTCAAAATGGCGGTGGCATTTTCTTTTATCCAAGGGGTGGAATAGGGGCGTCCGTGCAGGAAAAGGACAATGACGGGGCGTCCGACAGCGACGAGGGCGCGGACAAGTTCTTTTTGGACGCCGGGCAAGACGGGTTCCATGACGTCGTAGCCTTCGCCGGAGGTGGGTGACAGCGGTTTCCAACTGGAGCGTCCGCCGCCGCCAACCGGAGGGGAACTCTCGTCGCCGAGCACGACGAGGACGGCGTCCGCGCCTTTGGCGAGTGCCACTGCGGCGTCGAATTCTGCGCGTGAAGTGCCGGAGATGGAGCAGCCTTCGATGTGGTGAACGCGGACTTTGTTGCCGAGCAGGGTGCGTAAGCCGCGCAAAACGGTGATGCCATCTTCGTCATCGCGGCTCCAAGTATTATCGCCGAATTGTGAACGGGCGGCATTGGGACCGATGACGGCGAGCGTTTTAATGCGATCGGTGTCGAGGGGGAGAAATTCATCGGCATTTTTTAGCAAAATGATGGATTCGCGGGCGAGGCGGCGGGCGAGGGTGCGTGAATCGGCTGTGTGGACACGGAAGGAAAGGACATCGGGGTCTGCGATACGGCGATCTTCAAAGAGGCCGGCGAGAAATTTGAGGCGCAGCACGCGTGCGGCGGCAGTATCTATCTCGGCTTCGGAGATGACGCCGTCGCGCACAGCCGCCGCAAGTTCCTTGTAGGTAGCACTTCCCGTTTCCACATCAACGCCGGCGGTGAGTGCCTGCGTCGAGGCGGCGCGGTTGTCTCGTGCGGTGAAAAAAAGGCTGTGATTCATGGCAACCCCGCCCGGTGCCGATATCACGCAGCCCGGAAAATTCCATTCTTTGCGCAAAACGGTATCGAGCATCCATGCGTTGGCGTGCCCAGGAACGGAGTTAACAAGGCTGATGACAGGCATGACGGTTTGCACCTGTCCTTTTCTAACAGCATCTTCAAAAGGCGGAAAGTGTAATGCCCGCAATGCCCGCGTGCTGAGTGACACTGGCGCACCGTAAAGTCCGCCGTCCGCTGCGCCCCAACCGGTGAAATGGAGCGCCGTGCCGAACACTTTGTTGGGAGCGAGCACCGGGACCGGCTCTTTTCCAGCGTTTTTTCCGACACTAATATCATTCCCTTGAAGCCCTTCGAGAAAGGCGAGTCCGAGGGAAGTCGTCAGCGTTGGACATTCGCTAAAACATTGTGTGATGCCGCCAAATCGTGGGTCGCGCCCGAGTGCGAAAGAAGGCGCGAGGACTTGGGTCGCACCGATAGCCGTCGCTTCGGTGGCGACGCGTGCAGCCATGTCGCGCACGAGATCGGGGTTCCATGTCGCCCCCAACGCGAGGGGCGAGGGGAATATCGTTGCCCCGCGTGCCGTAACGCCGCAAGTCGCGCCGGTAATGAACAAGGGCGGGATGCCGAGTCGCGATTTGCGGGATAGCCACGTGCGCAAATCACGCACTTTAATAATGTTAGTTTCGGCGCTTGCCCCGCCGTCCATTCGAACCATCCCCGGTGAGCGGTCGCGAAAAACACGCTCAAGCGACTCCTCCGACACGGAACCTTCAAAGATTTGCAGCCGCGAGAAATCGCTTTGGCGGAGCTGGTCGCACTTTTCGTCGAGCGTCATGCGTTTGAGCAGGTCGTTGACGCGCACATCGGCGGGGAGAGAGGCGTCTTTGTAGGGGGGCTGCGCGGCAAGATCGTCCGCAGCAATGGTTTCATTAAGAAGAAGAACGGGAAAAAGAAACACCGGCAGCACGCGAGCGAGTTTGAAAAAACGCATGGGTGCAAGAAAAGGGGAAAGTCCTTGTGCGCAAACCCAAAACGAGCTGCGCCGGGCGCGGGCAAACCGGAATTTTCGAGCTTGGGACTTGCCGATTTTGTCTTGTGGCAAAGGATATGCCCATGAAGAAATTGTTGTTTTTAGGCGATGTTGTCGGGGCACCCGCACGCAAGGCGCTGGCACGAGAATTGCCGGTGTTGCGGGCGGAAGGCGGGTTTGACTGGGTGGTTATAAATGGAGAAAACTCCGCTGGGGGCGCAGGAATCACGCGGGAAATCGCGCTTGCCTTGACGCAGGCGGGGGCGGATGCCGTAACGCTCGGCGATCACGTGTGGGATCAGCGCGGATTCGATGTCGAAATTGGCAGGACGCCCGGATTATGCCGCCCGGCGAATCTGCCGGAATGCTGCCCGGGTGCGCGTTATCTTATTGTAAATTCGGAAGATGGGACGCGTTTGCTTGTCTTCACTGTATTGGGACGACAATTCATGCGCCAGCATGTTGCCTGTCCGTTTGCCACGGCAGACCGACTTTTGCGGGAGCTTTCCGGAGAATATGATTACGCACTCGTGGAAGTGCACGCTGAGGCGACATCGGAAAAAATAGCAATGGGCTGGTTTTTGGACGGGCGGGCGAGCGTCGTCGTAGGCACGCACACGCACGTTGCGACGGCAGACGTGAGGATATTAACCGAAGGAACTGCGTATCAGACGGATGCCGGCATGTGTGGGGCGCACTCCGGCGTGATTGGGCGCGAACGTGGGGCGGTGTTGGCGGCGTTTTTTGACGGAATGCCGCGCCGTTTTCCTGTGGCAGATGGGGACGTGCGTTTGAACGGGTTAATTGTGGGACTTGGTGAAAATGGGCGCGCTGTGGAGGCGCAGCGTTTTGAGAAGCAGTGCGCAATAGGATAGGAATCGCCCGTGATGAGGTTTTCAAATTTGAAATTCGTCGGCACTTTCTCATTTTTACCAGCACGTTGACACACATGAAAAACAACACCGCCAAGGCAGGCACCGCCACGCCTCCCTATTGCCCCTCTCGTTACCGAGCGTTTCGCCGCGCCACAAACCCCGTCAACATCGGCGGCGTCCGCATCGGCGGTGAAAACCCCATCCGCATCCAATCCATGACCACTTCGGACACCCTCGACATCGCCGCCACCGTCCGCCAGTGCGTTAACCTTGCCCAAGCGGGTTGCGAAATCATTCGTATCACCACCCCCAACCACACCGCCGCCCGCGCCCTGCGCGACATCAGCCGCAGTTTTCGTGACGCCGGCTACACACAACCCCTTGTCGCAGACGTCCACTTCATCCCTGCAGTCGCCATGGAAGCCGCCGAACACGTTGAAAAAATCCGCGTCAACCCAGGCAATTACGCCGATAAAAAACGTTTCAACACACGCGAATACACCGACGCTGAATACGAAGGCGAACTGCAGCGCATTTACGAAGCGTTTTCGCCCCTCGTCCTGCGCGCCAAGACGCTTGGCCGTGCCCTGCGCATCGGCGTCAACCACGGTTCCCTCTCCGACCGACTCATGAACCGCTACGGCGATTCCCCGGAAGGCATGGTCGAATCCGCCCTCGAATTTGTGCGCATTTGCGAAAGTCACGGTTTTCACGACATCGTTCTCTCCATGAAATCCTCCAATCCGAGGATCATGATAGCCGCCTACCGCCTCGCCACCGCCCGAATGCAAACAGCCAACATGTTCTACCCGCTCCACCTCGGCGTTACCGAAGCGGGCGAAGGGCAAGACGGGCGCATCAAGAGTGCCATCGGCATCGGTTCCCTCCTCTACGACGGCCTCGGCGACACCATTCGTGTCTCGCTCACGGAAGACCCGTGGTTCGAAATTCCAGTCGCAAAAGAACTGGCACAAAAAGCCGAACTTCTTTGGAAAAAAACGGTTAAAGAAGAAATATCAGAGAAATTCAAATGCGCCGAAAACACTGCCCCGCTCAATTACTACCGCCGCGAAACGGTGCCCGTAGAACTCGCGTCCGATGTCGCTGCGGGCGGCAACAATGTTCCCCGCGTCATTGTCCCCGCCTCACTCCCGTTAACCGCTGCGAACGTCGCCGCCATCAACAAAGAACTCCGCGCCACCCACGCCACCCAACGCGAAATCCGCGCCGAAGGTCTGCTTGTGCAAATCAAAACCGCCGCCGACTTCAGCGCACTGCCCGCCCTCGCTCACGCACTCAACGGCGAAGTAAAAGCGATTTTCGCACAACCCGGCGCATTTGAATATAGTGCATTCCCGGAAGACTTTTCGTGGAAATCACAAACGCAGTTAATCCTTGTCACGCCCACCTTCATTAACGACACCGCAAAAGACACTTTGCAGCAAGGTCTCAATTTTGCACTAAAACATAATTTTCCCGTAGCCATCGCTTTATCTTTTAACGACATCGAACAACGCCTGGGAGAACGCAATCTCGCGCTGTTAAAACAATTTCCTCAAAATAAACTTATTTTTACTGTTGATTCTTTTGAAGACGCGCAAACGCATCCACTCGGCTTTTATCGGCGCGCTGTGGAAATGTTAAAACAGCTTGGGCTTTCCGCGCCTTTTTGGATTCGCAATACACTTCATTCTGAAATGGGTTTTTCTTTCTACAATGAACAACGCGGGCAGGATTCATCTGAAGAAGAAAATAAATTACTTGCCCAAAAAATACTTTCCAAATCCGCCGCCGATTTTCCTTCGCGACTCATTGAAAGTTCCATCCTTTCCGGCTCTCTTCTTTGTGAAGGTTTTGGCGATCTGATCAGCGTCGAAGATGTCCCCTCCCAAGCGAAATCGCTTACCCTCGCCTATGATATTTTACAGGGAGCACGGGTGCGCGTTTCAAAAACAGAATACGTCGCCTGCCCGAGTTGCGGACGCACACTCTTTGACATTCAAGCGACCACGCAAAAAATCAAAGCCAAAACCGGACACTTAAAAGGGGTCACCATCGCCGTTATGGGTTGCATTGTAAACGGACCGGGAGAAATGGCGGACGCCGATTTTGGTTACGTCGGCGGGGCACCGGGGAAAATAAATCTTTACGTGAAACGCGAATGCGTAACATCCGGCATCCCACAAGAAAACGCAGTGGAACACCTCGTCAATCTCATCAAAGAACACCGAAAATGGGTCGAACCGCCGCCTGTATAAAATCGTAATTTTCACCACCAACCGACAACATGTCCCTGCGCGAATTTAATAATAAAAATGGCTATGTTTTTTGCCGCGTGTGCAACAAAACAAGGAAATAAGGATCGGTGTATGTTTCGCGGGTGAAAACGAAGCGCATAAAAATAGAGGCTGCTCGTAAAGACAAAACTAAAACTCACCCATCCCTTTGGTGTAAATTGAAATGAGAACCCTCGCCAAAATTCCCACGCGGACACGCCTTCTGGCAGTTGGTATTGCCAGAGATAGTCGTGCATGAGCGAGAAAAGAAATGAGGCGACAACAATGCTGGCAATAAGCGCCCCGCGCCCGCGGTCTTGCACTACAATATAACCGCGAAAGATCACTTCTTCTATCACGGCAGCCGAAAGCATTGCCCCGAGAAATAATATGGAAATGTTGCTTTGTTCGTGGCTTACGCCGACGACTAATTCAGCAACAGTTTCCAACACCGGTATTACCACAGCGCCGAGTGTTCCTGCGATGATAAAATAACCGGCGCAAGGAAACGCTCCCGGCAACGGATCGGCTGGCGCCGCCCCGGCGCGTGTAAGACGAAAGTCACGCCACCACCAATTTCCAAGGTAAATGGCTGCAATGACAGACAGAAGAATACCCGCAGGAGAATCGTTCATTAATGGGGTCCCGTGCGACGTCAGCGCACCACGCGCACACCGCCGCCCCGGATTAGTTTTTCTACCTCTTTTTGCGAAGCCATTGAGGTGTCTCCCGGCGTGGTGGAGGCGAGTGCACCGTGCGCCGCGCCATACTCTACAGCCGCCTTTGGATCGTTCTTGGAAAGAAACCCAAATTGCAGCCCGCTCGCAAAACTATCGCCGCCGCCGACGCGGTCGAGTATTTCGAGATTTGCATATTGGCGGCTTTCATAAAATTCCCCGCCGTGCCAGCAAATCGCACTCCAATCATTCACCGTAGCAGTCTTTACCGCACGCAATGTCGTGGCAACAACTTCAAAATTGGGGTATTCGCGCACCACTGTTTTTATCATCGCCTTAAAAGCGTCCACCGGAATCGCACTGATGTTGTGGTCGATGCCCTCTACCTCAAAGCCAAGCGAAGCGGTGAAGTCTTCTTCGTTGCCAATCATCACATCTACGTGCCGGGCAATTTCGCGATTCACGGCGCGCGCTTTTTCGAGGCCGCCGATGCTTTTCCAAAGCGAAGGGCGGTAGTTCAGATCGTATGAGACAATGGTGCCGTGTTTTTTTGCAGCTTTCACGGCTTCGATTGTAAGTGCGGCGGTTGACTCCGATAGCGCGGCAAAAATGCCCCCAGTGTGAAACCAGCGCACACCCAGACCGCCGAAAATATGTTCCCAGTCGAAATCGCCCGGCTTAAGTTGCGAGGCGGCGGTATTGCCACGGTCGGGGACGCCTACGGCACCGCGGACGCCAAAACCGCGCTCGGTAAAGTTGAGGCCATTGCGCACCGTGCGTCCTATGCCATCATCCTCGCGCCATTTAATAAAATCCGTCGCCACGCCACCTTGCAGAATAAAATCCTCGACGAGGTGCCCGACCTCGTTGTCCACAAACGCGGTGCAAACCGCCGTGCGCAGACCAAAGCATTTGCGCAGCCCTCGCGAAGTATTGTATTCACCGCCTCCCTCCCACACAGCGAAGTGCCGCGTCGAGCGGATTCGCCCTTCGCCGGGATCGAGGCGGAGCATAACTTCGCCAAGGGAAATTTGGTCAAATTGACAGGTTTTAGCCGGTTTGATGTTCATGTGCGTTGCTAAAAAAAAGACCCCGCAGGAAAAGCGTAAAGCCGCTATTCTGCCAACAAAAATTCCCATTTTTCACCCCTAATAAGTTCCGCCCTCGTGCGTCCTTCTAACTGTGTTGCAATGTGCTCCTCCAATCGAACAGCCTGTGCGGATGGCTCTTAAATCCGCACCTCAATCCGCTACCGCAGCATGGATTGACGCCCTCGTCCGCGAACACCGTGCCGCCCTCCTCTGCTACGCCCGCAACCTTGTCCACGACGACGCCACCGCCCAAGACATCGTACAGGACACCTTCCTGCGCCTGTGCCAATCCCCGCCCGACCCCGCCTTCGCACGCCCTTGGCTCTTTCGCGTCTGCCGCACTCGCGCTATCGACTGGTGGCGTTCCCACCGCGAACACACCCTCGGCAGCAACACCGACGAAATGCCCCAAACCGATTTTTTTGAACGCCTCCCCGACCCCGATCCTTCCCCTCCCGAAAACCTCGTCCGCGACGAAACCGCCGCCGCCCTCGCCCAACAAATCGCCTCGCTCCCACCGCGCCAACGGGAACTCATCCGCCTCAAATTCCAAGCGGATCTCTCCTACAAAGAAATCGCCACCGTCACAGGACTCACCACCTCCAACGTCGGCTTCATCTTACACTCCGCACTTTCAACCCTTCGCCGCCGTGCCACCGCACTTTAACTTTTTACAAACAAACACGTTAACTCTTTAACAGCCATGAACAACACGAACACCGACGACACAACACCTTTCACCACGGACGATCCGCGCCTCACCGGTCTCGCTCTCGGCGAGATCACCGATCCGCAGCAAGAAGACGCCCTGCGTGCCGCACTCGCCAACGACCCCGCGCTCAACCACGAATTTGAAGCAATCCAAGCCCAAGGCGATTCCCTGAGGCAATTCTTTCGCGCCGAACTCGCCGATAGTGCCCCCGCCACGCGAACGACAACCGCCGTTCCAGCGCATCGCCGCCGTCATTCCGCTGTCAGCTTCGCCCCCGCCCGCCCCCGCCCGCCGCTACAAACACGCGAAAAAATCCTCCGCTTCATTTTCGCCGGCACCGCCCTCGGAACCGCCGCCACACTGCTTTTTTTCCTATCCCCTTCCCTTCCCCCTCGACCCATCCGCACGGCGACGCACGCCCCCGACGCGATCGCTGCCAACGAAACCACCATCAGGCTCCCGCTGGCACCAAAAAACGGATACTCCCCGTTTTCCGCCACGCACCGCCCCGCGCCCCCGCGCCCCGACATGACCGCCACACCAACCAGCGAAACCGACCTCGCCTCCATCGTCAGACGCCTCCCCGTGCTTGCACCGGGCAAAGGCGAAAACACCTTCGTTTCCTCAAAACACTCGAGAACCACCGCCCTAAACCTTTCCAACGCCAGCCAAGACTACGCACGCCGCCTCAGCAACAACCTCGCCAAAGGACGTATCCCGGAACGCAACCTCCTGCGCATTGACGGGCTGATAAATTCCTTCCCGACCGTTAACCCGCTCGCGTTCGCCGCCCCCCCCATTGTCCTCGTCGCCGAAGCCATTCCGGCACCCTGGGCAAAAGAACGCTGGTTCCTGCGTGCAACGGTGAACGTAAACGGACACGACGGCTCCATCGCTGCCACAGACGCCCGCGCCTCGCTCACTTTTTCCCCAACCCAAGTCGCTGCATGGAAAATGCTTGGAGCCGAAGACGGCGACCCCGCCGCCCCGAGCCTCGACCTGCCTGTGATAATGCGCACCGGCACCAGCCTGAACACGCTCTTCGAAATCATCCCCGCCCCAGACGCAAAAGCCGGCACGCCACTCGGGGAAATGCAAATCTCCTTCCGCGATAAAAACGGCAACCCAGCCACCCTCAAAGTGTTGGTCCAACACCCCGCCCCTAACGCCATTGAAACCGCCTCCGAAGACACCCGTTTCGCCGCCGCCGCCGCCACCCTCGGATTGGCAATGCGACAATCCCCACACCGCGGACACGCCACCCTCGACATGGCATCCCAACTCGTCACCCCGCTCAACCACCCATACAAAACCCACTTCCTCAACCTCACCCGCGCCGTCCAATCCCTCACGCTTCCCGCCCTCCCCACAAGCACCGGCATCAGCCTGTAATGGAAGGCAGGAAAACAGAGGTTAGGAAATAGCGGTGAAAAACCTGTTTTCTAATCGCTGTCTTCTGCTTCTTTTTTTCCGCGCATCCACGCCAACGGCGCATCCTGATACCCGCCCAGGGCGTTGCCCTGGGCTATGTTGGTGCCGCCCCTTTGGGGCGAAGCCGACAACGCATCCCCCGACGGAGGATGCGTGATCCGCGCACGCTTCACTCGTGCTCCCCCGAAGGGGGATAACGTGAATAACCGGCAGTAGAGCGTAGCGGAACTGCCGGACAGCGACCCCCTCTCTCCCCGCGCCCCAAAGGGGCGCGACCAACAACCGGTGCCGTGCTCCCGCGACATAAGCACAGCACAGGCGCAGCGGGGACATATCCGAGGCGGCGGCGCGTAACCGAGGTCTGGAGACGCGCCCCTTCGGGGCGCGGGTGGGGGTGGGACGGCATCCGCCGGTTCCGCGCTCGCGGTGTTCGCGCTCCACCGGCGGTTATTCACGTTGTGCCCCTTCGGGGCAAAAACCCAATAACTGCCAAAGCGCAGGCCCCCCTTCAGCGCACGGGCACCGCCAACTCACACGGCAACGGGTGCCTTAATGGCGGGGTGCGGGTTGTAGTTTTCTACGGTGATGTCTTTGTCGCAAAAGGCGAACAGGTCGCGGACTTGCGGATTTAAGTGCAGGGTCGGTAGTTCGCGTGGTTCTCGGGCAAGTTGTATTGCGGCTTGCTCCATGTGGTTTGTGTAGAGGTGGACATCGCCGAAGGTATGCACGAAATCGCCAACGGATAGCCCCGTCGCTTGCGCAACCATTTGCGTGAGCAGGGCATAGCTGGCAATGTTAAACGGAACACCCAAAAAAATGTCCGCACTGCGTTGGTAAAGTTGGCAGTTCAGGCGCATGTCCGCGCTGACGTGAAATTGAAACAGTGTGTGGCAGGGTGGCAACGCGACGGCGTCAATTTCGAGGGGATTCCAGCTTGTGACGATGTGGCGGCGGCTGAACGGGTTACGTTTTATTGAGTCGATGACAGCGGCAAGCTGATCGCGTCCACCGCCGTTTGGGGTCGCGCCGAAATTGCGCCATTGGTGTCCGTAGATGGGACCAAGATCGCCCGGCGGACGTCCGAATTTGGCACATTGATCGGCGGTTGCCCATTCATCCCAGATGGTGACATTGCGTTCGTTGAGCCACTGGTTATCCGTTTTGCCCGCGATAAACCAAAGCAGCTCAACGATCACCGAGCGGAGGTGAATTTTTTTTGTAGTGAGCAGAGGGAACCCCTGACGCAGGTCGAAGCGCAGTTGCGCGCCGAAAATGCCGAGGGTGCCGATGCCCGTTCTGTCGGAACGCCGTTCGCCCTTGTCGAGAACGCAGCGGAGCAGGTCAAGATAGGCACGCATAAGAGAAAGGCTGTGAAGGATTTACCATGAGGAAACGCAAAAAAGGCGGGGATAGGCAGAATGCTCAATTTTGGTCGGTATTTGGCGGCGCGGCAGAGGAGACGGCGTTCGAGTCATCGACCACGGCGGGCACCGCGGCGGTTTTCGTGGCGGTTTGGCGTTCTCGTTTTTTTCTTAAAAAACCTGTGTCCGGGAGCCGTTCGCGTTGCAAAAGCCACGGAAGCCCGAATGCCGCTGTGTCGGCTGCGTTGAGAAGTGTGCTGCCGCCCGCGCCGGGAATGTGTAGCAGATGATCGCATTTGCCTGCGACGTCGGCAGAAATCCCTGTTTGCGCATCGCCAATCATGATGACCGGCGGGCGCCCGGGCACGCGAATCGGTTTAAGCTCGTTGACGCGTCGCCCCCCGGGTCGCGTGAACCCGATAATGCAGAAACGCCCGCGCAAAAGGCGTAACGCCCCCACGGGCGAACCGGCGTCGTGCAAAGTGAGCAAATCGAGCGCCCCCGCCGCTGTGCTCCACGCCCGTTCGCAATAGGCGGCAGTGAGCGACGCCCCGTTCAACAACAAGGATGACACACCCATCGCGGCTGCCACGCGCGCTATCGTGCCGATTTGCAACGGGTCGGCAATGTCCTCCAAAAACAACAACGCTTTCCCCTCCTTGCGCCACTTCTCGTAGTCAGACGCGCCCAGTGTCCCGGGCGGCGGGCGCTCTGTCAGCGCGACGACCCCACGATGCGCACTGTGTCCGGCGGCGCGATCAAGCTCATGCAAACTGGCACGGGCGATGTAGGGGCGTTTTTCCTGGGCGAGCCACCGGCAAACGCCGAGAAGCGGCCTTTCCATTTCTGGAGCCAGCCACAAGCGTTTGATCGCCAACGGGCGTTTTTCAAAACACTGCAACACCGCAGGAAGCCCGCAAAGGGTGACGACATTAAACCGGTTTTCCGTCATGCCCCGCAGTAAGCGGCAAAAAGCACGGGAAGAAAGAATCAAGTGCGCGGCTGCCCCGCGCCGATGCCAAGTGCCGTGAGTCGCGCCGAAACCCATTCCACGGGCAAACCCATGATGTTCGACAGCGGCTCCTCGTAATCTTCGATAATAAGCTCGCGCCCCTCCTGAATCCCGTAGGCGCCGGCTTTGTCCATGGGATTTACGATTCTAATATATTCTGAAACAACAGCTTCGCCAAATGCCTTGAATCGCACGCGGCTGGTGAAACAGCGTATTTCTACGAATCTTTTTGCACGCCATTCCAAGGCAACGCCCGTGTGCACAACATGTTCCTTCCCGGAAAGACCTAACAACATCGCCCGCGCTTCTTCCCGATCTGCCGGTTTGTTGAAAACGACGCTCCCCAGTGCAACGGTCGTGTCGGCGCCGAGCACAAGCGCGTTCGGGAAACGATCCGCGCAAAACCTCGCCTTTATCGCGGCGTTGTGGAGCACCATTTCACGGGGGTTGCCAGCAGGGTCTTCGTATTCAACAACTTCCGCCGGCACGACCTCCGGAAAAAAACCGTGCCGGTTAAGGAGTTCCAAACGCCGGGGCGATGCGGAAGCGAGTATGAAATGTGGTTCTTCTGTCATGCT
Organism: Puniceicoccales bacterium; assembly: GCA_031269335.1. Classification (GTDB taxonomy): domain Bacteria; phylum Verrucomicrobiota; class Verrucomicrobiia; order Opitutales; family UBA953; genus CALNBE01. Next base: position 12,866 of record JAISZI010000023.1, read on the forward strand.
TCTAAAAAAGAAAACGCGGGTAAGATGTTAATCACGAAAAACGCCCGCGCCCGTGTGGCGGCGAGTTGCGTTGCGCCCTTCCCGCTTGTGATTTTGGGGCGGAGGGCTTTGTTCTCGGACATGCGTTTTTTACTTTGTCTGCGTCGGCTCGTTTTTATGAGCGGTGTGATAGCGTTGGTCGTTTCTGTGGAGGCGTTGGGGCAGGTATCCGCCGGTATCCGGGTGGCAGGCTCCGATTTATTAAAAGGAAGATGCGCGGCGGTTTTGCAGAAATCCGCCGCAAAAATCCCCGGTGGTTTGGAACTCACCTTGGACGGTAGTTTGATGGCAGAGAAGTATTTGCGATTAGGCAGGGTCGATGCCGCACTGCTCGTTATTGCGCACGGGCAACAGGCGAAAGTTCCCGAAATTGCTTCGGGCGAATGGGTGGCATTGCCGATAGGATTTCAGAGTGCGGTGTTGGTCGTTAACCAGCTTAACCGTTTGGAACAAATGGATTTTGAAATGATTGCGGGAATCTACGGCGAGTTCCAAGTCACCGATGTCCGGCATTGGAGCAAGGTGGAGGGAAGTGGTCTCGAAATGCCCGTGTTCGCTTTTATGGCGCGTTCCGCCGACGGGCTTTCCGTGCCGTTGTTTCGTTCCTCGGTTTTGCGCGGCGGAGAGTTCCGGCGCGAGACCGCCTTTCGCAATAGCAGCAGCGAAGTGGAGGCGGAAGTGAGCGCGAACATAAACGCGATTGGTTGCCTTTCCATGCCCCCAGTTCAGGGGCGGGTGCGGGTGCTCGCTTTGGCACGCGAAAAGGGGGCAAGTGCGTATCTGCCTACGCCGGAGAATCTTTACAACGGCGATTATTTGCTCGCCGTTCCCGCCTATCTCGTCTTCCCAGTCCGGAACCGGGCGCGGTTGGACATGCTTCTGCCGGTGTTATTTGGCGCCGACATGGCGCAGGCATTGACGGAGTCTAACTTCACGCCAGCACCAAAAAATATTCGCGAAAACTATATCCGCGGACTTGACAAAAAAAAATGAACGGGCACCTTCCGCCGCGTTCTTTCTGGTTTTGCGGGCGTAGCGCAATTGGTAGAGTACCACCTTGCCAAGGTGGATGTTGACGGTTCGAACCCGTTCGCCCGTACCACTTATCATAGCAAAAGACTCTGGCGCCACTGTGCGTCAGGGTTTTTTTGTGTCCGGCGCAGACGCTTTTTCACACGATGGCGGGCAGCAGGGGTATTTTCCACTTTTGCCCGCAACGGGTTTTCCCCAGCCTGTCCGGCATGTCGCAGACAACAGACGCTATCGTTGTGGGGAGCGGAATCGCGGGTTTGAGCTTCGCACTCAAGCTCGCCAACAAGGGCTGGAGGGTCTCCCTCATCACAAAAAAAAATAGCACGGAATCTAATACCAACAACGCGCAGGGTGGCATCGCTTGTGTAACCGATGCCACTGACCAGTTTGAATCGCATGTGCGCGATACGCTTAATGCCGGCGACGGTTTGTGCGACAAGGCGGTGACTCGCGCCGTTGTGGAAGCGGCACCGGAACGCATCCGCGAGCTGGCGACCATCGGCGTAACTTTCTCATCAGACCTGGCAACGGGACACCCCGACCTTGGGCGCGAGGGCGGGCACTCGCACCGGCGCATTTTGCATGTGAAGGATTTAACGGGCGCCGCCATCGAAGCTGCGTTGCTGAACGCAGTGGGAAACGAACCGCGTATCTCCGTAAAAGAACACATTCTCGCGATAGACATTATCTGCGACGCCGAGTACCGTGTGATCGGTCTGCACGCATTGGACACGCAGGTCGGACGCGTCGTTACCCTGCGCGCACCGCTCGTCATGCTTGCCACGGGCGGAGTTGGGCAGGTGTATCAATTCACAACAAACCCCGCCATTGCCACCGGGGACGGCATCGCGATGGCGTATCGGGCGGGTGCTCAGATTGCCAACATGGAATTCGTCCAATTCCACCCGACCGCACTCTATACCCCCGACGGCGGGCGGGCGCTCATCTCGGAAGCCGTGCGAGGCGAGGGGGCGGTGCTGCGCGATTTCAACGGGCACGCTTTTATGCGCAATTACCACGCACTCGCCGACCTTGCGCCACGCGACATCGTCGCCCGCGCCATTGATAGCGAGATGAAGAAAAGCGGATCGCCCCATGTCTGGCTCGATATTCGCGGGCGCAATGAGGCGTCTCTTCGCGACCGTTTTCCGCACATTTTCGAGACCTGCATAAGCCACGGCATTAACATGTCCCGTGACATGATCCCCGTCGTGCCCGCCGCCCATTATCTTTGCGGCGGCGTGTTGACGAATCTGCGCGCCGAAACGACGGTGGCTGGTCTTTATGCGTGCGGCGAAGTGGCGTGCACCGGTCTGCACGGGGCAAATCGCCTCGCCTCCAACTCGCTCCTTGAAGCCGTTGTGCTCGCTCACAATGGAGCCGAGGCTGCGGACTCATTCCTGCACTCGCGCCGCTTCGCTCCGCTGCCGGATGCGCCAGACTGGGTGGACGGGGATGTGTCGGACAGCGACGAACGCGTTGTCCTCACACACAATTGGCGCGAATTGCGCCACGCGATGTGGGACTACGTGGGCATTGTTCGCACGACCAAACGACTCCGGCGGGCGCAATCTCGCGTGCAGGCGCTTGCGCAAGAAATTCACGAATACTACTGGAACTTCAAGGTGGAGCCTGCGTTGTTGGAATTGCGCAACCTTACACTCGTGGCGGGACTCGTTGTTGAGTGTGCCCTGCGCCGTAAAGAGAGTCGGGGATTGCACCACACGTTAGATTTTCCCGATAAGAACACCATGATGGCACACAACACTGTCGTCCGACGTCGGGAAATACCCGAGGACAGCGTCCCGTGCTAACGCAACGGTGGCGTTTTTCTTGAAACTTTATCGTCTGTTTCCTTTGTTCACGTTTTCACCTTCCGCAACCATGCCGACTTGTAGTCCCTCAGCATCCCGTCCTTATTTTCCACGCAAGTGGATTTTTTTCGGAATTTTTCTATCGTTTGTGCTGGTTTCAAATCTCGTGCGCTTCGTTTTTCCGTATGAGCCGGAGCCACGCGCAGGGCAAAAAACGGTTCTCGCACTTCCGCGCACTGCGGACGGGACGACGCCGGAAAAGGTGCGCATCGCATTGCGGGACACGCGACCTGACGGCGGCGGCGTCCCGATTCTGCTCTTGCACCGCGCCGGGGTTGCGGGCGAGTCGCTGGCAGCCGTCGCGGAAAAATTAGCCGCGCAGAATTTCCGCGTCATCACGCCGGACTTGCCGGGCGCGGGTGCAAGTCAACGCAAGGTCGATGATTACGCCGTAGAAGCCAGCGCACGGACGATCTTGGCGGCGCTCGACGAGATCGGCGTGCGCGAGGTGAACATTGTCGGCTTTGGCGAAGGCGGTGCCGTCGCCCTCAACATGGCAGGGATTGCGCCAAAGCGCGTGAGTTCGCTCGCACTTGTGTCGAGTGTTGGTGCACAAGAATTTGAACTGCTTGGGAATCATTTAGTTAACAAAATCGTTTACACCTTCCATCTGGCGTTCATCCACATCGGCGAGACTGTTTTGCCGCACTTTGGCTTGCTCGACCGTTCGCCGGTGAATTCTGCCTACGCCCGTGTTTTTTGGGACAGCGATTTGACTGGCAACAAGAAGTTGCTGAGCGGATTGCGCGGTGCACCGTTGTTTGTCGCGCATGGCGAAGACGACTGGACCGTGGCGGCGGACACGGCGCGCTATTCGGCGCAAGTGGCTAATGTTACGGCGGATCGGCAATTATTTGTCGCCGGCGGGCACAAAGTTTTCGAGAGCGGCGCGGGTGCGGAGCAATTGGCGGAATTTTTGGGTAAAAACTACCGATCCCTCATAGCGAATAATGCGCTAAGCGGTGCCCAAGTTTCTGCCACGAGCGCGTCCGCAGAAGTTCCGCCACCGCCACCTGCCACCGGCGCACGGCTTTGGGTGCTCATGCTGATTATCATCGTTTGCGCCTTTGTCGCGGAAGACCCTACCTGCCTCGCGTCCGGCTTGCTCGTAGCACAAGGGGTGATGAGTTTCACCGCCGCAACTTGCGCCTGCCTCGTGAGCATTCTCATCGGAGATTTTACGCTTTATCTCATTGGCTATGTCCTTGGGAGACCGGCATTAAGGGTGCCGCCACTCCGTTGGATTGTGCCCGAATACAAAATTGATCGCATGGCGGGTTGGTTCGAGAAAAAGGGGTTTCAAGGATTACTGCTCATCGTCACCTCACGCTTCATTCCGGCAAGCCGCCTGCCGACTTTCGTCAGCGCGGGTATCATGCGACTGAGCCTGTGGCGACTGGGGATTTTGTTCTTTATCGCCGCCGCACTGTGGACGCCGCCATTGGTGTGGATTGCGGCGGAGTTGTCGGACAGAATCGGGGGCGACGCCATGTTTGAGCGCGTCGAAGTCCTCAAACACAACGCCATGTGGGTGGCGATAGGCGTGCTGTTCGGAGCGTGGTTTTTGATGCACGCAGTCGTGCCAGCCGTCACTTGGCGCGGACGTCGAATGCTGGTAATGAAAATGCGCCGCTGGACACGCCACGAATACTGGCCAGCCTGGCTCCTCTACGCACCAGTGACGTTTTACAAAGCACTTTGCGCATTGAAACGGCTGCGGGTGGGCGTTCTCGCCACCGCAAACCCGGGATTAGGTTGGCTGGGCGGTTGCACGGGCGAAGCGAAAAGCGAGACGCTTACACGTTTTACCCCAGCCGCCAATGCCGCTCCCCTCGCCGCATGGACACTCGTTCCTGCCGGCGGAAAACGCGGTCTCTCTCTCGAAAAACGCGTGGAAATCGTGACCCGTTTCTTGTTGGAAAATAACGCCGATTTTCCCATCGCACTAAAACCGGACATCGGCGACAACGGCATTGGCGTCAATAAGATATGCAATAAGGAACAACTCGCCGAATGGCTCTCTCAATTTACCGACGACGCCCTCGCACAACGCTGGATAGCCGGCGAAGAATACGAAGTGCTCTGGTGCCGCAAACCAAACGACCAGCGCGGGCGCGTGCTCGCTGTCGTCGAAAAACGCCCGCCAAGTGTCACCGGCGACGGACGCCGCACCCTCGAAGAATTAATCTGGAACGACGACCGCGCCGTCGCTCGCGCAAACCTCTACCTACGCCTCAACTGGCAACGCGCCTCCGACATCATCCCCGCCGGCAAAATAATAGCATTAAGCCCCATCGGCGTCCACGCTTACGGCGTCCAAGCCATTGATCGACAAGACCTTAGAACGGAAGCGCTCGCCCTCGCCCTCGACGCTGCCGCCACTGCCATCGGCGGCAACCTGCATTGCGTCGTCTATGACCTGCGCGTGCCGAGCGCCGCCGCCCTGCGCGACGGCAAAGATTGGACAATAACGGGCATCTCCGGCGCAGACACCATAAGTTCCCGCATACGAGACCAATACACACGCCTCGGCTACGCACTCGCAAGCACCAGCCGCCAGCTTCAAATCGCCTTCACTGCCGCTGACGCCGCTCGCGCACAGGGCGCCCCTTCCGCGCCATTTTTGGGAATGCTCGCCGCACGTGCCGAAGCCCGCAGCCGCAGGATGATTGATTTGCGCAATTAAAAACCCCGACCATAACCCCGTTCCCAATTCGATAAACACCCGTGCCGGCGACGGAAACCTTCCGAATCGACGCCGCTGCGGATATGTTAACTTCTTTCTTTGCACGTGCCCAATTTCCTGTTACGACTTGCGTGTAAGGTAACGTTTTTTCGCGTTACCACCGTTCAAACTCACTAACTCTTGCGCACCATGAGAAAAAAAACCGTTGGGGAGGCGAGTCCTTCCTCCAAATCCAATCCGTCAGCAAAAACGATCACCAAAACAGTTCGCAAGTTAACTGAAAAAAAGAATCCGACGACGCCCACCAAAGCCGCCTCGCCCGCGGCGGAAGACACAAGCGCCGCCGAAAAAATAAACCCGGGAATCGCCGCATTGCCACCAAACAAAGCCAGCAAAAGCGGCGGTAAAAGCGTAAAGACCACGCAACCCGCCGAACCAGCTGCGGCGACGGCGAAACCAGCTGTCGCGGAGCAAACTCCGGCAAAAGCTCCGGCAAAGAAATCGGAAATTATCGTGAAAAACGCACCGCCTGAAAAAAAAGTGCCGCTTCCCCGTGTAACGACCATCGTGGCAAACATCGATGTCGGCTGGGGGAATCAAGTCTTTTTACGTGGCGAAGGCGGCGGCCTCTCGTGGGATTACGGCGTGCCAATGACTTGCCGCGACAACAACGAATGGGTCTGGGTCAGCGCCGTGAACGAATCGTCTTTCGTGTTCAAATTTGTTCTTAACGATATTTTTTGGGAACAAAGCGAAAACCGATCGGTTAACGGCGGCGAAGTCTTTACCACGATACCCCTCTTCTAACCCGAAAACCGCCTTTGAATGGCGTGAATTGCGAGGAAGACGCGGAGGAGCAGCGAGTCGCGCTTTTCCGAAGGCGCACTGGAAGTGCGTCGAGCGAAGAGCGCAACTCGCTGATGCCCGCAGCTTTCCTCAAGTCGCGCCTTTTCAAAGGCGGTTTTCGGGTTCTAATCAGGCAAGCGCAGACAGAAGAGGTCAGCAGTCGCGCCGCGAAGGGGGGCGCGCAGGTGTCGGGGCGAACGAGCACGTCGCTGCCCCGTCCCAGACGACTGGCGTATCGATGGCTCGCCGATGAGAGTGCCGGGTAAAACAGCATCGCCACCAACAACTCGCCGCCGCGCAAAATAACTCCGGCGGCGAGTGTTGGCGGCAAAACAAACCACCCATTGACACCTTGCCAGAAACCCCGCATTTTCCGCACCAGAAACCGTTTCACTATGTCAACTATTCGCTTAAACGGAAAGCCGCCTGCTTCCAGCAACGCCACCAGCAAGCGCAATGCTCGTGGCGTGTCCTCGCTATTCGTTGACGACAACCTCACCGACTCCTTTGCCCCCGTCTCTTCGTTCAAACGACTCCGGCGCGACTCACGCTCAATCGCCTTTGGCTGGTATGGCGGGAAGTTTTCTCATCTCGACTGGCTTTTGCCGCTCTTGCCCAATTGCCACCACTATTGCGAACCATTTGCTGGTTCCGCCGCCGTTCTCTTAAACCGCGCCCCATCGTCTGTCGAAACTTATAACGACATTGACGGTGAAGTCGCCCACTTTTTCCGAACCTTGCGCGATGAGTCGGACGCGCTTATTCGCGCCATTGGTCTGACCCCGTTTTCCCGTGAAGAATACCACCTCGCCATTTACGGTGACACCGCCGGAATTTCCTCTGTTGAGCGCGCCCGCCGTTTTTATATTCGCGCCCGCCAAACACGCACCGGTCTTGCCCAAACGGCATCGCTTGGACGCTGGGCAAATTGCAAAGAAACAAGCCGCGCCGGAATGTCCGGCGTAGTTTCTCGCTGGCTCGGCGGCGTCGCCACACTTGACGCGATTGCGCAACGACTGTTGCGTGTTCAAATAGAAAACCGCCCAGCACTTGATATTCTCTCTCTTTACGACAGCCCGCATACATTCTTTTACTGCGACCCGCCTTATCTTCACGCAACACGCGGAGACAACAACGCTTACAAGTTTGAAATGGACGAGGACGAGCATCGCAAGTTTGCCAAAACAGTCAATAACTGCTGCGCAAAAATCGCCGTATCAGGATACGACAACCCGCTCATGGACGAGTTATTCCCAAAACAACGCTGGCACAAAATCCTCGGTCCCGAAAAAACCATTCATTCTACAAAAGACACGCGCCGCGAAATTCTTTGGACAAATTATGAGCCACCCAAAACAGAACTCTTCTAATGAGTATTTCAACAACACCAGAACAAATCCTGCAAAGCGCATTCGCCCGCGCCACTGCCGCAAAGGAAACTTTCGTTTCGGATGAAGCCATTCACGCGCGTTTGGAATACGTTTGCCATTGCGCGTCGAACCGTGCTGGCGTTCGTCTTTTACTCGCTTGTTTGCTGGCAAAACTGCACAGCCCCAAAATTGATCCGCGCAAACCCTACACGGAAATCGGCACCGACGACTCCTTCTCTGGCAGAACCTACGACGAACATTATTTGTCCGATTTCATCAACGAACACCAATTGCCTGTCAATCCGACAACAGCATTTCTAACACCAACACTCCGCAACATTGCGGAACCGCTAACTACCGACCGTGAACTTGTTGGACGTCCCCGCGACCTTTACACAAAAGCCGTTGAATTGCTTGAAGATGTCGCCACCAAGCGCGTTGAAGCAGACGCCCTCCTTTGCGAGGCAATCCACCTTCTGATTAAAATGCGTGATGAACGGAAAAGCCGAATGGACTCGTTGCTCGCCTCATTGAAACAGAGCGGAGAAATCTCGTTATCCACCGAGGCGATTGTCACCCTCCTGCAACAACATCTTGCCTGTAAAAACAGCAGCCGCCTTCCCGTTTTAATTGTCGCTGCTGCCTACAAGATTGCCAGCAATTTTATTTCGGAGAACATCCTGCCATTGAAATCACATAATGCCGCCGACTTTCAAACCGGCGCACTTGGTGACGTTGAAATTTATCTCGTCGGCGATGACTCGATTGTCACCGTTTATGAAATGAAAATGAAGCGTGTTTTACACAGTGACATCGAAGCCGCCGTCGCCAAAATCACTCGCACAGAAAAGAGACCGAACAACTATCTCTTCATCACAACGGAAACAATAGAGCCGCAAGTTGCAGAATACGCCGCGAGTTTTTACGAAAAAACAAACGGCGTCGAAATCGGCATTCTGGATTGCATCGGATTCATCCGCCACTTCCTCCACTTCTTCCACCGTCATCGCGAATCCTACCTGAATGCCTACCAGACACTGCTCCTCGCCGAACCCGACTCCGCTGTAAATCCCGTCCTAAAAGAAGCATTCCTCGCCCTGCGACAGGCGGCAGAGAGCAATTAACACACGCCATTTTTAACACACTCACATGGGACCTCACTCTAATAATTCCACGACAGGAAATCTCCCAAAAACTCGCAATCGAAAGATTTTTTCGATTGCCGATGAACTTGTCTCAAAATCGAGAGAGGCGGCACTTGCCGCTGTCCAGATTTTCAACACTCCGTCAATTACATTCAAATCTGAGTTATTCATTGTGTTGATGAATATCGCTTGGACATGTTTGCTTCATGCCTATTATCGTCATAACGAAATTGAATATCGTTATTTTACTCTTACTCGTAAACAAAAGAAGCGATTCTCCAGAACGAACAAGAGGGCATACAAATTCTGGGAATTAAAACGTTGCTCAATCATGGAACTAACACCGCTATCGGGTATTGACTTCCATCCCGTCCTCCATTAGCACCGCCGCTATACAATTTTTCCACAATGCCCGCCACCACGCACACCATCATCAACGGCGACAGCCGCGACATGGGCGAACTCCCCGACGAGAGCGTTCACCTGATTGTCACCTCGCCGCCCTATTGGCAGTTGAAGGATTACGGTGCCGACGCGCAAATCGGCTTCAACGACACCTACGAAACCTACGTCAACAACCTCAACCTCGTCTGGCGGGAATGTTTTCGCGTCCTCCACAACGGCTGCCGCCTGTGCGTCAACATCGGCGACCAATTCGCCCGCTCCACCTACTACGGACGCTATAAAATTATCCCCATTCACGCCGAGGTCATCCGTGCCTGCGAAAACACCGGCTTCGATTTTATGGGGCAAATCATCTGGCAAAAAACAACCACGATGAACACCTCCGGCGGCGCCGCGATTATGGGCAGTTTTCCGTGCCCGCGAAACGGTATCGTCAAACTCGATTTTGAATACATCCTGCTCTTCAAAAAACAGGGCACCGCACCAACGCCGACAAGGGAGCAAAAAGAAACTTCCAAAATGACCACGCAAGAGTGGAACACTTTCTTTAACGGTCACTGGTATTTCGCCGGCGCAAAACAAGAAAAACACCTCGCGATGTTCCCCGAGGAATTGCCGCGCCGCCTGATAAAAATGTTCTCGTTCCCCGGCGAAACCGTTCTCGACCCCTTTCTCGGAAGCGGAACAACCGCCGCTGCCGCGCAAAAACTCGGACGCAACTCCATCTGCTACGAAATCAACCCGGAATTTATCCCAATCATTAAAAGAAAAATTGGCGACGGCGACGTTTTCTCGTCTGTCGAAATCATCGAAAAGAAACAGCCGCCGCTCGACACCACCGCGTTCAAGAAACGAATTTCCGAACAGCAATTCCCATTTGTTGACGTCCATAAATTGGACAAAAAAGTGGACGTTAAAAAACTACAATACGGCTCGCGCATTGACGCCGTAACGCCCGCGCAGCGCGAAGAGTTTTTCACCGTTAAAGAAATCATCTCGCCGGAGTTGTTGCGTCTAAACAATGACCTGCAAATCCGGCTCATCGGCATAAAAGAAAATCCTGCCGTCAACGGTCACGCCGTCGCGTTTCTGCGCGAAAAGTTAAACGGCGAGCGCGTCTTTTTGCGCTACGACACAACGAAATACGACGCCGAAAACAACCTCTGTGTCTATCTTTACCTTGCCAACAAAACATTCATTAACGCCCACCTGTTGAAAAACAATTTGGCACTGCCGGATAATACTTCTGAGCATCGCCTCCGCGAAAAGTTTTTCAGGATTCACTCACAAACAAACACTCCGCAAGCACCATTTCCCAAATGAAACAACCCGCGAAACACTCCCTCGAATTTGGCAAAAAAGAAAAAGTCCTTAACTACACCTGCCAGACATATCAACTCTCTCGTCCAAACAAAGTCGGCGCGGTGATGGCACTCATTCGCGAATGCCAGCCCGCCACGATTGAAGAATGGGAAACGTGGTATTTTGCCAACGCTACAACCGTTGGAAAATCGCCGGTGAAAATCACCAAAGACGCCCTCGTCGAACTCGGCGAACGCCTCTACGAAAAAATTGTCGGCGTCGTTATTCCAGAATGGCAGGAGGCGTTTTCAAAACTCACAAAAGAGGACTGCATTCACTACATCTACAACCTCACAATCAATCGCACTTACGACGGCTATATCCTTGAAAAATCCGTTGTGAATGATGGTCTTGCAAAACTCTTTCCAGAAATTCGCTTTGAGGAAAGTCCGCCCGAACTCGACCACGCTGGCGACATTGACTACCTCGGCTACGTCACGCCGCCGCTTGCGCCCAATCAACGCGCCTTTGGCGTCCAAATAAAACCCGTCACCGCCACCGCCAATTTTGGCAACTACTCCATCTCCGAACGAATGCGCGCTAATTTTGACGCCTTCACAAACGATTTCGGCGGCAAAGTATTCATTGTTTTCAGCAACAACGGCGAAATCGCCAACAAAGAAGTCATCGTTGCCATACAAGTCGAAATTGAATACTTAAAAAATTCTACTAAACTCGCTCGCAATTAATTCCTACTTTTTTAGCGGTAAATACGGTTTGATTGTTATTAACTACGCCAACCCTGATATGGTCGGACACCGGCAATTTAGACGCTGTTATTAAGGCGTGTAAAGCCGTTGATAAAGACCTCGGCGAACTCCTCGCAGCGATAGATAAAGTCGGCGAAAACGCCCTCATCTGCGCCGACGGTGCTGGCATTGATGAGCGTGCCTCAACCGCCAGAAATGACCGGCAAATCGCTCTTCACCGAGTATCGCAAATGGCACTTGGGACCCCACCTCAAAAATGGTAAGTTTTCCCAAAAGTTAGCGGGCACTTGCGGGAGCGCTTACAAAGTTTCTGTTTTTGCCATACATTGCCAGTTTACTCATTATATCCGTCCCCGTCACAGATATCCGGAACATACTCCTCTGTAACTTCTTTTAATACTACACCTCTTTGATTTTATTGGACGCCGCCTCACGAATATACCGCTCGCTGTCGTTTTTATCGATATCGGCAAGCACAGCCTGGTCGGTGAGTCTCCAAACCGCCGCCTCGCGAACCACATCATCGCCGTCATTTTTCGCAATATCAGTAAGGACGGTCTGGTCGGTTATTTTTTCAAG
>JAISZI010000024.1 GCA_031269335.1 Puniceicoccales bacterium
TGATGGGTGTCGGTTTTGGAGGGAAAACCCTGCGTGAGTCAACCGAAATCTGCTCCCGTTGTTCACGGCACTCACCGCACTTGCTCTGGCTGAAACGCCGCCGTGAATGGCGATGGGAAGTACAGTCCCAGGGCAACGCGCCGCCATTTTGTACACCTTAATCGCCAGCGCCCGCCGCCACGGACACAACCCCCAAGAATACCTAAAAGACGTTCTCCGCCAACTCGAACAAAACCAAGAAGCCGCCCGCGCCATAGCCAACAAAAATTACCAAGACAACCCCCTACGCCAATTAGCCGAAACCCTAACCCCCGAAAACTGGACACAACCAAACGGAACCCCTGCAAACGGAACCCCGCCCGCAAAGTAGCCGCGCAAAGAAACTCAACGCCAGAACCCAGCCCCCCCCTGCGCCCCGAGTCAAGGGGGCACTTTCGGGAACGCTTACTGTCCATCAACACCGTAAGCCCCAAAGGGGCGGCTCCAAGTTAGCCCAGGGCAACGCCCTGGGTATTCGGGAACCACAAAAATAGAGACCCAAAGGAGCGGGGTGCACCCCCCATATACGTGTATATAACGCGCGCGCGAGGTAATCCGTGGACTCCAGCTCAACAGTTGAAAACCAACAACTTAGACTCAGTGTAAGTCTCCTCATCAAGGTTCCTTTACGTGAGTGGACACAAGACACAAGTGGACACTCTTATTTCTTCGAGTTTTTTCACCTAACCTTTTGAAGGATAAAGCGTTAAATGCGTCAAAAAACATTTCACATCGCAGACACCTTACGCGTGGAGACACGAGTGGACACTGCTGAATACCGCTGCCGAAATCAGCGAGACGGGATGATGCTGACCTTCCCCACCCGTGATCAAGAAGGGGGCAACCCTCCAAAGGGGAAAAACCAACCGTCTTCTTCGTCGGGGAAAAAAAATATCTTAAAAAGCCAGAGGGCGAATCCTGATACAAAAAAAAGGGAGACACCCAGCGTGATTTCCTCCTTAAAAAACTCGACAACCCAAATAAAACCAAAAGAGAAAGCAACGCAAACAACCAGCTCTGCCCAATCTTTAAGGGAATAGAACCGCTTGGAGGAAAACTGTGTTTTTTCTTTCTTCACCGCGGGGGAAATCTCAGGGGGGAAAGGAAGAGGGGCTTTTATCACAGGCCTGGAAACCAAGGTTACGGGAAGGGTAAAACTGTGTTTTTTTGCTTTCACAACGGGGGGAGAGATGTAGATGGAAAAGCGATCTGGTCAATAACTTTTTACAAGAAACAATCAAAAATAAAAAAAATGGCAAAAGAAGACGTTACGGTTGGGATTAACCTGAAGAGCAACACGGCGGGGGCGAAAACGGCCGGCGACGCCCTGGGGCTGCTCAAAAAACAGGCCGAAGATACAAAAGCGCAAATTGCGGGGATGGTGGACAAATTGGGGTCGATGGGGTCCAAGTTAAAGTCTGCATTTGCGATCAGTTTGATGACTGGTGCATTCTCGAAATTGAGTGAAATCTTTGATGTCGAATCGCTCATTGAGCGCGGGACGCGGTTTAACGAGGTGATGCTGACGACAAAAAAAGCGATTGCCGGGGTGCTGATGATGTCGCAACCGGGCAGGTTTGCTTCCATGTGGGGAGGACTTTCTCGGGTGTGACTCCGCGACTGAAAACTTCTGCCACCGTTTTCCACCCGGACATATTTTCGGTCCAACACAGGTCGGAGGGTAGAATTTCTCCGCAGGCTACTTGCCCTAAGATTTCGGCAGTACTGAATATCCCTATTTTTTGATTGTATCTTGCGATATGATAGGTCATGTTTTAACGGGATATTTTGATTATTTGGTTCACTAAAATTTCCTCCCGCCAACTTTGCGGTATGGCGGGAGGATGTTTTTAGAGAGGAGGATGTTTTTTATCAAACGCCAAGGAGGTAGTCGTTGACGATGATTTCGAGCAGTTCTTGGCGTCCGCTTTGGGGAACGGGTTCGCCTTTTTGGGAGGCGAGGGCGGCGACGGTTTCGAGGTCAACTTTGCCTGTGAGGACGTCTTGGCCGAAGGGGGTGTCCCATGAGGCGTAGCGTTTGGAGACGAAGTCTTCAAGGGCGCGATCTGCGAGGAGTTTATCGGCGACGAGGAGGCCGCGGGCGAAGGCGTCTATGCCTCCGATGTGGGCATAGAAGAGGTCGAGCGTTTCGAGGGAGCCGCGGCGGCATTTGGCGTCGAAGTTGAAGCCGCCGCTGCCGAGGCCGTTTTGGGCGAGGACGACGAGCATGGCTTTGGTGGTGGAATAGATGTCCACGGGGAATTGGTCGGTATCCCAACCGAGAAGGACATCGCCGGCGTTGGCGTCGATGCTGCCGAGTTTACCATCGGCGGAGGCGACGGTGAGTTCGTGTTCAAAGGTGTGCCCGGCGAGTGTGGCGTGATTGGCTTCGATGTTGAGCTTGAAGTGGTCGGCGAGTCCGTGGGTGTGGAGGAAGCCGATGACGGTTGCGGCGTCGAAGTCGTATTGGTGTTTGGTCGGTTCGTGGGGCTTGGGTTCGATGAGGAACTGGCCTTTGAAGCCGATTTTTTTCTTATAGTCCACGGCGAGGTGGAGGAGGCGGGCGAGTTGGTCGGTTTCCTGTTTATAGCGTGTGTTGAGGAGGGTTTCGTAGCCTTCGCGTCCGCCCCAAAAGACGTAGTTTTCGCCGTCAAGGGCGAGGGTGGCGTCGAGAGCGTCTTTGATTTGGGCGGCGGCCCATGCGAAGACTTGGAGGTCTGGGTTGGTGCCGGCGCCGTGAGTGAAACGGGGATTGCCGAAGAGATTGGCGGTGCCCCAGAGGAGTTTGACGCCGGTGTCGGCTTGGTACTTGGCGGCTTCTTTGACGATTGCGTGGAGGTTTTGGGTGGACTCCGCCGGGGTTGCGCCTTCGGGGGCGATATCGCGGTCGTGCCAGCAGTAGTAGCTCAGGCCGAGTTTTTGGATGAACTCGAAGTTGGCGGCGAGGGCTTTGTTGGCGGCTTCGAGGGGTGTGCCGGCATTCCACGCACGAACCCAGGCGGGGGGACCGAACATGTCGGCGCCGCCGGCTTTGAAGGTGTGCCAGTAGGCGATGGCGAAACGGAAGTGTTCTGCCATGGTTTTGCCGCGGACGATTTGCGTTGGGTTGTACCATTTGAAGGCGAGCGGGTTTTTGCTCTTGGGACCTTCGTAGGCGATTGGTTTGGTTACTTCTGGGAAGTAGGTCGCGCTCATTGTTGTCGTGTGTGTAAGTGATTCGTTGAGTGGTTTTTTTAACTTTGGTGATGGTGTTTGACTAAATGGCTGGGAATGGGAGCCATTTTTCGGAGGATTCGTTGCTGCGGGTGGCGTATTCGACAAAGGTTTTGCCGAAAACGGCGTCGTCTATGTCGGGATAGATGTGGTCGGTGGAGACGGTGCCGCCTTGCTGCACGGCGGCGACGTCTTCGGCGAAGTCGCGGTAGAGGTTGGCAAAGGCTTCAATGAGACCTTCCGGGTGACCTGTGGGCATACGGCTGATGCGTGCGGAGGGGTCGAGATAGGGCTGGGCGGGGGTGAGGATTTGGGTGGGTGCGCCCTGTGTTTTGAGGAGGAGGCTGTTGGGTTGCTCTTGATGCCATTCGATGCCGCCTTTTTCGCCGTAGATGCGGATGGTGAGGCCGTTTTCCTCGCCGGCGCTAACTTGGGATGCGTAAAGGATGCCGTGGGCGCCGCCTTTGTAGCGAATGAGGACGTTGCCGTCGTCGTCGCGGCGTCCGCCGGGAGTGTAGGTTTGGAGGTCGGCGTTTACGGCTTCGATATCGAGGCCGGTGATGAAACGGGCGAGCTGGGCGGCGTGGATGCCGATATCTCCCATGGATAGGGACTTGCCGAATTTGGGGTCCATGCGCCATCCGGCGAGATGGAGGGGTGCGTCGCCGCGGGGGAGTATCCAATCTTGGGGATACTCGGCGATGATTTTGTAGATTTTGCCAAGTTTGCCGCCGCGGACAAGGGTGCGTGCGTGGCGCACGAGCGGGTAACCGGTGTAGCCGTGCATGATGGCGAAGGCGCGTCCGGTTTTGCGCACGGTGTCGCGCAGTTTATGGGCATCGTCGAGGGTGACGCTGACTGGTTTTTCGCAAAAGATGCTGAATCCTTTTTCGAGGAAGGCGATGGAGATGGGGACGTGCGTATCGTCGGGAGTGACGACCGAGACGAAGTCAACGCGTTCGTCGGCGGGCAGGGCGACCTCGGCTGCGAGCATGTCCTGATAGTTGAGATAGACGCGCTTGGGGTCGAGGAAGAGGTCTTTGCCGGACTGGACAGCGACCTGCGGGTCTATGGAGAGTGCGCCGGCGACGAGGCGGATTTTTCCGTCAAGCTGGGCTGCGACACGGTGGACTTTGCCGATGAAGGCGTCGCTACCGCCTCCGACGATGCCCATGCGAAGCGGGCGGTTTAAGGATGCGAGAGACATAGTTTGTGTTTAGAACGTTGTGTGTTGAGCGAGTTTGCGTTGTCCGCCGCGGCATTTCTACGCGGGGACATGGTGCGGGGATTTCAAGACATTCAGGGGAGAGTGCAAAGAAAGAAATTAGCTTTGCGCGGGGGAAGAATTTTCTTCGTGCAGGGTGCCGTGGCGGAGGATGAGGCGGCGAGGGGCGAGGCTGGCGAAAGTGGTGTTGTGGGTGACGAGGATGAGGGCGGTTTTTTCGGTGCGAACAATGTCGAGCAGGAGCGTCATGATTTCTTCGCCGGTGCGTTCATCGAGGTTGCCGGTTGGTTCATCGGCGAGGATGAGGCGGGGTTTGTTGAGAAGGGCACGGGCGATGGCGACGCGCTGGCATTCGCCGCCGGAGAGGCGGGAGGGCAAGTGAGCGGCGCGACCGCCGAGGCCAACGCGTTCGAGGAGGGCGTCGGCGGCGGGGGCGAGTTCGCGGGAGCGGGACCCTGCGATGGAGCCTGCGAGGAGGATGTTTTCGCGAGCGGTTAGTTCTGGAATGAGGTGATAGGACTGGAAAATGAAGCCGAGCCAGCGTGCGCGGCGGCGGGCGAGGAAGGCGTTGCTGCGCCCGCAGATGCGTTCGTTGTTCCAAAGCAGCTCGCCGGAACTGGGGCGGTCAAGGCCGCCGAGGACTTGCAAGAGGGTGGTTTTGCCTGCGCCGGATTCGCCGCGGATGCTGGCAAATTCGCATGGATTGAGGGTGAGGGAGACGTCCTGTAGGACTTGGAGCAGCCCCTGCGGTGTTTTGAAAGACTTTGCGAGTGCAGTTGCCTGAATTACGGGTGGCGCGGCGGCAGAGGCGTCGAGGGCGGAAGTGTCCATGGTTACGGTGTCTATTAACTGGCGTTTATTAGCTGGCGTCGCGCATGGCCTCGGAGGGTTTTCGACGAGCCGCCCAGATGGCGGGCAGGAGCGAGACGGCGGTTATCAAGCCGAGGGTGAGCAAGGCGGCGGCGAAGAAGTCGGCGGGGTTGTAGTGCAGGGGGACTTTCTCGAAGAGGTATTGCTTGTTCATCACGTCTTGTGCGCCGAGCAAGGCGACGATGTTTTGGCGGAAGTGGAGGGTGAGGATGGCGAAAGTAGTTCCGATGCCATAGCCAAGGGCACCGACGAGCACTCCTTGCACAAGGAACACTATCAATATGCGGGCGGGAGTTCCGCCAAGTGCGCTAATCAGCCCAATTTCACGGGTGCGCCGAACGACGTGGCTGAACAGGGTGCTGCCGATGGAAAAAGAGGCGACCAGCGTGATGATGAACATGAGGAAAAACAGCATCTGTTTCTCCATTTCTACGGCTTGAAGAAATTCTTTGCGCACGTCGGTCCATGCCTTGGCGCGTGCCGGCGGGAGCATCAATTTGGCGTTGAGGCGCGCCGCGATTTCGTCTGCCCGGCGATGGTCGTGCAGTTTCAGGTGGATGGAAGAGGCGCAGTTTTTCGGCAGGGCGAACATGTCGCGTGCCGTTTCAAGGGTGGTGAACATCGCCCTGCCGTCTATCTCGACGAAACCGGTGTGGAAAATGCCGTGCACTTCGAGTTCTTTGGGCAAAGTGCGGCGGTTGCCCTCAACCGCCTGCAAGACGTGCGCAGAAGAGGAAAGGGTGATGCGTTCACCGATGCCGACGCCAAGTTTTTGCGCGAGCAGAGAGCCGAGGATGACGTGCTCGTCGTCAAACCCGTTCAAGACTTCTGCCGGGAGAAACTGATCGAGAGGGGTAACGCGTCGTTCGCGGGCGGTGTCTATGCCACGCACAAAGTAGAAGCCGACCCGATCCTCGTCCAGCAGGACGGCGGCGCCTTCAATGTAGGGGGCAGCGGCTTTCACGCCTTCTTCCCGCTCCAATAAATCGGATATCTCCGCAGCGGGACCTAACGGGTTCGACGGTGGTACGGTGATAATGATGTCACCGGCGGATTCGCGGATGCGGCGGCGGTGTTCTTCGCCGAAGCTGTTCATGACCGTTTGCACGACGAGGAGCGCAGCCACGCCGAAGGCGACGCCGAGTATGGACACGAAAGCAAACACCGGGAAACGCCCCGGGGGGAAGAGTTGTTTGCGGGCAAGAAGAAACGGCCACATAGGTGAGAAGCGAAATAAACGGCGGAACGTTTCTGTGTTCAACTTTTGTTTTCGCCAGCGAGCGTCGCGCCTGCCCGTCGCTCCGGCAACGACGATTCCGCCGAAGCCGCCGCCCGCGTTTTGCCAAACCCCTTCCCTACTCTTCCACCGTCATTTTGCGGGCACTGCCTCATTTCGCACTTCCGTCTCGGCAACAATCTCGTTGGCGCGGGTGAGGGCGTGTTCGAGGCGGTAACTCATTTGTTTTGAAAGGGCTTCGCGCCCGAGTCGTATCGTGCCGCGTATGGCGTGGCGATTGCCCGACCCGTGGGCTTTCATCACTAACGCACTCAAGCCGAGGAGCGGCGCCCCGCCGTTTCGGTCGGAACTTAGGTGTTCCTTGACACCGTTGGCAACAGGCAGCAACGCCGTTGCGCCCAAAAGGTAAAGAGGGTTCCAGCGCAGTTTCTCTTTAACGAGACGCTGCAGCATGGAGAACATGCCTTCGGCGGTTTTCAGGAGAATATTTCCCGTAAATCCGTCCACAATAACGACATCATAATTACCCTCAAACATGTCGAACCCCTCCATCGGTCCTACATAATTTATCTCGTCGCCGAGCTTTTTAAGCAAGGTGTGCGTGTTGTTGATGCGCGCACCGCCCTTGCCTTCTTCGGTGCCAACGGTGAGCAACCCTAAGCGCGGCCTCTCAATGCCAAGTGCCGCCTGTGCATAAATCGTTCCCATGACGGCATTATGCATCAAGTGCCGCGGCGTGGACTCCGGGTTCGCCCCGACGTCCAACAGGACAAAATACCCTTTCGTATGCGGCATAATCGCGACCAATGCAGGGCGGTCTGCGCCGGGTATCAGCCGCAATTTCACCGCACCCGCCCCAACGAGCACTTTCGTGTTGCCCGTGGAAAACACCGCATCCGCCTCACCCTGTTTCACCATGTCAAAGGCTACCATCATGGACGCATCCTTCTTGGACTTAAGTGCCTGCATGGGCTTGTCATCCATGCTTATCACCTCGTCCGCATTGCGAATCTCAATGCGCGGGTGCCCTTCCAAACCCGTCTTCTTAACAAGCGACCGCAACCACTTCTCCTTGCCGACGAGAATGAACCTGTCTTCCGGTCCAACGTCGTTCAAGGCAAGCTTCACCCCACGGACAACCTCCGCCGGACCTTTGTCTCCGCCCATGCAGTCAACGGCAATGCGGTAATAAGCGCGGGTGTCAGCGGACGGGGAGACCATTTGCGTCTGAGGTAAAAAAGGGAAAAGAGGGAGCAACGAGGGCGGAATGTCGGTTTAATCAGCGAGCCAGCCGCAGAGGGGAACTCAGATGTCCACCTCGACCACTTGACGTCCGCGATATTTTCCGGTGATCGGGCTGACCCGGTGCGGAAGATACGCATTTCCGTCCTCGTCTTTCGCGAGAAGAGGCGCACGTAGCGTCTGGTTAGCACCGCGACGAAGGCGGCTACGACGTTTGGACTGCTTGCGTTTAGGCTGACCCATGTAAAAAAAGCTTTGTTGTTACTGTTGGATGAAAGGAGCGGGACGCTACCGAACAAAGGGGATGCGTCAAGCAAGCTTTCAACTTGGCAAATTCGTTTGACGCTTCGCCCCCGTCGCCCACGTGCCTGACGCAATTTTTCCCACGACCGCCCCTGCGGCGGCAAAGCCAAACGCTCCCGTCACAAAAACAGCGGCACCACGCCCCCATTCGCAGTTAGGGCGCGGCGAAGCGAGGTGCGCAACCGCGACATCGACAACGGGCGCAACCTCAGCGGCGCACCCTTTCGGCGCCGCCCCGCTCGGCGACCACACGCAAAGAACGTCAAACGGTTTTCCTCGTGCGGGAAATGCGTAATCGCGGCGAAGCTTGCGCCGGACAAGCCGCAACAAATCGCAAGCTCCGCTCAATGCCATGTCGCCAACACGCACAGCAGAACCGTCTCGCAGACCCGCACACCCGCCGCTCGCCACAACCGGAACACGATGTTCACGACACCGGGCAATCAACAGACACTTGTTTGACAGGTTGTCTATCGCGTCAATAACCGCCGTGAATGGCTCCTGCGGGGAAAAGAACTCCGCCTCCGTTGTCTTCGTGAAAAAACGCTGCAACGGCGTCACCCGGCACTCCGGATTGATGGCTTTCACGCGTTCGCATAACACTTCCGCTTTGGATTTCCCCGCCGCACCCTCTACCGCCTGCAATTGCCGGTTCGTGTTCGAGATGCACACGTCATCCCCGTCCATTAACGTCAACGCCCCCACGCCAGATCGCACGAGCGCCTCCACCGCCCACGAACCAACGCCGCCAAGACCGACCACTGCCACGTGTGCCGCAGCAAGCCGCTCCAATCCCGCGTGCCCGTAGAGAAGACCCACACCAACGAAACGTTCTTTATACTTCGATGTCACGGCTGGGGGGTGATGGAAAAAAACCGCGTAAAGAAAAGCCCGAAATAACCCGCCCCAACACAACGCAACGGCGTCCGCCCACTCTTTTTAGACAGCCGCAGCGTCATTCCAAAAATGTCGCAAAAACTTAAAAAAATTACTTTACATCCCATGCAATACGCCCATCTATCTATTTAGGAACAGGCGAGACCTGCCGTATCAATGACAAGCACACCCAGACCATCCTCGACGACTCTCACTGTCTCTCTTCCAGTGGAGACTTTCGCTTCAGTCGCCTTGTGCCAAAAACGGCAAAAATTCAGATCGCGCAGCGACGTGATTCGCTTCGCAGTTTGCGGATTTGACTTTTCGCGTCCCGTCAAAGAACCGCCGTCAATGAGACAAATTTCCTTCCGACTCCCGCGTAAAAAGTGGCTGGAAATGTTAAAAATCTCCAAAAAAAACGGTGTTGGCATTGGAACCCTTGTCCGGGCAGCACTCCAAGTGTTACCCGGTCTCACGCAAACCTGTAATCCCGAAAGGAGTAAGACGATGGCAGCAACAAAACCAGCAGCAAAAACGAAAAAGGCACCAGCCAAAGCGGCAAAACCTGCCGAAAAGGTAGTAGCCAAAAAACCGGCAGCACCTGTGAAAAAAAAGGCGGCACCTGCGAAAAAAAAGGCACCGTCCACCAGAAAAAGAACTGCGCCTACTAAAAAAACAGCACCCACCGCAGTAAAAGTAACAAAAAAAGTAAAACCATCAAAAGTGGCAGTGCCGTCAAAAAAAGCGGCAGCCGCACCAAAAAAAACAGCACCACCAGTGGAAAAACTGGCTCCTCCAGCCGAAAAACTGGATTCACCAGCCCAAAAAGACTGAAACTCCAGCGAAAAAATGGTTCCCGTTAGTTAATTCTGGCGGGAACTATTTTTTTCTCAATTTAGCTCGTGTCGAGAGGCACCCTTCCACGCGGGAAAGGTGCTTCTTTTTTTTGACAAGGTCGGCGTGCCTGCGAGACTTTTCTGTGACAGGTTATTTCATGCAACCGCAAGACAACAGAAACAATTGGTTCAAAGGTCAGGGTCTCTGGGCAGACGTCCCGCCAAATCTCTGGCAAGATTGGACTTGGCAGTATAAAAACCGTCTCACGACACTGGAACAGATCGAGAAATTCCTTTCGCTCACGCCGGAAGAACGCGCTGGATGCCTGCTCGCTCGCGACAGACTCGCCGTTGCCATCACTCCCTATTTCTTCAACCTCATTGACCGTAATAATCCTGCTTGCCCGATACGCCGCCAAGTTATCCCGCTTGAAGCCGAAGGTCTCGTTAGCCCGTGCGAGTCCGCCGACCCTGTCGGAGAAGAAAACTACTCCCCCGTGCCGGGTCTTGTCCACCGTTACCCCGACCGCGTGCTCTTCCTCGTGACTAATCAGTGCGCCTCCTATTGTCGCTATTGCACGCGAGGGCGTCTCGTCTCGAACGCCGCCGAACACGTCTTTCTCCCGCGACACGAAGCCGCCCTCACCTACATCGCCAATCACCCCGAAGTGCGCGATGTCCTGATCAGCGGCGGCGATCCGCTCCTGCTTTCCGACGCACGCCTCGACGCCCTCCTCTCCCGCCTTCGCGCCATCCCCCACGTCGAATTTATCCGCATCGGCTCGCGCATCCCGGTCTTCATGCCCCAACGCATAACTCCTGCTTTATGCGAGATTTTCCGCAAACGGGGACCCCTTTGGATGAGTATCCACGTGAACCACCCTCGCGAATGCACCGAAGAACTCTTTTACGCCTTGGAACGCATCTCGTTCGCGGGCGTCCCGCTGGGCAACCAGTCCGTTCTCCTCCGCGACATCAACGACAATGTCGAAACAATGCGCTCCCTCGTCCACCGCCTGCTCATGATGCGCGTGCGCCCCTATTATCTCTACGCCTGCGATCTCATCGCCGGCACAGCACACTTTCGTGCGCAGGTCGAAAAAGGAATCGAACTCGTCCGCGCCCTACGCGGATACACCTCCGGCTACGCTGTCCCACAATTTGTAATAGACACACCCGGCGGCGGCGGAAAAGTGCCCATAAACCCTAACTACGTCGAATCGCAAGGCACCGGCCGTATTGTCCTGCGCAACTTCCAAGGACACCTGCACGAGTATCCCGAAAAATAAACTTTGGGTATCGCGGGAATCTAATCTCTTGCCCCGTCGGAGGATGCAGTGACGCCGTTTGCGGCTATTCGTCCGTGTCAAAGACTTGGTCTGCGGCGGTGGCGTCGGCGAGGGCATCCTCTTTGCCATCAAGTAATTCCTCGCGGAGATCGTCCAATAGAAAACCGAATCCGTCCGATCCGCAGGTTTTTTCGAGGCGTGCCAGCACAGATTCGACGAATTCGTCGCTATCGCCTTCTTGTTGGGTGTAGAACGGCTTTCCGTTTTTCCCGAAGGAGAATGGGGGCTTTGTGGCACGGATTTGCCCGAAAAAAGCGATGCCCTCGGGCAAATTTTGCGGCGAAAGAAATCCCAGCTTTTTCGCGAATGCCGCCGCGCCCTCGACGATGCCCCGCGCTGTGGATGGTTCCACGGGGACGACTCGCAGTGCGGAAAGACCTTTGTCGAGAATCACTTTCAGCGGCAGTTCTGTGAGCGAGATTTTGCGAATACCGAGGCAATGGACGTCCACGCTAAAAGTTGCCATGCGTGCGCGAGCCTTGCCAAGCGGGGTGAGGGCGACGACGAACCCCTGCCCCGCGTCGCTGAAGTCCGGTGTGGCGAAGGTCATAAGCTCCGGTGTGTCCGAGTGGTTGCCTTCGCTTTTCGCACTTTTTTTTGTCATGCCCGCTACTCTGGCAAAAAACACCCGTGCGTGAAGGCGGAAATTTTGTGGCGGCGAACCAGAAACCGTTTTTCGGAGATAGCGTGTAAATTAGACGAATAAAGTTTTATTAATTCAGAAAATTTTATTTCTGTCATTTTGCCAACATTTCGGGTGAGAGATAGCGGAGGCGCGCCCTATTTTGTAACTTGCGCGACGGCGCGGTGGACGCCAGCGTGGGCGGCTCTTTTTTTGGGCATGAACAACATCACCACCACCGGTCTCGCCAGCATTTCCCACGACCTTCGCGCCGTTCGCATGGAAAAGCTCAATCTCTTGCGGTCTGCCGGCGAAGACCCTTTCCGTAACAATTGGGACCAATCGCATACTTCCGCCCAGTGCGTGGCGTTGATGCCGCCTGCCGATCTCCCCGCCGCCGACGGTGCCGAAAGCGGCGTTCATGCCGAGTCTCCCCCGCACCACGGACCGGAAGTTTCTGTCGCTGGGCGCATTCTCACGCTCCGCATCATGGGCAAAGCCAGTTTTGTCAAGTTGCTCGACCGCGACGGCATTATCCAACTCTACTTCACGCGAGACGAAGTTGGGGTCGAACGCTACAATTTACATTTCAAAAAGATGCTCGACGTCGGTGATTTCATTGGCGTGCGCGGCCCCCTTTTCCGCACTTCGACAGGCGAAGTGACGGTGCGCGTCAAAGCATACGCCCTCGTGTCGAAAGCATTGCGCCCCTTGCCCGAAAAATGGCACGGGTTGACCAACGAAGAGCAAATTTACCGTCAGCGTTACCTTGATCTCGTTGTCAATCCCGCTTCCCGCCGGCGTTTGCTGCAACGCAGCCGCATTATTGCCGAAATACGCAAGTTCTTTTGGGATAATGCGTTCATTGAAGTTGAGACACCCGCCTTGCACACCACGGCAGGAGGCGCGGCAGCGCGTCCATTTCGGACGCATTTCAACGCGCTCAACTGCGAATTTTCCCTGCGCATTGCGTTGGAACTCTACTTAAAACGTTGCCTTGTAGGCGGATTTGACCGCGTGTTTGAGCTTGGGCGCGTGTTTCGCAACGAAGGCTATGATCGCAAACACAGCCCGGAATTTACCATGCTCGAAGTTTATCAGGCTTACAGCGATTACCGCGGCATGATGGAACTTGTGCAACGTCTTGTGCTCCACTTATGTGCGACTATCGTCGGGGGGACGAAAATTACGAATGGCGACGGTGTTGAAATTGAGCTTGGCGGGCAGTGGCGCGAGGTTTCTTACAAAGCATTGGTCATTGAAAAAACGGGAGATTCCGAATGGTTTTCGCGAACGAAGGCTGAAAAAATCGCGGTATGCCGCGAAAAACTCGGCGTGGATGTCCTTGATGATTGGGAAGATTACGAAGTTACGAACGAAGTTTATAGCAAGTTGATAGAGCCTTCGTTGGTGCAGCCGACCTTTGTGTTAAACATTCCCAAAGAGCTTTGCCCGCTGGCAAAAATCAACCCCGCCGACCCTACGACGCTCGATGTTTTTGAGTTGTGTATCAACGGGCAAGAAGTTGCCCCCGCGTATTCGGAGCAAAACGATCCGCTTGTGCAACGTGCTATGTTGGAGGCACAAGCAGGCATCGAAACGCAGAAAATCGACACCGATTTTCTGGAAGCATTAGAACACGGGATGCCCCCCGCCGGCGGCATGGGCATCGGGATAGACCGCCTCGTGATTTTGCTCACCGGCGCGGCAAACATCCGCGAAACCATTCTTTTTCCGACCCTCCGCCCCGAAACGGCCTGAGTGCCTTACTCATAAATTACATCGTCCTACAAAACAACGACTTACGCGTCTCTTTTTTCAATGCACCTCAATATAGTAGTTTTACCCGGCGACGGCATTGGACCGGAAGTCATGGCGGCGGCATTGCCCGTCCTCGAAACCGCGCTGCGCCGCGGCGGGCACACGCTCGCCTACACCGAACACCCCGTCGGCGGTGCCGGCATCGACGCAACAGGCAAGGCTCTTCCCGACGCCACGCTTGCCGCCTGTAAATGCGCAGACGCCATACTCTTCGGCAGCGTCGGCGGACCGCGCTGGGAACACCTTCCCCCCGCAGAACAACCCGAGCGCGCATCCCTCCTGCCGTTGCGTAAAACCTTCGACCTTTTTGCAAACATCCGCCCCGGATTTCTCCCCGCAGCATTGGCGGAGGCGTCTCCCCTTCGTCCCGATCTTGTTGCAGGCGGGATTGATATGGTCTGTGTGCGCGAACTCACGAGCGGCATTTACTTCGGGCAACACCGCCGCATTACGCCGCCGGACGGAAAAGACACGCAAGCCGAAGATGTCATGGCGTATCGAAAGAGCGAAATCGAACGCGTCACCGACGCCGCCGTCGCCGTAGCGCGTTCCCGAAAGCAGCGCATCGTGAGCGTGGATAAGGCCAACGTATTGGCGTGTTCTGTGCTTTGGCGCGAAACCGTTTCTGCGCGGATCGCAGCCACTGCTCCCGAAATCGTTCTCTCCCATATGTATGTGGACAATGCCGCGATGCAGCTCGTCCGCGCCCCCGCCTTTTTTGACGTGTTGCTCACGGAAAACATGTTCGGCGATATCCTCTCCGACGAAATGGCAGCCGTCTGCGGTTCACTCGGAATGCTCGCCTCGGCAAGCGTCGGCGGAACGAAAAATCGCCACGGTTACCCATTCGGACTCTACGAACCCGCTGGCGGTTCGGCGCCCGACATCGCCGGAAAAAACATCGCCAATCCCTGCGCCCAAATTCTCAGCGCAGCCCTCATGCTCCGCCACAGTTTCGGCGCCCATCGCGAAGCCGAATCCATTGAGACGGCGGTGCGCGATGCCGTGGCATCCAGCGCAGCCCGCACCGCAGATATCGCCTTCGGGCACCCCGCAGTCGGAACGTGCGAAGCGGGCAATGCCGTGCTCGAACAGCTCGAAAAACAATGAGAAACAACGCCAAAAAAACTACCGCCGGGAAGACGTCCAGCCGCGTTGAACACGCCCTATTCGGCAGCACGCCAGAAGAGGCTGCCCGCCGCCGTTTCGAAGCCTTGCACAGTGCCTTTATGCGCGTGCCCCATTTCAACGTCGGTGCCGCACGCGATTTGCTCGACCTCGGTTTCACACAACTCCACCAAATAGCCGGACGCGCACCAGAAACCCTTTTAGCCGATTTGCTTAAAAAACGCCCCAACACACCGCCCGAACGCCTCGCCGAGTTTCGCCTCGCCGTCTATGTCGCCGAAACACCAGAACCGGACAGGCTGCTCCTGCACCCCGC
>JAISZI010000054.1 GCA_031269335.1 Puniceicoccales bacterium
GGTCCCGGATCAGAATTTACCGATAACCTTGCCCAGACGCACGGCGGGGCGATTTATTTGAAAAGTGGCAAAATAATGCTCAACGCGTCGGCGGCGGGTAACATTTTATTTCGAGGAAACAAGCACGGAGTGACTTTCACCTTGACGGGAGATTCTTATGTCGCGAATGCCGGAAGTGGCACCCCAAACGCTGTTTATTTAGGGACAAGCGGGACGTTTATTGTAGATACGGCGGACGACAGTAAAGTAGAGTTTTATGATCCCATTCATTCAGGCGGTGCTGTGACCTTTGAAAAGACGGGGACCGGCTCTGTTTATTTTTACGATTACGGCAGCTTGACGGGCATGATAAGCGGGTCGCCGACTACCAATGTGAAAGGCGGTTTCTTTATCGTAAAATTAAGTGAAAATCCCCCCGTTGGCGCGGTGGCGGCTTATGGCACCGTGGACAGGGGCACGATAACCGTTTCCGGCACTTCCGCTACGCAACTGGGGGTGATAGTAGGCGAGAGTAGTGCAAAGATTCAGGCAGAGACAATAAACGTCGATGCTTACGGGGAAATTTGGGCGGACGATCCGGTCGGGACGGTTGTGATCAAAGCAAACGCTTTTAATTTGAAGAACAACGGCGGGCTTGGCGGACATGGCACACTGCGGGTTGAAGACTCGAACAGCATGACGATAGCCATTGCGACAACAGGCACGTTTACAATCAACGCGATAGACCATGGAAATCCCACCGACCCCAATGTTACTTTTACGCTCGAAGGTTCGCTTTTGCAGGGAATTGGAAAACTTAAAAAAACTGGTCCCGGCAAGTTTGAGATGGACAGAGCGCACGTGTACAGCGGCGGGACGCAAGTCGAAGAGGGAACCTTGCTCATCACGTATCCGGGAGACCCTCGCCAGACGCAAGCCAGCATTGGTGCTGGGAGCATAACTGTAAATGAAAACGGAACGCTCTATGTGAAACCCACGGGAAGCGGAAACTATTCTATAAACAACACCTTGAACGCCCACAATTCGGGTGCAAAAGGCGGTCTTCTCCGCGTGGATTTAGGGAACACGAGCAACATTCTTACTATTGCTAATTCAACGAATTACGACGGGCGACTGCTTCTGGAGAATTTGACTTATACGATGGCAAATTCCGGAATCACGCAGGTCATCAACGCCAGAGTGGAAGCGGGTGCCGGTTCGCTTCTGCATGTCAATTCCGGAGCGAGTCCTACAGAAGGATTCAAGTTTGCGAGCGGCGTGGTGCGTTTTAACGATTTGACCGCCGGTGCTACGCAAATGGGAAGCCGGATAACAACCAGTGCGCTGGACGTCAGCGGAACAGGAACGGTGCAAGTTAACTCCTCCCTTCTCACTGCTTCGCATGGTTTATTTACCAATAACGACACTCCTTTGTTGCAACGTGACAACTATGGCATGGCGCGGCAATTTATCGGCGCAAAAAACAGCACGATAACCGTGACGGGAAATGCGGCAAATATACAATTAACCGACTTCAACGGGACGGCGGTTGATATTACACAACAAGTGAATTTGATGCAAAATAGCCAGGATGTCGCCATACAATACGTGAGGTTGAATTCCGAAAGCCTCACCACCGGACCGCAAAACGACGGTCTCTATATCGGTGCTGTTTTATTCAAGATCTCGCTGAACTCTGGCAAGACAACAAGTCTCTCCGGCGATGTCACAACGGTAGCGGGTGGAAACGATTTTTCGGCGCAAATTGTCGGTGAAGGAAACCTGCAAATAGACGCGACAAACAGCATTATATTGAACAACGCCTCGCCTGCTCCAAACAGTTTTAGCGGGACAACCACCGTGAACACGGGGCGTCTCGTCGGCGGCGCGGATAATATCATCGCAAGTAGCAGCGGGCTTGAAGTGAAAGCCGGTGCTACCTTTGACACTGGGAACTTCAATCAAGGGGTGAAAAATCTCACAGGGGCGGGAACATTGGAAGTGAACGCAGGCGCGGGAAAAACATTGACAATAACACAGGCAAGCCCGACAACTTTTTCCGGTGCGCTGGTTGGAAGTGGTGTTATATTAAAAGACGGGGTGGGAACATTGACATTGAGCGGAACGGCGAACACGCACAGCGGAAACTGGAATGTCAACGGAGGTGGTTTGATCGTCACGGGAACAATAGGAAGCAGCGGAAATTACGCCGGTAATATAGGGGTAGAAAACGCCTCCGTGGTGTTCAATCAAACGGGAAACCAAACATTAGCCGGAAATATCACGCGGAATCACACCAGCGCGACTGTCCAAAAACTGGGCGCGGGCACCCTCTCTGTAAACGGGAGAATAGAGCCGCAATTTACACTCTCCGCAGGTGTCCTCGCCGGTGTCGGAACTTTATATAACGCCGTATTCGCGACCGGTGCAAAAATTTCCCCCGGAACTTCCGGCGGGGCGGACATGGGAGTCCTTTCCTTTGGGGAAAACACAGGCTCTACAACGATATTTTCCGGCGTTCACATTCTATTAAACCTTAAAGGCGCGTCACAATCGGATACGATAAACGTGACCGGCGACGTGGCGTTCGCGAATAATAACACGTTGGATTTTCAATGGGACGACGCGGTCTTCAAGGACGGTTCTTATACGATAGTGAAAGCAAGCGGCGGTTTATACGCGGGAGACGGTGTGACTCCGTTGACGACGGCACTCATGCAAGGGACGACATTTCTCCAAGGCGGCGCAGCGATCGCCAACGCACGCAATCTGTCAGAATTGAGAATCGTCAGCGACGGCGAGGGAAATAAAATCGTGCTGACGACATGGGCGAACAAAAACTACACCGTATATTGGGACGGAAAACCCGCTCCATCGGACAACTGGAACGACACTTCTACGAATAAAAATTGGTGGACGACGGAAGTAACCGGCACGAAACAATCCGTGCCTTTCCTCGACGGCGACATCGCGATGTTCAACAACGAGGCACCCGCCAAAACCGTCATCGTGGACACCGGCGGCGTCACCGTTTACGCGATGACCGTCACAGGTGCTGCATATACGTTCAATGGCGGAAAGATCACGGGCGACCCTAATTCGTGGAACAGCAGTTACAGCGGGGAACCTCCACCGACCATATCCTCGCGGCTGCTGGTGGAATCAAACGCGACCGCGCTGTTTGACGGTGCCGTGGAGTTTCCGGAGATAGAAGTCCAAGGCGCGGCGGAGTTCAACGCCGCTGTAAAGGTCAACGGAGTTGGGAAGGCGTTAAAAGCGACGGGAAGCGGTTATATAAAGCTCGGAAACAGCGGCTCTTTCACCGACGTTGCCAGTATTATTTTGGACGGTGCACAAACGAAATTGGAGTTTAACCGAACCAGCACGAATTACACTTACGCAGGGGTAATTTCCGGCAGCGGAAGCGTAGAAAAAACCGGCAATGCGGAAGTGACGCTCACCGGAGATCAAACTTACACCGGAGAAACAAAAATTAGCGCCGGAAAACTCACTGTGACCGGGCGTCTCGGTGCGGGCAATTACAACGGCGGGATAATAGACAACGGCACCCTCGAATTTAACCAAACACAGGCGCAAACGCTGAACGGGCGAATAGATGGAAGCGGCGCACTCATAAAATCTGGAAATGAAAAATTGACGCTCACCCACGCCGAAAGTCGTTATACTGGAAGCATTACCGTCAATGCCGGAATCATGGAAGTCTCCGGACGCGTCGGGGCTATATACGAAACCTTCGACGGCGGGACAGCTTTTGAGGCGACTTATGTTTCCGGCTATTATACGGGGAATATCCACGTCGCTGAAAATGCGAAATTAACATTTTCTTTTGCCGGAGATTACCAAGTTCTCGCGGGCGGATTAAGCGGTGGGGGAACCTTGGAAAAGAAGAGCGCGATGCCGATGTATTTTGTCGGAAACGCAAGTTCTTTTTCCGGTTATACTGTTGTGCAAGCCGGCGGTTTCCACCTTGCGCCCGGAACTCTCTACGGGAGCACGACGGCAAGCGGAGGTTTCACTGTGGCAAGCGGCGCGGCGCTCCATGTCAACGACGGAGGAAAAATCATCGCGGAAACAATGAGCTTGCTCGGCGGCGCGTCCCTTGTGTCCCATCCCGGACAATTTACGATACAAGCGAAAAATTCTGCCAATATAACGATAAGTGCCAACGCCGCGCTATTCTTTTACCTTGGGGAAAATGACGTGGACACGGCGGCTGCACCTAAACCGAAAATAGCATTTCAGGACGCCTCTGGCGGTGCTGCGCAAGTTGACCTGCCCAATCCCATAGGCTTGAAGGTACTCCCCGGCGGCTACGTCCCACGTCCGGAATTGGACGGGCACTTTACGCTGCTTTCCGGCCTTGATATCAATAGCATCGCGACAAGACACGGCAGTTATGACGCCGCGTTGCTCGCGATATTCGGAACAAAAGAAATTGAAATAATGAGTAGCTGGTTCGACTTGTTTTTCACCGCTACCGGCGAGCTGATGTTACACCAAAGAGACTTCAAAACGACAATCCCCGAACCTGCCACTTACGGGTTATTCTCTGGAATCCTGCTCGGGTCACTCGCGCTGCTGCGGCGGAGAAAATCACGCAAAGGACGCAGCGGACAGAACGGGGACACCTGTCTGCCTATCTGTCCGTGAAAAGGTGAGACAGACAAGAATGCCGCTACGTTCCACTGCCGGTTATTCACGTTATCTCCCTTCGGGGGAACGCGAGTGAAACGAGTGCGGATCGCGTAATCTCTCGTCGAGGGAGGCAGTGATGCTGTTGCGCCTTCGCTGCACCTCTGCCGCGCCTCCGATGCCCCAACGGGGCACAACGCGAACTGCCTGCCTATCTGCCAATAAGCGGCTTGCGCAGAAACAGCCTGCGAGCGGTTTTTGCTTATTTTTAGGCGGTGCGTTTTTCTTCGATGGCGGCTTGGGCGGCGGCGAGGCGGGCGGTGGGCACGCGGTAAGGCGAGCAGGAGACGTAGGCGAGGCCGAGGTTGTGGCAGAATTTCACGGAGTCCGGGTCGCCGCCATGTTCGCCGCAAATGCCGAGTTTGATGTCGGGGCGGGCGGAGCGGCCTTTTTCGGCGGCTATGCGCATGATGGCACCAACGCCGTTTTGGTCGATGGAGGCGAATGGGTTTTTCTTTATGATTTCTTGTTCGATGTAGGTGTCGAGGAAGGCACCCGTGTCGTCGCGGCTCATGCCGAGGACGGTTTGGGTGAGGTCGTTGGTGCCGAAGCTGAAGAACTGTGCCGTTTGGGCGATTTCGTCGGCGGTGAGGGCGCCGCGCGGGACTTCTATCATTGTGCCGACGAGGTAATTAATCGTTGTGTTTTGCTCCTTCATTACGGCGTTGGCGGTTTGGTGGATAAGGGCGACTTGATTTTCAAATTCTTTTTTGAAACCGACGAGCGGGACCATGATTTCCGGGTTAACCGGGGTGCCATTTTTCTGGACTTCGGCGGCGGCCTCGAAGATGGCGCGGGTTTGGGTTTCGGTGATTTCGGGGTAGGCGATGCCGAGGCGGCAGCCGCGGTGGCCGAGCATGGGGTTGGATTCGTGGAGGGCGGCTACGCGAGCCATGACTTCTTCGACGCGCAGACCCAGTTTGCGGGCGAGGTCGAATTGTTGTTCTTTGGTGTGGGGGAGGAACTCGTGCAACGGGGGGTCGAGGAGGCGAATGGTGGCGGGGAGGCCGTTGAGTGCTTGGAAAATGCCGGTAAAATCGGCGCGTTGATAGGGGATAATTTTGGCAAGAGCTTTGCGGCGGGCGTCGGTGTCGCGGGCGAGAATCATTTCGCGGACGGCGTCTATGCGGTTGCCTTCAAAGAACATATGTTCTGTGCGGGTGAGGCCGATGCCGCTGGCGCCGAAGGCGATGGCTTCGGTGGCTTGGGCTGGGGTGTCGGCGTTGGTGCGGACGCTGAGGCGGGTTGCTTTTTGGCACCAATCCATGAGTTGCGAGTAGTTGTGGAAAGCCGTCGATTGGCGGGCGGTGGCATCGTTTTTAAGCAGCGCGAGGATGATTTCGGAGTCGGTTGTGGGTATTTGACCGGCATAAACTTGACCGGAGGTTCCGTCTATCGAGAGAAAATCGCCTTCGTTAAAGGTCTTTCCGTTGGCAGAAAGGGAGCGTGTTTGGTAATCGATGTGGAGCGCGGAGACGCCGCAGACGCAGACTTTGCCCATCTGGCGGGCGACGAGGGCGGCGTGGGACGAGACGCCCCCGCGGGCAGTGAGGATGCCTTCGGCGGCTATCATGCCGCGGAGGTCTTCGGGGGAAGTTTCGATGCGGACGAGGAGGACTTTTTCGCCTTTGGCGGCGGCTTCGACGGCGCGGTCGGCGTTGAAATAGATTTTGCCGGTGGCGGCACCCGGACCCGCCGGGAGACCGCGGGCGATGCGGCGGGCGTTTTTAATGGCGGCTTGGTCAAAGACTGGGGCGAGCACTTGGTCGAGTTGGTCGGCGGGGACGCGGGTGACGGCGGTTTCCCAATCAATGAGGTTTTCGGCGACCATTTCGCAGGCGATGCGCACGGCGGCGAAGCCGGTGCGTTTCCCGTTGCGGGTCTGGAGCATATAGACGCGTCCGTCTTCGATGGTGAACTCGAAGTCTTGCATGTCGCGGAAATGGGTTTCGAGCGTGTGGCGGATTTTTTCGAGTTCGTCGAAGGCGGCGGGCATTTGTTTTTGGAGTTCGCTCACGGGTTCCGGGGTGCGCACGCCTGCGACGACGTCTTCGCCTTGGGCGTTGATGAGAAATTCTCCGTAAAAAGCCTTTTCACCGGTCGCCGGGTTGCGGGTGAAGGCGACGCCTGAGCCGGAATCGCTGCCGGTGTTGCCAAACACCATTGCCTGGACGTTGACGGCGGTGCCCCATTCTTGGGGGATATTATACTTGTGGCGGTAAACGATGGCGCGGTCGTTCATCCACGAACGGAAAACAGCACCGATGGCGCCTTCGAGTTGTTTCCAAGGGTCGGCAGGGAAGTGGTTGCCGGTGCGCACTTTGATGAGCAGCTTAAAGTACACGGCGAGGTTGCACAGGTCGTCAGCGTCGAAGAGGGAGTCCTCGGCGTTTTCGTCGCCGAAGCGTTTCCGTTTGAAGTCGCTAATGATGTTTTCAAAGGGGTCGTGGTCTTCGTTGGGACCTTTTTGGATGCCGAGGACGACGTCGCCATACATCTGAATGAACCGCCGGTAACAGTCCCACGCGAAACGGGGATTTCTCGTGGAATCGGCGAGGGAGCAGACCGTGTCGTCGTTGAGGCCGAGGTTGAGAATGGTGTCCATCATGCCCGGCATGGAATCGCGGGCGCCGGAGCGGACGGCTACGAGAAGGGGCAACCTGTCGGGGTCGCCGAATTTTCTTCCCGTCTGTTTTTCCATCAAGGAAATGGCTCTGCACACGTCAGAGAGGAGGTTTTCGGGGTAAGTGCGTTGGTTTGCGTAATAATGGGTGCAGACTTCGGTCGTGATGGTGAAACCCGGAGGAACGGGAAGACCGATGCGTGCCATTTCGGCGAGGTTGGCTCCTTTGCCTCCGAGGAGGGCACGCTGAGTTGCGTTTCCGTCGGTCTTTTGACCGAAGGCGTAAATGTATGGTGAAATCGTTGCCATGGCTTGAGTGTGTGGACTGTTTTGCGGTGTGTGTTTGGGCTGCGTGATATCCGTGGAGGGCAGGGTGTCGGCACCCCAGGTATTGAGCGTAACGAGGGAAATGGAGGCAGGGTTTTTGTCAAGGAAGACATTGGTGGGCACGAAAGCGTTAAGACAAATTCGTGGTGGCAAGGCGCTTTCTTCTTTACTGAACAATCCATGATTCACCTTGCTTTTACCCGTGTTTTACCTGTGTTTCGATGTAACTTTTGACCTAAGTTTAATGCCATGATAGCCGCCATCATACGTTGGTCTCTTAACAACCGTTTTCTTGTCCTATCGGTTTTGGTTGGCGTGTGTGCGTGGGGTTTCCATGCCTTGCGCACGACGCCGATTGATGCGATTCCCGACCTTTCGGAGAATCAAGTTATCGTCTATGCGGATTGGGCTGGGCGTTCGCCGCAAGAGGTTGAGGATCAAATAACTTATCCGCTTTCTGTTTCGTTGCAGGGGCTTGCGGGTGTGAAGACGGTGCGGGCGTCGTCGATGTTTGGGTTTTCGTTTTTGACGGTTATTTTTGAGGACAAAGTTGGCGTTTATTTTGCGCGTGAACGCGTTTTGGAGCGGCTTAATTCGATTGGCAATTTGTTGCCGGAAAATGTCAACGCCCGGATGGGTCCCGATGCCACGGGGCTGGGCTGGGTCTTCCAGTATTATTTGAAGGCAGATGAGCGTGCTGCGGGAGCCGGGCACGATCTTGGGTCTCTTCGGTCGATTCAGGATAATTACATTGCCCGCCAACTTGCCGCTACTCCCGGTGTCGCCGAAGTGGGCGGAATTGGCGGTTTTGTGCGGCAGTATCAGGTCGAAATTTCTCCGCTTAAACTCAAGCAATACAAACTTACGCTGGGGACGGTGATGGACGCCATTGTGGCGAGCAACCTCAATGTCGGTGGTAAAACGATGGAGGAGAACGGAATAGCGTTTGTCGTGCGCGGGATCGGCCTCGTCAATAGCGTGGAAGACATCGAGAAAATTCCCGTGCTCTCGCGCCAGGGCACGCCGTTGTATCTGCGCGATGTGGCGCGGGTTATGATTGGCGGCGAGTTTCGCAGCGGTGCCTTGGATGTCAACGGGCGCGAGGTCGTCGGGGGCATTGTGGTGATGCGTTACGGGGAAAATGCCTGGCAGGTCATCCGCAATATCAAGGAACGTATCGCGACGCATATTGCGCCCGGGTTGCCTGAGGGGATCAGCATTGAGCCGTTTTACGACCGGAGTGATCTCATTGAACGGGCAATAGATACGCTCAAAGACGCCCTCATGGAGGAAATCCTGCTCGTGATACTTGCCCACATCCTCTTCCTTTTCCATTTCCGCTCCATCCTCATTGTCACGCTGCCCTTGCCCGCTTCGGTGCTCATAGCCTTCATTTTGATGCGGGAGTTCGGCGTCGCCTCGCACCTCATGTCGCTCACTGGCATCGCCATTTCCATTGGCGTGTTGGTGGACGCCGGCGTCGTCATGACAGAAAACGTGATCCGTCACTGCGAAAGAGCGTTGGAGGCGAAGCGATCTGCCGCCGGCGGCGGGCATGTCCGGATTGATGCGGGCGAGGTATTTCAGATTACGCTGCGGGCGAGCCAGCAAGTGGGGCGGCCGATGTTTTTTTCGATGGCGATCATTATCCTCGCCTTCGTCCCCGTTTTCCTGCTCGGCGGGCAGGAGGGAAAGTTGTTTCACCCGTTAGCCTACACGAAGAGTTTTGCCCTCATTGGCGCGGTAATGCTCGCGGTCACAGCCGTCCCCGTCCTTTGCACGCTTCTCGTGCGCGGTCCGTTTCGCTCTGAGGAAAAGAACTACCTCATGCGCACGCTGTTGCGCGTTTACGACCCGGTGCTCGAATGGGCGCTGAGCCACGCAAAAACGGTTTTTGCCGGCGCCGCCGCCCTCCTTGCTGCCGCGCTTGTGCTTGCCTTTGGTCTGCCCGACGCCGTTTCGGCGCGTCTCGAAAAACACGGTTTCTCGGCGGCTGCCCGCCTCGTTTCTGGCTTTGGCTCGGAGTTCATGCCCACGCTTGAAGAAGGCAGCCTGCTTTTCATGCCCGTCATGCTCCCCTCTTCTTCATTGAGCGAGGTTAAGCGCATCATGGCTTGGCAAGACAAAGTTATCGCCGCCTACCCCGAAGTCGTAATGTGTGCGGGCAAGCTCGGGCGCGCCACCACGGCTACCGATCCTGCTCCTATTGAAATGATTGAGACGACCATCACGCTCAAACCGCCTTCGCAATGGCGACCGGGCATTACCAAACAAAAAATCATCGCGGACCTCAGCGCGCTGCTCACCCAAGTTCCGGGTTATTCGCCCGGATTCCTCCAACCGATTGAAAACCGCACCCTCATGACGAGCACGGGCATCCGCGCCCAGCTCGGCGTCAAAATCTTCGGCGACGACCTCCATGCCATCCAACAAAAAGCCTTTGAAATCGAACGCCTTATCGCTTCCGTCCCAGGCGCAACAGGCGTCGCCCCTTCCCGCGACCAGGGCAAACCCTACCTCGAGATCACCGTGAACCGCGACGCGATGGGGCGTTACGGGCTGCGCGCCGCCGACATCCTCCGCTATGTCGAAACCGGTCTTGGCGGCACCAGCCTCACCACCTCCATCAAAGGGCGCGAACGCTGGCCTATCCAGGTCCGCCTCGGAAACGAAGCGCGGGAAGATATCGAGAAAATCGGCGAACTACTCATACCCACAGCCGCCGGCAACTACGTCCCGATCGGGCAACTCGCCCACATCGCCCGCGTCACCGGACCAAACGAAATTTCCAGCGAAAACGGGCGTCCTCGCGCCTTTGTCCAAGCGAATGTGCACGGGCGCGACCTCGGCGGTTTTGTCGGAGAAGTGAAAGCGCGCATTGCCAAAGAAATCACCCTTTCCACCGGTCAAAGTATCGAATACAGCGGCAGTTACGAAAACCAAATCCACGCCCGCCGGACCCTCGCCATCGTCTTTCCCGCCGTGATACTCATTATTTTTCTCCTCCTCGTCACCACCTTCAAATCCGTCCTTGAAGCCGCGCACGTCTTGCTCGCCGTCCCCTTCGCCTTGACCGGCGGCGTGCTCCTCCAAGCTGCCCTGTCCATTCCCTTCAGCGTCGCCGTCTGGGTGGGCTACATCGCGCTCTTCGGCACCGCTATCCAAACCGGCATCGTCATGGTCGTCTATCTTAACGAAGCCGTGCAAAAAGCCCGCGACGCCAAAGCCGACAACGGTGCCCTCACGCGTGCCGAGTTCATCGCCGCCGTCAAAGCGGGCGCACGGCTCCGCCTGCGTCCCAAGATCATGACCGTCGCCACCACCGTCGCCTCGCTCCTGCCCGTATTTTGGAGCACAAAAACGGGAATCGAGATCATGCAACCGCTCGCCGTCCCCGTTGTTGGCGGCATGTTGTCCAGTCTCCTGCACATCCTTATCGTCACTCCGGTCATCTTCATCCTCCTCCACGGGCGCAAATTGTCGCCATGAGAAAACAGCGGGGGATTGCGCCGCCATTCATCGTAATAACGCAGCGACTTCGCCGCCGGAGCACCCCGTTTCCCGCGCCAATCTGGGCAAACACCGTTGAGCAGGCGGATTTCCGGTTAAAAAAATTTTCTTAAAAATGAAAAAAATGCTTGCGAGAGGTCGGCAGAGTGATTGCCTCCGCCACCCTTTCACCACTTTCCAAGAAACATGCACACGACGCAAAACACACGCCAGACCGCACGCTGTCCGTTCCCGTCAACAGACGCGAACGCGGATTGCCTGTGCCGCCGCCTCGTTTCCGCCACCCGATTTCTCGCCGCCGCGCAGACCGCTTACAACCGAAACTTTTCCGCGAAATGACCACCCGTCCAACCATCCGCATCCGACTGAAGGCATTTGATTATCGAATCCTCGACCAATCTGCCGCCGATATTGTGGACACCGCCAAACGCACCGGAGCCCAAGTCTCCGGTCCCGTCCCGCTTCCCACCAATATCGAACGTTTCACCGTGAACCGCTCACCGCACGCCGACAAAAAGTCGATGGACGCATTTGAGCTTCGGACCCATAAACGCCTCCTCGACATCATTGAGCCGACCGCGCAGACCGTCGAAGAACTGCGCAAGCTCAACCTGCCATCAGGGGTGGACATTTCCATCAACGCCTAAACCACGACAACCTCTAACCATCAACAAAACCGCAGGCACGACCACGCGTCAGGAACCGTTTTCTTCCCTCAAAAAAATGCGACCTAACGCAGGTCACAAACGAAGCTCACCCCTTCACCTGCCTCTTAGCTAATGAGTCTCCAATTAATCGGCAAAAAAGTCGGCATGACCCAAATCTATGACGAGAACAACAACATCGTCCCCGTCACAGTCGTGCAAGCCGGACCCTGTCCGGTCACTCAGGTCAAAACCGAAGCCACCGACGGCTACAACGCCGTCCAGATTGCCTTCGGTCCACAGAAAGAGCACCGGCTCACAAAAGCCGAAGTAGGGCACCTGAAAAAAGCAGGCGTCGCCCCGCACTCCCACCTCGGCGAAATCCGCTTTGATGCGCCACCAGAGTTCAAAGTCGGCGACGTGCTCACGGTAGCCCGCTTCCAAAACGGTCAAACCGTGGACGTTATCGGCACCACCAAGGGACGCGGATTCCAAGGCGTCGTAAGACGCTATAACATGGACGGGCAGCCCGATTCACACGGGCACATGATGCACCGCCGTATCGGCTCCATCGGAATGCGCCAGACACCCGGTCACGTCGTCAAAGGAAAAAAGATGCCCGGACACATGGGACAAGTCCGCCGCACCGTGCAAAACCTCAAAATCGTGAAAATCGACGAAGCCCAAAATATCCTCCTCATCAAAGGAAGTTTCCCCGGGGCAAACGGAGATATCGTCATTGTCCGCAACGCCAAAAAAGCCCGGTAACACAACCCAACGCTGACAAGCCACACACAACCTATCATGAAATTGAAAGTTTACACCGCTGACGGCGCGAGTTTCGCCGAAAAAGACTTTGAAACCTTCCCGAAGTTTGAAGACGAGAAAGGCGTCGCCCTCCTTAAACAAACCGTCGTCGCCTACCAAGCCAACCTGAGACAAGGAACGTCCAAGACCAAAAACTACGGCGAAGTCGCAGGCTCCGGTAAAAAAATCCTCAAGCAAAAAGGCTCCGGCGGCTCCCGCCACGGCGACAAACGCGCCCCCCAACTCTACAAAGGCGGCGTCGTCTTCGGTCCGCGCCCACGCGATTGGTCAAAAACCATCACGACCAAAGCCCGCAAACTCGCCCTGCGCCGCGCCCTCTTTGAACTCGCTAACGACGGCGGCCTCAACGTCATAGAGCGCCTCGAAGTTGACCAGCCCAAAACCAAACTCATCAACTCCGTCCTCGACCGCATCAACCCCAACGGCAAATTGCTCGTCGTCGATAGCGCGTGGGCAGAACCCGTAATCCTCGCCATCCGCAATATCGGACGCGTCGCCACCACCGACGCCGCCTCGCTCAACGCCCTCGACCTCGTGAAGTTTCACCAAGTCCTCATCAGCGAGCAAGGACTCCAACAAGTCCTCGAACGCGCCAACACCTAACGCACCACACCATGCCAGCCACACACGAGATCATTAAAAAACCTATCATCACCGAAAAAACTTCGTTCCTCCAAAGCGAACTCAATAAATATACCTTCACCGTCGCCCGCGACGCCGAACGCCACCAAGTCGCCAAAGCCGTCGAAGCTCAATTCAAGGTCAAGGTAACCAAGGTGAATATCATCAACGTTAAGGGAAAAGTCAAAACCAGCCGCCAGCAACAAGGCAAAATCATCAAGGCACCCAACGTGAAAAAAGCCATCGTCACCTTGGAAAAAGGTGACAAAATTGAATTTGCCTAACTTTTTTGGACAACAACAATAAACGCATAACTAAAAAACACCGGACATGCCAATCATTTCCTCCAATCCAAAGACACCCGGTCAACGTTTCCTGAGGCGCAACAAGCAGGTGCTCGACAAAAAACGCCCAGAGAAAAAGTTGACCGAATTCATCCACAACAAAAAGGGACGCAATTGCTACGGACGCATCACCTCGCGCCGCCGAGGCGGCGGACATAAACGCCTCTACCGCCAGATCGACTTCCGCAGAAACAAGTTTGACGTCGAAGGCACCGTCAAAGCCTTTGAATACGATCCAAACCGCTCCGCCAACCTCGCTCTTATCGAGTACGCCGACGGCGAGAAACGTTACATTCTTGCCCCAGAAGGTCTTAAACTCGGCGACAAATTATTTAGCACAGACAAAACACTCACCGAGTTCACACCGGGTCTCTCCCTAAAATTACGCAATATCCCCCCTGCAACTTTTATCCACGCCATAGAAATTGAACCGGGTAGAGGAGCCGCTATTGCCCGCGGGGCAGGTGTCTTCGCCCAGCTCCTCGGCATCGAAAACGACCGAGCCATCCTCAAAATGCCCTCCGGCGAACAACGCTACCTCAACGCCGAATGCCGCGCCACCGTCGGCGTCGTCGGCAACAGCGAGCACCAAAATCAACAGCTCGGCAAAGCCGGACGTAACCGCTGGCTCGGACGCCGCCCACGCGTGCGCGGCATGGTCATGAACCCCGTCGATCACCCCAACGGAGGCGGTCAGGGCAAATCCAAAGGCGGCGGCGGTCGCCAACACCTAAAATCTCCTTGGGGGCAACTTTCCAAAGGATTCCCAACCCGCGCAAAAGCCAAAACCACCAACGCTCAAATCATTACCCGCCGCAACGGCAAAAAAGTCAAAAAAGGCAAATAAACCATGTCACGCTCAATTAAAAAAGGGTTCTACGCCGACCCATCCCTCCTGGACAAGGTCTCCACTGCGCAAAAAACCGGTTCCCGCAAACCGATACAAACTTGGTCGCGCCGCTCGACCATCACGCCGGATTTCGTCGGTATCAACTTTAACGTCCACAACGGCAAGGTGTTCATCCCAGTCTATGTGACCGAAAACATGGTCGGGCACAAACTCGGCGAGTTTGCCCCCACACGCACGTTCAAAGCACACACGACACCCACCAAAAAATCCGTCTAAGCCAAAATATCACTCAGGAGACAGCCACAATGTTCACGCACACGACAACGACCACTATCACCGCCGTCACCCCGACGGCGGGGTCGGGCGTGCGCGTCCGCCCTCTCTTCTGTTCCTCCATGCAGATCGCTCAATTTTTCAAACGAATTTCGTTTCCATTCGCCGTTGTTACTCTCCTCTTTCTCCCGCTCCTTACCGCCAACGCCCAAGCTACTCCGCCCACCGCCACCCGCCCCGATCACGAACGCCCCGCCTTTATCGAAGCCCTTCTGCCCTCAAACGAGCCGCACACGATGACGCCCCATTCGGCAGGGATCGTCATTTTTACCGACGCCCGCGACCTCTCCCGCAAAGGCACCGTCAAGGCACTCATCCCCGACAATATAGCCGACATGCTTTTGCTGCGCGGCGGTTACCACAGCGAATTTCGCCCCGGAATGGTCTGCCGCATCGAACGCGACGGCACGTCAATCGCCGAAGTCGTCGTTGTCCAATCTACCCTCGAACACTCTGTCGCGCTCATCCTCAACACCGTCCCTAAAACCATCCCTCGATCAGGAGACACGGTGAAGATCAAAACAATACAACTTTAACACGCTCAACAGGAAACAGCACATGGAATTCCAAGCCATCACACGTAACGTCCGCTCAACACCGCAAAAGGTGAGAGAAGTCGCACGTCTCATTCAAGGACTACCGGCAACACAAGCCGTTGATACACTCCGCTTTATCCCACGGAAAACCGCCCGCCTCCTTGGCAAAACGCTCCACAGCGCAATCGCCAACGCGGAAAATAACAAAAGCATCACCGCCGACCAACTAATCGTCGTCTCCGCACGCATCGACAAGGGTCCCGTCCTCAAACGCTTTCGCCCTTCCGCAAAAGGAAGCGCACATCCTATCCAAAAGAGCACAAGCCACATCCGCATCGTGCTCGGCGAAACCACCAACACCGATAAATAATTTCTCATGGGCCAGAAAGTAAATCCAATAGGCTTCCGCCTCGCCGTCCGCCGTAACTGGGAATCGCGGTGGTATGCCGACAAAAAAACCTTCCCCCTCTTCGTCAAAGAAGATTTCAAAATCCGAGAGTTCCTCCGTAAACACAAGGACCTCCGCCAAGCCGCTATCCCTCGCAT
The DNA here is from genome assembly GCA_031269335.1 of Puniceicoccales bacterium. Classification (GTDB taxonomy): domain Bacteria; phylum Verrucomicrobiota; class Verrucomicrobiia; order Opitutales; family UBA953; genus CALNBE01. The sequence continues at coordinate 15,855 of JAISZI010000054.1, forward strand.
TTATATCGAGCGTGCCAATAATCGCATCCGTGTGAAAATTTTCACAGCACGGCCAGGCGTCATCATCGGCAAACGCGGCGACAACCTCGAAACGCTACGCAAAGAAATCAGCGTGCTCGCCGGTCGCGAGGTCATATTAGATATTCACGAGGTTAGGAAATCGGAACTCATCGCCCAACTCGTCGCCGAAAATATCGCCCTTCAACTCGAACGCCGCGTCGCCTTCAGACGCGCCATGAAAAAAGCCGTCCAAAATACTATCAACGCCGGTGCCGACGGCATCCGCCTCCGCCTCGCAGGACGCCTCGGCGGTGCCGAAATCGCCCGCGTCGAAGCCGCCCGCGTCGGCCGCGTCCCCCTTCACACTCTCCGCGCCAACATTGACTACGGTTTCGCCGAAGCACGCACCATCTACGGCAAATTAGGGGTCAAATGTTGGATTTGCAGCAAAGAAACGACGGAAAGCTAACCACTAAAAAATTAAGAAACAACCTTAATTCTACCAACACCTTGTCAACATGGCAAACATTCAACCAGCCAGAACTAAGTTTCGTAAAATCCAAAAAGGGCGCAATCGCGGAAACGCCTCGGTTTGTAATCAACTCGCATTCGGAGATTTCGGCATCCAAGCACTCGAACGCTGCCGCATGCCGGCAAACCAAATAGAAGCCGCACGCGTCGCCATCTCCCGCAGCCTAAAACGAAAAGGAAAACTCTGGATGCGCGTCTTCCCTCACATCCCAGTCACCAAAAAACCCGCCGAAGTCCGCATGGGTTCCGGCAAAGGAGGCGTCGAATTTTACATCGCCACCATTAAACCAGGCACCATGCTGTTTGAAGTATCAGGCGTCCCAGCCTCCGCAGCCCGCGAAGCTATGCGCCTGGCAGACAGCAAAATACAAGTCCGCTGCCGCTTCGTCTCCCGCGAAGAACTCGAAAAGTATTAACACGCACACAAACACACCAGACACTTTAGGCACCTAAATTACTATGAGCACCGAAAACAAACATTCCAGTAAAGGAGCAAAACTCCGCCTTGATTCTCTCTCCGACATCCAACTCAAAATCGCCGAGTCCCAAAAAGAATTAACCGACCTGCGCATCCGCAAAGGCACCGGGCAGGTGGAAAATCCGCTCCGCCTCCGCACCCTCCGTCGCGAGATAGCGCGCCTCCACACCATCGCCGCCGAAAAAACGAAAACGCATACAGCCACCGCAACCAACGCATAACTAACACAAAGTCAGTTAACAACAACAAGATACGACAACTCTCACCCTCTATGACAGAAGACGCTCCCATACAAGCCACCACAAAAGTCCGTGCAAAACGCAAAGACCTCGTCGGCGAAGTCACCAGCCGCTCCGGCGACAAAACCATCAAGGTCACCTATTACTACAAAATCCCCCACCCAACCTACGGCAAAGAAATCAAACGCAGAACCGTCCTCCACGTCCACGACGAAAAGAATGAATGCAAGCCAGGGGATAAAGTCGAAATTGTAGAAACACGACCTCTCTCAAAATTAAAGCGATGGCGCGTCGTTCGCATCGTCGAAGCCGCTAAAATCGTCGGACAAACTAACACCTAATCGCTCACTCACACCTTTTCACACACCGCCAGGAAGAAAGTTACTAACATGGTGCAAATGCTCTCAAGACTCAGCGTCGCTGACAACACCGGCGCAAAAGAAGTCCAGATGATACGCCGCCGCGGTCAACTCACCGATACCGCCGGTATCGGCGACGTTATCGTCTGCTCCGTAAAAGATTCCACTCCAGACGCCTCCGTAAAAAAAGGCTCTGTCGTCAAAGCCGTTATCGTCCGCACAAAGGCACCCATACGCCGTGCCGACGGCAGTTACCTGCGCTTCGACTCTAACGCCGTTGTAATTCTCGACGCCGCCGACGCCCCAAAAGGCACACGCATCTTCGGACCGGTCGCCCGCGAATTACGCCAAAAAAACTTCATGAAAATCATCTCCCTCGCACCAGAAGTCCTCTAATAAAATGAGTAAAACCAACTTGAAAAAAAATGACGAGGTCGTAGTCATTTCTGGCTCGCAAAAAGGCAAACGGGGCAAAATCCTCGACATCCTTCCCCCAAAGTGCCGAAAAACTAAAGCAGGACGCGTCCTGCCCTCCACCGACGCCATCCGCGTCCTCATTGAGGGTGTCAACATCGTCAAACACCACGAGAAAAAGCAGGGCAACGACGAAGCAGGCATCCACGAACGGGAAGCACCCATCGGTCGCAACAAGATCGTATTAGCCTCCCAATACGATGCCCGCAGCAGCACGCCTGCCACAGCACAAACAACCGCCTAATTTTTCTAACCACACGCAGACACAAGCGAAACAAACACACAGATTTCCGGGGAACGTCCCCCACTGCCATAACAGCGCAACGTTTAGCCGGAAACACAGAAAAACCAAAATAATCTATGTCGCACAAACCAGTTCTCAAACAATTCTATCTCGATAAGATAGTGCCAGAGTTGATTAACTCACGAGGTTACAAAAATCGCCATGAAGTCCCGGCTCTCGTCAAAATTGTCATTAACTCTGCCTTCAAAGCCGATGCCGATAAAGCGCATCAAGCCGAAGTCCATAAAGAAATTGCAAAACTCGCTGGACAAAAACCCGTCGTCACCAAAGCCCGAAAAAGCATCTCCAATTTCAAAGTCCGCCAAGGAATGCCACTCGGTGTCATGGTCACACTCCGCAGCGCAAAAATGTTTGAGTTTCTCTACCGACTCACCGCCATCGCACTCCCCATGATCCGCGACTTTCGAGGTGTCTCCAATAAATTAGATGGCCACGGAAATTACTCTCTCGGTATCACTGACCACACCATTTTCCCCGAAACGCTGGCAGACGGCTCCCACCGCCACAACATCGGTCTCGACATCTCCATTGTCACGACCGCCACGACCGACGACGAAGGTCGTGATCTCCTCCGCCTCTTCGGGCTGCCGTTCCGTAAAACTACCACACAAACTACGACCGAACCCGAAAAGAACTAACCTGTTCCGCTACTTCACAGACCAACACACAAATAGTTATCACACGTAACATCCACTTCACCTAATAAGAACAACATGGCAAAAACGTCCGTCATCGAACGCAACAAAAAGCGCGAAAATCTCGTAGCCAAACACGCCGAAAAACGCGCAAAACTCAAAGCAATTCTCGCGAATCCCGCCAGCAACGACGAAGAATTTTTCGACGCGCAACGCCGACTCGCCAAGCTCCCGCGCAATTCCTCCAAAGTGCGTGTCCGCAACCGTTGCGCCATTACCGGTCGCCCCCGCGCCTATATCGGCAAGTTCGGTCTCTCCCGCCTCTCCTTCCGCGAACTCGCCACCTCCGGACGCATCCCCGGCGTCACAAAAGCTTCTTGGTAACCCATTTAACCCAGCAAATACAATCATGGCAACACACGATACAATCGGAGACTTCCTGACCATTATCCGCAACGGATACACCGCCAATCTCGAAAAACTCACCGCACAATGGTCGAACGTCCGTAAAGAGATCGCCCATATCCTCAAAGAAAACGGCTATATCGCCGATTACGCCAAAATTGAAAAGGACGGACTCCCCTTCCTCACCGTTACCTTAAAGTACATCAACCGGACCCCTGCCATCACTGGCATCAAACGCGTTAGCTCCCCCGGCCGCCGCGTTTACACCGGATACAACGAAATCCCACGCGTCCTAAGTGGCATGGGTATTTCCATCCTCACCACCTCGAACGGCCTCCTCTCCGACCGCGCCGCACGCCAACAAAAAACAGGCGGCGAAATCCTCGCCCAAGTCTGGTAGTATTCCCGCAATCCGATCCTCACACGAAGGCAGAGATAAGGGAAGGGGATAGGAGATAAGGGGAAGAGGGCGAGGAGGGAAAATCCCCCGCCGTAAACGGCGGGTACGGCACTTGCTCTGGTTGCGCTTCGCGGCTTCGCATGAGGATGGGATGGCACCTGCGGCGTTGGCACTTCGCCCACTTCTCTCTTTTCCGTTTGCCTCCTGCCGCTCTCCAAACATTTTTCGCGATCGAAACCACACCACCATGAGTCGTTTTGCCACGCCATACGCCGATGTCACCTTTAAGCTCTATTTTGGACAGGAGGAAACAAAAGACCTCCTGCGCGATTTTCTAAACACCCTCCTGCCCGCCGAAAACCAAATTAACGACATCATTCTCCTCAACACAGAGAGGGTTTCTTCCCTCGAAGGCTACAAAGGCGTCACCTTCGACGTGCACTGCACCAACGCCAAAGGCGAAATCTTCATCGTAGAAATGCAGCGCGCCCGGCAAAACCACTTCATAGA
>JAISZI010000059.1 GCA_031269335.1 Puniceicoccales bacterium
AGGATGCGCGAGGGGGCGTCTTTGAATGCGAGTTCGACGCGCAGGGTGGGCTTGTCAAGGGAGAGGGTTTTGAGTTGTGCGGCGGTGGGATTGTCGGAAACGAAGGCGTTGCAAAGCCATTGTTGGGCGGGGGGAATGGTGTTTTGCGGGTGGGTGCGGGCGGCGAGGCGGCGCAAACTTTCGATGAGCGTGCGCATGATGGCGGGGTCTGTGGCGAGGGTGGTTTTCGCGGTGGTGCCCGGAATGGCGGGGATATTCCATTCGCCGTGGGGCGGGGTGGCGGCGTGGTCGCCGAGGCGGTGGAAAACGAGTTTGGAAGTGTCTTTATGGATGGTGATTTCGGTGAGTTGTTCGGGTTGGAAACGGATGAATTCGCGTTCGCGGAGGAGGGAGGAGGCTTCGCGCCAGATTTTGACGTCGTCTTCGCGGATGGTGAAGAGTGCGTTGTTGTTTTCGAGTTTTGCGAAGAGCGTGGGCGCGGAGGGGGGGGAGGAAGGGTCGCGTGAGCCGAGGAGGAGAGATTGGATGCGGTTGCTGCTTTCGAGGGTGATACGCAGGAGGGGCGGGACGAGACCGTATTGTTGGAGTGCTTCCGGGGAGGGTGGGGTGGGAAAGAAACGTTGGTGGCGCAGGGAGGTGAGTTGACCGAGGCTGGCTTCTACGAGTGGGCGGCTGGCTTCGGCTTTGAAGGGTGTCTCGAACCGCCAGTGGAGTCGGGTATCGGCGTTGTTGGACTGGGGGCGGAAGTCTCGTTGAATGCGGATATCATGGGTTGGAGGGCGAATGGTGATGTTGCGCACTTCAAATGGACCGATGGTGAAAATAGTGTCGGTGCGCAGGGAAGCAGGCGGGCGCATGAGGTCTGCGTAAAGACGCGGGGGGACGGGAATGATGCGTTCCGTCGGGGTGAGAACGTAAACTGGGGTGGCGTCGCCGACTGCGCCAACGCGCCCGATGTGGATAATGACTGGGGCGGAGGTGCCTTCGCCGTGGACGCTGATGCGTGCTTCGGGTTTTTCGAGGCCGTAGCTGGCGAGGGAGCTTCCGTTCGCTTTTGCCTCGGCGAGGGTGAACCCGCTTTCGGTGTCGATGAAACGGAGTTGTTCGATGATGTATTCGACGGCTGCCGGGGCGGCTTCCCACGCGAAGGGGGCGGTGACGCTCCATCTGCCTTGGTTTTTGGTGAGCGTGTAGGGTTGCGGGACGCCCGGTCCGTCGAGGGTGATTTCGCGGATGACGGGTGCGAAGAGAGGCGTGCGAACGGCGGGGGTGCGCTCTTGGTCGTGCTCTATTTTCCAGATAAGACCGAAGGTGGCTGCATTGGCGAGGAGGAGAATGATGGTGATACGTAAGCGCATGGTGTTGGTGTCGGCGGTGTTGTTAGTGGTGATTTTTTGCGTTTTTCACGTGAGGCGGCGCCAGGCGTGGACGGAAAAGCCGAGGAGGAGGATACAGAGCGGGGGAAAAATGAAAAGGAAGGCGACGTGGTTTAGATCGGCGCGTGTGGCTTGAAGTTTGAATTGCGGCGATGGGCGCGGGGGGACGCCGACGAACTGCGTGCGGTCGAGCATCCAGTTGACGGCACTGAGGAGGAAAAGGGCGTTTTCATTAATGTAGGCGTTGGAAGTGATATCGCCGGAGCCGAGGACGAGCATGCGCCCGCCCGGGCTGTTTAAGTTCATGCGCATTCCGAGGGCGCGCTCGGCGAGGGCGGCGACATAGACGGGGGGCGGGACGTCGCCACGTTCGCTGTTGTAGGCAAAAGGTGGGCGGCGGTAATCCAGTTCGCCCCATGCGGTAGGATTCTTGACGGCAGCGAGTTCGGTGACGTGGAGCGTGCTGTCTGGCTGGCTTCCGAAGTCGAAACGCACGGGGCGGGCTTGCGCGAAGACGAGCGGCTTTTGCCCGGCGAGAGTTTTGGTGAGGACGTGGCCGGTGTCGCTGAAGTAGGCAAGCATGTTTCCGAGAGCGTCTTCCGGCACCGGGTCGAGCACGCGGGCGTCTTGGACGAGGATGCCCCATTCGTAAAAAAGGTCGTCGAGTCCGACGGTGGGGGCGCCGTGGTCAATGAAGGCGATGAGGCGTCCGTTGCGGTCGCGCATGTAGCGGCGGAGTTTTTCGGTTTCGGCTGCGTGGAAGGAGGCAAGCGGGGAAACGATAAGGAGGAGGTCGGCGTCGAGCGGGATTTCGCCTAATTTGGTGAGGCTGAGCGGTTCGAGGCGGATATTGTGAGCGCGTAGTTTTGCGGCGAGTGAAGAGAGTCCGCGCCCAGCGGTGTTTGAGAACGACATTTCTCCGTGCCCGGTGGTGTAATAGAGCATTCGGGGTTTCCCGCTGGCTACGCTGGCGAGCGCACTGGCGAGCACTTCTTCGCCTCGGAAGAAGTGTCCGTTGGTATCGGAAAACAGGTCGTGGACGCTGATTATTTTGCAACGTTCTTCGCAGGTGACGACGAGGGCGGTATCTCGGTCAATGACGGGGTAACGGTTTTTCAGGGTGGCGAGAATGCCCGCGCCGCGCAGGTAGTTTGCGTGTTCTATGCGCAGCCAACCGTTGGGGCGCGCTTTTGCGGCGGAGAACTGGATGTCGTCGAGGAGCGGCGCCAATTCGTTTTGAATGGATTTGGAGTGCGCGGCGAGGTCTGACTCCGGGGGAGCATCAATAGTGGGGAGGGTGACGTAGATGCGCACCCAGGGGTTCTCGCGAGATGAATCTTTTGGGGCTTTGGCGGCGGCGGTTTCGATTTGTTTGCGTGTTTCGAGGGCAAGCGGGGCGGCGTGTTCCCGTGAGAGGTTCCAGCGGCCGTGTGCGGTGGATTGGGAGGCGAGGTAGTTGAGGGCACCGGCGAGGGAAACGGCGAGCGTAACTTGGAGGAAACGGTTGAGAGCATTCCAGCGGCGGACGGTCTTGAAGTCGTCGAAGTTCATGGTCGGAAGAGTTTCGTGGAAAGACGGTTAGGTTTTTGACTCAACGCTGAGAGTGGTTAAGCCAAGGGCAAGCAGCGTGCCCGATGCGAAGAAGAAGAGCGGGCGTGTGTCCACGATGCCGCGCAAAAACACATCCAAGTGCTTGAACGTATCAAGATACTCGGAAGGCGATTGGAGGAAACTTGTCCACGAATAAGTGGCAAACGGTATCCGCCCCAACAAGTTACCGATGGTGACGAGGAGGAAGAGAGCGCAAAAGGTGAGCAGTGCGGCGACGAAGGTGCTGCGGGTGAGGCTGCTTGCGAGGATGCCGACAGAGACGTGAAGTGCGCCGCTTGCCACGACGAAGATATAGCCACCAACGAGCGTCGGGACGGGGAGCAGGCGCGGATCGTTGTGTTGACCGTGCGACCCAAGCCCCCACCACGCGAGGAGGGGAAAGAGAAGCGCGAGCGTCCACAGGAGGAGATAAAGGGCGTAGGCGGCGCTGAACTTGGCGAGCACGACTTGCAAGGGGCGCACCGGCGTAGAAAAAAGTGCGCCGAGCGTGCCGAGGCGGCGTTCTTCGGCGAAACTCCGCATTGTGAGCAGGGGGACGATGAAGAAGAGCGGCAGCGCGAAAAGGTGAAACCACCCTTCGAGCGGCGTGTATTCGCGTTCGCTGGTAGAAACGAGCAGGGCAAACCAGTAGAGTCCACCCATGAGCGTAAGGAACACTGCGCCAGCGACATAGGTGGGAATGGAAATGGCAAGGATACGAAGTTCGTGCGTGAAAAGGATTAAGAGGATTCGGAGCGTGTTCATGTCGGCTGTTTCCTGCTGCGGTTACGGTTGCCCTGGCGGCGTGGCGCCCGTGTTTTTGATTTTGGTCTTCATTTCCCAACTCCGGCGCGTCGCCGCGACGAATACGTCTTCAAGGCTGGGCACTACTCCGTGCAATTCGCGCACCCGCCCCGGCTGCGTCTCCCAGAGTTTTTCGAGTAATACGGGTGCGAGTGACGATGTAGAAGGCATGGTGACGACAAAGCGACGGGCGTTTCCGGAAGGCACAACCCCTTTGTTCACAACGCGCACCTTCGGTTCAAAGGGCAGCAATATCGCCTCTACATCGAGCGCGGACAAATCGGCGATAAGCAGAAATTCTGTCTCCGGCATGAACTCGTCGCGCAGATCGTCGGGTGTGCCGCTGGCGACGATTCGCCCCTGATTGATGATGATGACGCGGTCGCAAACCTGCTCTATTTCGGGGAGAATATGGCTGGAAATGAGGACGGACACTTTCCCGCGAAGTTCTTTTATGAGCCGCCGGATTGCCATTATCTGGTGCGGATCGAGGCCAATGGTCGGCTCGTCGAGGATGATAACATCGGGGAAACCGAGCAAAGCGTCCGCTATGCCCACCCGTTGGCGGAAGCCCTTTGAGAGGGTTCCGATCAGGCAACGGCGCGCTTTGCGCACGAGATCGCAGGACTCCATTACCTCGTCAACACGGGCGGCAACCTGCCGATTGGACACCCCTTTCAATCTTGCCCGCCAACGCAGATACTCTGTCACGCGCATTTCTTCGGGCAGGGGATTATTCTCGGGCATATAGCCGAGGTGGCTCCTCGCCTCCTCTGGGTGCCACGCGACCGGAATGCCGCTGATGTAGGCGATTCCCGATGTCGCGGGCATCAATCCGGCTACAATGCGCATGGTGGTGCTTTTTCCGGCACCGTTTGGACCAAGAAACCCGACAATTTCTCCGCGTTCTACCGTTAAATTCACGCGATCCACCGCGGTAACGGAACCGTAGCGTTTACACAGATCCTTTACTTCAATCGCTGGCAGGGGCATCGGACGAGGTTCCTCGGTCATAACTGACAAATTAGCGAGCTGTTAGAAGGTGAAAGTGCCACACTGCCGTTCTGTGCCCCGCATGTGGTAACATCTCATTTTACAGAGAGTTCCGTAACGGGTTTTTCTGGCGCAGGCGCGGGCGGTGCGGGTGGTGTGGCGACGGCGGGCGGCGGCGCGGAAGGCGCGGGAGGTGGCGGCGGTGCGGGCGAAGTTGCCGGTGCTGCTGGAGCTGCAGGTTTTTCCGGCACGGCGGCTGGCACGGCGGCTGGCGCGGGCGAAGTTTCCGGCGCGGCTGGCGGCACGGCGGCGGCGGGTGCGGCGGGTTTTTCCGGCGCGGGTGTCTCAATGAGTGAGGGAAATTGCAAAAAGAGTTCTTGTTTTCTGGAAACCCAGACGGAGTCGGGGCGGATGCTACGGTCCATGGTGTTGAGCCATTGCCGTGCTTCGGCGATTTCGTTTTTTTCGAGGGCGAGCAAGGCGAGGTTATAGAAAGCCTCGCCGCGCTGGGCACTGGCGTAGGCGGGAGAGCGGGCTAATTCCGTCAATGCTGCCACGGCACCGCTGCGATCTCCGCCAAAGAATTTTGCTGATGCGAAACCCAACAGGGCGCGACCCGCGAAGGCAGCGGAGTTTTTGTCGGCGAGAGCGAAGCTTTTGCGGGCGAGAGCGTAGGCTTCGGCGGCTTCGGCGTATTTACTGTCTTTGTAGAGCGAGTCTGCGGCTTCCAGTGCGGATACGCCTGCGAGCGGGCGTCCGGCGTTAACGCGGGCGAAAGCGAGTTTGGCTTCCACGGTGTTTGCGCGTTTTTGAAAATCGTCTTGCAAGGCGGAAACTCTGTAATCGGACAATGCGAACCACCCAATCGCGGCAAGAATGCCGACAATGGTGAGGGTGAAGAGAGTGGTGACGGTGGTCTTGTTGCGTTCCCAGAACAATCCGAGGCGGTCTTCAAAGCCGAGCCGACCGAAATCTTCGTCAACAATTACGAGATTGCGATCATCACCCTTGCGCGGGTCATGAGTTCTGTTGGTTTTTTTGGTGCTGGATGGCATGATTGCGAACGTGAGAACGGGAAGGGTTGCATCCGAACAGGTCTGCACACCCAAGTCAACACAAGCATTGGCGTTTCGTAAACATTTCCGATGCGCGAGTTACGGCGCGAGTGCCGGGCTTTTCGCCGGTGAAGCGTCCAAACGCGCTGTGCGCGATACAGCTTTTTCGGACTTTATTGTCTGCCGCTTAAACACCTCCCCGCCGGAAGGAAGGTTTTTCGGGTTTGTTCTTGTTCCCAAGATTGTTTCCAAAAGAGGCAGCATTCGCTTGAGACAGCGGGTTTTTATCAGAAAATTCCAGAGTGGCTCAAATTTTTTCCAGCCGCCTGTGTAGAGCAGATGGCGCAATTTATGCGTCAGCGAAGGATGCACAGAACTGCCGCGAAAAATGTTTTTCCAACTATAAAATTCCCGGTAAGCCTGTTTGTATCCCTGTTCCAGTTCATCTGCGCTAAGATTTTGAGTGCGATAGACAATGTGCCGCGTGTCATACAAATCCCAATTTTTTGTCAAAATCCGCCCCTCTTGTTCTAAACACTGATACAGAGGCGTTCCGGGGTAAGGTGTAAGCAAGTGATACGTCGCAGTCGTAATTCCGTTTTGGACTCCCCAGTCCACCGCACGGCGAAAAACGTCTTTATCATCATTGTCCAACCCGAAGACAAAACTGCCATTAATCATAATTCCCAAATCATGCAGTCGGCGGACAACTTTGGTATAGTCGCGCTCGAGGTTCTGTTTCTTGTTACTCTGTTTAAGGTTTTCCGGCGAGAACGTTTCAAAGCCAATAAAAACACTCCGCAGTCCCGCGTCCGCAGCTTTTTCTATCAAATCGCCGTCAAGAATGGAGGATACGGTGGCGGCGCCCTGAAACACACGTTTCATTCCACGCATCCCGTCGAACAGAGCGGCGGCAAAACGCTTGTTTCCCAATAAATGGTCGTCGAGAAAATACAAATGACGCCCGGGCAAACGTTCAATTTCCGCCAGCGCATCGTCCACCTTTTGTGTATAAAATGATCTTCCGCCGCTGTAAAAAGCGTCTTTGTAGCAAAAATTACAATGATGCGGACAGCCCCGCGAAACAACCAATGAATTGGGAACTAAATAACGCTCTCGCTTAATCAAATCGCGACGAATCGGCGGCACATTGGCAAGAGTTCGCACAGCAGACCGATAAACTTTTTTCTGCGCCCTGCGTTTGAACTCTTTTAAGAATTGGGGAAACGTATCTTCCGCCGGACCTAAAAAAATACTGTCCGCATGCGGCATCGCCTCTTCAGGCAATGCCGTAACATGCAACCCGCCAAGCAACACATACGCGCCCTTGCGTCTGTAATGGTCGGCGATTTTATAGGAACGGTAAGCGTTCGTAATATACACCTGAATAATTACTAAATCAGGAGCATCGTCCAGGCGCAGTTTTTCGACATGCTGGTCTTGCAGATCAATTTCGTCATCAGGCGAAAGATAAGCCGCCAAAGTCGCCAATCCCACCGGCGGAAACAGCGAATACTTAATCGGTCGCCAGAAAGGACTTTCCGCCTCGGCCAAAGCTGGCAGAATCATTTTTACTTTCATGCGTCATCTTCTCCGGTTTGCGTTTTTTGAGTGCTTTTTCTTCATAGCCATTAGCTCCGCCAAAAACAAGGTGTGCGGGATGCGAACATATTCGAGACGGTCGTTTACTGCGTTCTTTTGCAGGTCTTCAACTGCGGAAACGAGGGAATAAAGGCACCGCCCGACTGTGGTTTTTCCGGAATTATTTGCGCCGTTAATAACGGTAAGACCGTTCAGTTTGATTTCGGCGCTATCGATGATGCCGATGTTCTTTATCTGGATTATCAAGGGTGCTTCCGCTCCCTTGGAAGGCGTTTCAACAGAGGGCGAATTTACATCGTTTGTTGTTCGTAAATCTGATTTCATGGCATCAGGTAGTTTTGCGTTTGTAGAGAGACAGGCGTGCGGGTGTTTGTGTTATTTTTTTCTATTTTCCACTCGTTTTCCGTATTCTTGCAGGGAGGTCACGGTGAGCGGATTATTTTTTAGCGCTTTGATGCCTTCGATGGTGGCTTGGGCGCCGGTGATGGTGCTCACCATGCAGACTTGGCGCAGGACGGCTTCGGAGCGCATTTGATTTTCGTCGCGGCGGGGAGTCATGCCGGCGGGGGTGTTGATGATCATTTGCATCTGGTTGTTCTTTAACATATCGAGGACGTTGGGGCGTCCTCCGGAGCTGATTTTATGGAGGCGGTTGACGGGGACGTCGGCGTTTTCAAGGGCGATGGCGGTGCCGCTTGTAGAATAAATTCTGAAGCCGAGGGTGACGAGTTCGCGGGCTATTTTAACAGCTTCGGCTTTGTCGCGATCTTTTACGGAAAAGAAGACGTTGCCGGTGGCGGGGAGAGGGGGATGCGCCGCCATTTGGGATTTGGCGTAAGCGATGCCGAAGTCTTCGTCTATTCCCATGACTTCGCCGGTGCTTCGCATTTCGGGGGAGAGGGTGACGGCGGCGCCGGGGAATCGGTTGAAGGGGAAGACGCTTTCTTTAATAGCGTAGAAGGGGGGGGTGATTTCTTCGGTAAAGCCGAGGTCGCGGAGTTTTTCGCCGACCATGCAGCGGGCGGCGAGTTTGGCGAGGGGGACGCCGATGGCTTTGGAAACGAAGGGGACGGTGCGGGAGGCGCGGGGGTTGACTTCGAGCATGTAGAGAGTGCCGTCTTTGATGGCGAACTGGATGTTCATGAGGCCGATGACGCGGAGTTTTTTGGCGAGGGCGTAGGTGACGCGGCGCACTTCGGCAATGAGGGCGGGAGAAAGGGTGTGGGGGGGGAGTGCCATGGCAGCATCGCCGGAGTGGACTCCGGCGTATTCGATGTGCTCCAACATGCCGCCGATGACGATGGTGGTGCCGTCACTGATGGCGTCCACGTCGAGTTCGATGGCGTCTTCGAGGAATTTATCGAGGAGGACGGGTTTGCCGGGGGCGACGTCGAAGGCTTCGCGGACGACGGCTTTGAGTTCGCCCATGTTATAGACGATGAACATGCCGCGTCCGCCGAGGACGAAGGAGGGGCGCAGGAGAATGGGGAAACCAATTTCGGCGGCCATGGCGTAGGCTTGGTCGGGGGAGAGGGCGGTTTTGTTGTCGGGTTGTTTAATATCGAGTTCAACGAGGATGTCTTTGAACAGTTGGCGGTCTTCGGCGAGTTCGATGCTGGCGGGGGAGGTGCCGATGATTTTGACGCCGTTGACTTCGAGTTCCGCAGCGAGGTTGAGAGGGGTTTGTCCGCCGAACTGGACAATGGCGCCGTCGCATTTTTCCTGGTGGTAGATTTCGAGGACGTCTTCGAGGGTGAGGGGTTCAAAATAGAGGCGGTCGGAGGTGTCGTAGTCGGTGGAAACAGTTTCGGGATTGGAGTTGACCATGACGGTTTCGTAACCGGCTTCGCGCAGGGCGAGCGAGGCGTGGACGCAACAGTAGTCAAACTCAATGCCTTGCCCGATGCGGTTGGGACCGCCGCCGAGTATCATGATTTTTTTCTTCTTGGGCGGGTCTTCTGTGAAAATTTCATTTTCGTCGCCGTAGCTGGAATAGTAATAGGGCGTGCGTGCTTCAAACTCCGCAGCGCAGGTATCTACGAGGCGATAGACGGTGCCGACGCCGGCAGCGAGGCGTTTGGCGTGGATTTCGGCGCAGGAGACGCGGGTGAGATGGGCGAGTTGGCGGTCGGTGAAACCGGCGGCTTTGGCGGTGCGCAGGAGGGTGGCGTCGAGGGCGTCGAAGCCGACGGTGCGCACTTGGGTTTCGATGTCAAAAATGCCTTTGAGCTGGTGGAGAAACCACGGGTCTATGGCGGAATGGGCGTGGATTTCGGCGACACTCATGCCGTTTTGAAAAGCGTTGCGGATGAAGAAGACGCGTTCCGGCGTCGGTCGGGTGAGGGCGGCGGTGATTTGCTCGTGCGCAGGGGTGTCGGTGCCGCCGAATTTGCCGCCGCCGCCGAATCCCCACGCGCCGATTTCAAGCGAACGGAGTGCTTTTTGAAAACTTTCCTGAAAGGTGCGTCCGATAGCCATCACTTCGCCGACGGCCTTCATGGACGAGGTGAGGGTGTTGTCGGCACCGGCGAATTTCTCAAAGGTAAACCGCGGCACCTTCGTCACCACATAGTCAATAGTCGGTTCAAAGCTGGCGGGCGTGCTGCGGGTAATGTCGTTGCGCAGCTCGTCGAGGGTGTAGCCGACGGCGAGTTTGGCGGCGATTTTCGCAATAGGGAACCCGGTCGCCTTGGAAGCGAGTGCGGAGGAACGCGATACACGCGGGTTCATCTCAATGACGATAAGACGCCCGTTGGCAGGGTTTACCGCAAACTGGATGTTCGAGCCGCCGGTCTCCACGCCAATCGCACGGATGATGGCAAACGCCGCGTCGCGCATGAGTTGATACTCCTTGTCGGAGAGCGTGAGTGCGGGGGCGACGGTGATGGAGTCGCCGGTGTGCACGCCCATCGGATCAAAGTTTTCGATGGAGCAAATGACCACACACTGGTCTTTGCGGTCGCGCATGACCTCCATTTCAAATTCCTTCCAGCCAAGCAGACACTCCTCGACAAGCACTTCGCGCACCGGAGAACAATCCAACCCGAAGGCGACCATGTTCTCGTATTCTTCGCGGTTGTATGCAATGCCGCCACCCGTGCCCCCAAGCGTGAAGCTGGGGCGGATAATGAGCGGAAACTGCCCGCCAACCTCGCTGACGCACGCACGCGCCTCCTCAATCGAACGCACCACCTTGGACTTGGGAATATCAAGACCGATGGAAAGCATGATGCGCCGGAACTTCTCGCGGTCTTCGCCCCGCCTGATGGCGTCAGCCTTCGCCCCGATAAGCTCGACGCCATAGCGAGACAAAACACCCTCCTCGGCGAGCTTCAGCGAAAGATTGAGCGCCGTCTGCCCACCCAGCGTAGGTAAAAGCGCGTCGGGGCGTTCCTTCGCAATAATTTTGGCAAGCACCTCCGACGTTAACGGCTCAATGTAAGTGACATCCGCCATGTCGGGGTCGGTCATGATGGTGGCTGGATTGGAATTGACGAGGACCACCCGAAACCCCTCCTCTCGAAGCGCCTTGCACGCCTGCGAGCCGGAGTAATCAAACTCACACGCTTGCCCGATGATGATCGGTCCCGCGCCAATAATAAGGATGCTCTTGATGTCTGTGCGTTTAGGCATAAGTCTCGTTGAAAAAGCTGGCGAAAGAAGAAAGACAAACACCCCGCGAAGCAAGCTGCGACTGCTCGCGTTCGATAGCATAGTCCCAGGGCGTTGCCTTGGGTTTGAATGTCCGTTAAACACCATAGAGCCTCCAAAGGGGCGGCATCAATGTAGCCCAAGGCAACGCCCTGGGTTTGAGGGGACACCACAAAGGAAAGCCCCAACGGGGCGACCCTAATATAGCCCAGGGCAACGCCCTGGGATTGAGGTCATTAATAACACCAAAAGCCCCAAAGGGGCGGCCCCAATATAGCCCAAGGCAACGCCCTGGGTTTGATGTCCATCAACACCATAGAGCCTCCAAAGGGGCGACCCTAATATAGCCCAGGGCAACGCCCTGGGATTCGGAGGTGAAGGGAGTGGAAAGCCCCAAAGGGGCGGCCCTAATATAGCCCAAGGCAACGCCCTGGGTATTAGGGGACACCACAAAGGAAAGCCCCAAAGGGGCGGCCCCAATCATTTCCCAGGGCAACGCCCTGGGGGAAGGGTGGGACGACGGCGACGGCGCACCACAATTTACCCGCGCCATCGGCGCATTCTGATGGGGGGCAGCCCAGGGCGTTGCCCTGGGCTATATTGGTGCCGCCCCGTTGGGGCTATGGTTTGTGTGGTTGCCCAATACCCTTAGAGCCGCCCCTTTGGGGCTTTGCTTTGTAAAACAAATGTAAAAAACGAAAACAGGAAAAATTTGTCGTTGAAAAAGGCGGTTGTTTTGTTTCTCGTGCTGGCGCGCTGGGGCGGGGGCTTTTTTGCCTTGTGCATTGTTGACCTTCTCCCTTTTAAGTTTCTCTTAGTCACAGAGTATCAACCGTTAACACCGTTCTCCCATGAAGTCTATTCAAGTCCATTCTCGCCGGTCCGCCCGCAAATCTGCGGCGGTCGATCCGAGTGCCGCGCCCACCGCGCCCATCGCGTCCACGTCGCCCACTGCCGCGCTGCTTCCCGCCACTGCGCCCACGCCGCATTCCGCCACCGCTACGCCGTCTGCGTTGCCCGTAGCCGCGTTGCACTGCGCCGCCGCGGCCGCCCCCCCCCCCCCCCCCCCCCCCCCCCCCCCCCGGGGGGGGGGGGGGGGGGGGGGCGGGGGCGGCGGGCGCGCCCCCCGATCCAAGGCGGAGCGAAGCGACGGATCTTTTGGTTTGCGGCTTTGCCGTAGGAACGACCCCCTCTCCCGCCCCTGCCGG
>JAISZI010000022.1 GCA_031269335.1 Puniceicoccales bacterium
TATTTACAACTACGGCGTGACTCTCCGGGCGTTTCCTAGCGCCGCCGCGCGGGCCGGCCGGGGGGGGGGGGCGCGCCCCCCCCCCCATTGCGAATCCGTTGAGAACGAAGGAGAAATGCGCGTCGGCGCGATGGGACTGGTGTTCAGCAAGCTACGCGTAAAGGACAGCGACAAAGCAGTTCTCGCCGCCGATTTGACGGAAAAAGCAGACATGGCGTTGTCCTTTGATGTCTTCATGGGATGGATTTCTAAAAAAGAAAATTGATTTACGAGAGCGAGAAATACGCGAACGGTGAAAATTGTCAAGGGGCATTTGAAACTTTTTTAGAAAAAAATGCCCTCTTTTTCGTCGGGTCAATGGCGGGGGCGTTTTATTAATTTTTGCACGGCGGCGAAGCGGAGGATTTGCTCCATTTTTTCGATTTCGGCGGGGTCAAAATCTTCGTTTGCTTGGACGCGGGCGAGGGCGGTGGCGGCGCGTTCTTCGGCGGCTTCTACGGCGGCGAGATCAATGTCATCGGTATCAATGGCGGCTTCTGTCAAAATGGAGATAACGTCGCCTTGGACGCGGGCGTAGCCTTTGTCCACGACGAGCGTTTCGACGGAAGTGCCGTTAACAATGACGACTTCTCCTGGGACGATGATGGTCGTGAGCGGAATGTGGGAGGGGAGAATGTTTATTTGTCCGCTTTGGGTGGGGAGGACGACGTCGTCTGCCGTGCTGGAGAAAACTTTACGCGATGGGGTGATTATTTCGATTGTGAGCGGCATGACGTCGGTGGCTGTTTATTTGTGTGCGGTGCTTTTTTCTGTGTTTGCCAGCACCTCGTCAATGGAGCCTTTCATATAAAAACCGTTTTCGTTCACGGAATCCAATTCGCCTTGGAGGATCATGTCAAAGCCCTTGATTGTGTCTTTTATTGGCACGTATTTGCCTTCGATACCGGTGAAGACTTCGGCGACATGGAAGGGTTGCGAGAGGAATTTTTGGATTTTTCGTGCGCGGAAGACAGTGAGTTTGTCTTCGGGGGAAAGTTCGTCGAGTCCGAGGATTGCGATAATATCTTGGAGGTCTTTGTAGCGTTGCAGGACTTGTTGCACGCCGCGGGCGACGCGGAAATGGTCGGCTCCGACGATGTCGGCGGTCAACGCCGAGGAGGTGGAGGCGAGCGGGTCAACGGCTGGGTAGATTCCTAATTCGGCGATGCGGCGTTCGAGGACGACGGTGGAGTCGAGGTGGGCGAAGGTGTTCGCCGGAGCCGGGTCGGTGAGGTCGTCGGCGGGCACATAAACTGCCTGAAAAGAGGTGATGGATCCTTTTTTTGTGGAAGTGATCCGTTCTTGCAAGTTGCCCATTTCGGCGGCGAGGGTCGGTTGGTAACCGACGGCGGAGGGGGGGCGGCCGAGGAGGGCGGAGACTTCGGAGCCGGCTTGGGAAAAGCGGAAGATGTTATCAATGAAGAGGAGGACGTCCTGATTTCTTTCGTCGCGAAAATACTCCGCCATTGCGAGGGCGGAGAGGGCGACGCGCATACGCGCCCCCGGAGGCTCATTCATTTGCCCATAGACGAGGGCGACCTTGGAGCGGGAAATGTCTTCTTGATCAATGACTTTTGATTCGGACATTTCGCGGTATAAATCGTTTCCCTCGCGGGAGCGTTCTCCGACGCCCGCGAACACCGAATAGCCGCCGTGCGCCTTGGCGATGTTGTTAATGAGTTCCATGATAACGACGGTTTTGCCGACGCCTGCGCCGCCGAACGCGCCGACTTTACCGCCTTTTACGAAGGGGCAAATGAGGTCGATGACCTTAATGCCTGTCTCGAGGACTTCTGCCGAGGTGGATTGCTCGACGAGGGGTGGCGGCGGGCGGTGAATGGGGAGGCGTTTTGCTTGGGGAATGTCTCCCTTGTTGTCCACGGTGTCGCCGGTGACGTTGAAAATGCGCCCGAGGACACATTCGCCGACGGGGACGCTGATGGGTGCGCCGGTGTCTGTGACGACGGTGCCGCGCACGAGACCTTCGGTCGCCGACATTGCGATGGCGCGCACAAGGCCTCCGCCGAGGTGTTGCTGGACTTCGAGGGTAAGGCGGCGCGTGCTGTTCCCTGCGTTGGGCGCGATGACGAGAGCGTTGTTGATGAAGGGGACATTGCCCTCGTCGAATTTGACATCCACGACTGCGCCGAGGATTTGAGTAATAATACCGGTGTTACTGTCGGTTGGCATGATGGGTGGGGAGGAAATGAGAATTGGGGCACGGGCGCACGCTCAAAAAAACGCCGGCGATTGCGGCGTTTCGTTGGCGCGTATCACGCTTTGGTGACGAGACCCGCCTTGATCGCCTTGACGCTTACCCATTGGCGTTTGACTTGACCTGAGGGCAATTTGACGCGGATGCGTTGTAAGTTCGGTCTGAACACGCGTTTAGTTTGCTTTACGAGCTGCAAACCGATACCGCCGCTTTTTTTACTCTGACCTTTGTGAATGATGCGG
This sequence comes from Puniceicoccales bacterium, assembly GCA_031269335.1. GTDB lineage: Bacteria > Verrucomicrobiota > Verrucomicrobiia > Opitutales > UBA953 > CALNBE01. The sequence goes on from JAISZI010000022.1 coordinate 2,497, forward strand.
CGACCTTTGACCGGACGTTTGCCTGTGACTGCGCAGATGCGGGACATGTTGAAAAAGTGTTGTTGGTTCTTGAAAAGTGAGGAGGGCACGGTGCGTGTTCGGCGCATCTGGGCAAGCTGTTTTTTTACGAAAATTGGGATTCAGGTTGCGCGCCGCCATCCTGCGCTTAGGGTCGCGTCCCTTTCACGCAAGCATCCCTTCCATGTCCGAAACCGTAGCCGTTCCGCCAGCCGGACTTCTTTTCTCGCCGAAAGGTGCTCGTCTTGAAGCTCTCGCGCACCGACGCATTATCTATCTCGACGGGGCGACGGGGACATTGTTGCAACGCTACCGGTTCACCGAGGCGGATTTTCGCGGGGAACGTTTTGCCGGGCATCGCTACGATTTGAAGGGTAATTACGATGTGCTTTCCCTCACCCGCCCTGACGCCGTCGCCGCCGTTCACCGTGCTTATTTTGAGGCGGGCGCGGACATTGTTGAGACGAACACTTTTTCGGGCACGTCCATCGCGCAGAGCGACTACGGTCTGGAAGATTTCACCGTCGAAATGAACTACGCCGCCGCCCGCGTCGCGGCGGATGTTGCCCGTGAAATGGCGGAGCGGGACGGGCGCGAACGCTGGGTCGCCGGTTGCATCGGTCCCACGAACAAAACGCTTTCCCTTTCGCGTGATGTCAATGATCCCGCCGCACGCGAAGTCACCTTTGAGCAGCTGTGCGGTGCCTACCGTGCCCAAGTTGACGCTCTTCTCGACGGCGGGGCAGATTTGCTGCTCGTCGAAACTGTTTTTGACACCCTTGTCGCCAAGGCTGCTCTTCTTGCTATAATAGAAGCGTTTGAGGCACGTGCGCGGAGGGTCCCCCTCATGATTTCCGGCACGATTTCTGATCGTTCGGGGCGGATGCTTGCCGGGCAGACGGTTGAGGCGTTTTGGAACAGCGTTCGCCACGTGCGCCCGTTTTCCATTGGCATGAATTGCGCCCTCGGCGCGGCGCAGATACGGACATTTATTGAGGAGCTTTCTGTTAAGGCGAACTGCTTTGTTTCTTGCCACCCGAACGCCGGTTTGCCCGACCCGCTTTGTCCGACGGGTTTTCCCGAAGGTCCTGAGGATACCGCCATGCTTTTGCGCGAGTTTGCCCGCGGCGGCATCGTCAACATTCTTGGCGGTTGTTGCGGGACGACGCCCGAACACATCCGCGCTATCATTCGCGCTACGAACGAGTTCGCCCCGCGTGTCGTTCCCGCTATTGCGCCCGCGTTGCGCCTCGCGGGATTGGACGCGGTCAATTCCGTCGCGCCCGTTCCGACGGCGGCGGGCGGCAGCATTTTCATCAAGGTTGGAGAGCGCACCAATGTTACCGGTTCGCCGCGCTTTCGGAAATTCATTGTCGAACATCGTTTTGTCGAGGCACTTGCCATTGCCCGTCAACAGATTGAGAGCGGCGCGCACATTATTGATGTCAACTTTGACGACGGGCTTCTCGACGGTCCGGCGTGTATGGCGAAATTTCTCAACCTTTTGGCTTCCGAACCAGAAATTGCCCGTGCGCCAATCATGCTCGACAGCTCGCGCTGGGAAACGATTGAGGCAGGGCTGCGCAGTGCTCAGGGGAAATGCGTCGTCAACTCGATTTCGCTCAAAGAAGGCGAGGCGACCTTTCTCGCTCGTGCCCGCCTTTGCCGGCGTTACGGGGCGGCGCTTGTCGTGATGGCGTTTGACGAGCACGGGCAAGCGGTCACCCGCCGCGACAAGGTGCGCATTTGCGAGCGCGCTTACCGGCTGCTTCTCGCGGACGGGTTCCCTGCGGAGGACATTATTTTCGACTGCAACGTGCTCACCGTTGGCACGGGCATGGCGGAACATGCCAATCTCGCCGTGGACTTCATTGAAGCCGTGCGCGCATTGAAAAGCAGCCTGCCATTTGCCCGTTATTCCGGCGGGATTTCCAATGTCTCTTTCGCCTTTCGCGGAAACAACCCCGTCCGCGAAGCGATACACGCCGCCTTCCTCCGCCATGCCATCGGCGCGGGTCTTGACATGGGCATCGTCAATCCGGGTTTGCTTAAAGACTCCACGGCAATCGATGCGGAACTTTTTGCCCGTGCCGAAGATATCATTCTCAACCGCCGCCCCGACGCCACGGAACGTCTTGTGGAAATCGCCGCCGCTGCTGTGGCGGCGCGTGCAGAGACGCCGTCGGGCACGGCGAAAATCGCCGATAAGTGGCGCAGTCTTCCCCCTCGGGAACGCCTCGCGCAATCCCTTGTGAAGGGTGTCTCTGATTATGTTGAAATTGATGTAAATGAAACACTTGCCGAACTTGGACGCCCATTGGACGTCATAGAGGGACCGCTCATGGACGGCATGAAAATCGTCGGGGAGCTTTTTGGAGAGGGGAAGATGTTTCTCCCGCAAGTTGTCAAATCCGCCCGCGTGATGAAACAGGCGGTCGTTGTTTTGAAACCATTGATGGAGCAAGCGGTTGTCCTTGATTCGGCGGAAACGAAACGCCGCCCCGTCATCATCCTCGCGTCCGTCAAGGGAGACGTGCACGACATTGGCAAGAACATCGTTGGCGTCGTCCTCGCGTGTAACAACTACGAGGTCATAGACCTTGGCACAATGGTTCCCTGCGAAAAAATCATGAGCGCCGCGCTTGAACACGGGGCGGCGCTCATCGGGCTTTCCGGTCTCATTACGCCCTCCCTTGACGAAATGGCGCATGTCGCCGCCGAGATGGAACGGATAGACCTGCGAATCCCTCTCGCCGTCGGCGGGGCGGCAACGTCAAAGGAATATACTGCCTTGAAAATCGCCCCGTTGCGCAGCGGCGCCATCGTCCACACCTCCGACGCTTCGCAGGTCGCACGTGCGTTCGCTCCTCTGATCGACCCCCTTACCCGAGAAGATGCCGCCGCTCGGTTGCGCGCCGAACAAGACGTTTTGCGCACCGAATACGCCCGCCGCTCTCTCGCTGCCGTTCCGCTTCTGCCGCTTGCCGATGCCCGCGCCCGCGCCCTGCGCCCCGATTTTCAAAAACACCCGCCCGTTCCGCCACGGTTAACCGGCGTCCATGTCTTGGAAATTTCTCCGGCGACGCTCATTCCCTACATGGATTGGCGGATGTTCCTGCATACATGGGCGTTACGCGGAGGGACGACCCGTGCCCAGGCGCAAAATGAACAAGGAGCCGTTGCCCGCCAACTTCTTGATGATGCCCGCGTTACCCTCGAACATATTGCCCGCGAACACATTGCCCGCCCCCGCGCCGTCTTTGGCATTTTTCCTGCCCGCCGCTTTGGCGACGATGTCGCCCTGCGCACCGGCGCCACCGGCGATGAAGACTGGGTGCGGCTGCACTTCCTCCGCCAACAAGCCGTTTCCGCCACCAACGCCCCTTGTCTTTCGCTCGCCGACTTCGTCGCCGCAGACCGCCCCGATTGGCTGGGCGCGTTCGTTGCCACGGCAGGCACAGAAATTGAGGCACATGCCCAAGCGGCAAAATCCGCCGGCGACGACTACCAGTGCCTCTTGCTGCAATCACTCGCAAACCGCCTTGCCGAGGCGGCTGCCGAGTGGCTCCACGAAAAGATACGCCGCGAACATTGGGGTTTCGCCGCCGCCGAAACACTCACACCGACTCAAGAACTTGCCGAAGAATACACGGGCATCCGCCCCGCCCTCGGCTACCCCGCCTGCCCCGATCATACGGAAAAAATTACGTTGTGGCAGATTCTTGACGCCGAAAAACACACAGGCGTTTCGCTTACGGAAAATTTCGCCATGAACCCGCCGGCTTCGCTCTGCGGTTGGGTTTTCGCCCACCCCGAAGCGCGTTATTTTGCCATTGGCAGAATCGGCAACGACCAAGGCGACGACTACGCAGATCGCAAGGGGGTTGCGAAAGCCTTTGTTCGTAAATGGCTTGCGCCCGCTTTTCGCGATGCCGACGACGCGGCGATGGCTGCTGTCAACGTGCCGCTCGCATGACGCGCTGGCGCACGCTTACTTTTTCGCGCCACCCCTTGTGCCAGAAACTTTTTCCGTCTGCAGTGAAACCGGCGCGGGAGAGCGCGGCGTGACAGCGTCCTCCATTTCCCACAAAAAACTTTGTTTTCGGGCGAGAACGACTCCGGCGTTGTCGCGAAGCGTGAAGCACCACGCGACGAGAGACGTTTCTTTATCCCGCCACTCCCGCCCCGTAAGACCAAGGCGCAATTCGGTAAATAAGAAGACTGTTCGCTCAGGAAGTTCAAAAGTATGCGAGCGGGGTTGAGGGGAATCGCTGCAAACGTAATCTATTGTCACAACGGAATGTGCCGGAATGTGCATGTCGGTAGGAAGACCCACGCGAAAATACATGCCCGAACGGTTGGTGGCATCGGAACGGGCGACGATATTGCCGCCCGTCGCCTCGCGCCCAGTGAAGTATTCGCTGATGCGCTTGAAGTCCCTCGCCTCCTGCCAGCGCGTATAAATGTAGCCCACGTCAAACTGCGGCGCAGCAGGGGTGGTTGCCGGAACAACAGGCTTCGCCGTGCCAATGACATGCGCACACAAAAACACTGCCACCATCGCAAAAAAAACGAGGGCGGGGCGAAACGCTCGAAACATCAGAATCGGAACGCGCATTGTTCGCAGCGAAACGGCGTCAACGGGAACACCCGACACACCGCCTACTTCTTTTTCGTGACAAGTGCAGCAGCTTGCTTGGCGCGTTCTTTGACGCGGAGTTCGTAGGCGCGGGCGCGCTTGCGTTTGATAACCTTGTTGTGCTGTTTTCCCATAAGTGTCCCCCAACCCTCGAAAACCGCCCCCTTTTGTCAAGATCACTGTGTCGTTTGCATCAGAAAAAACGATGCCGCCAGAAATGTCGGTGGGGAAGCGGAGGCGGAAATCCCACAGAGGGGGATGCGTTGTCGCCTAAGCCCCAAATAGAAGGCAAGAAACAGGGGTTGGGAAATAGCGGTGAAAAACCTATTACCTGTCTCCTATTTGCTAACTGGATCAGGATTCGTGGGGGGACGGCGGGGTTTTCTTGCGGCGGGGTTTTGCAGGCGGGCGGCGGCGTGAGGGGGCGGCGGCGGCGGGGGTGGGATTTTTTTCCTTTGGCGGGGCGGGAGAGCGGCCTGTCGGTGGCTTAAAAAAGGGGACGTCTGATGTGGAAACGTTTCGCGGGGGAGGCGGGATAAATTCTGGTATTTCTCCTGCCGTGGGCGGGGCGACCTCCGTTGTTCGCGGCGTCGCGGCAACATTTGCCAGCAGCGGCGTGGCGTTTTCCGACGGACGCAGCGGCAGCGAGCCTTCCGTTGTTTCCGGCGACACAACGGCGTTTGCGGGCGGCGCAGCGTTTTTCGGCGGCGCGGCGACTTCCGTTGTTTTTGGCGGGGGCGGGGTGTTTTTGTTTTTGGTGCGGGTTTCGAGGTAACGATTTCGTTTTTCGAGGCGTTCTATTTGGCGGCGGGAGGGGGGGCGTGGTCCTTGCCAATTTTCTGGGTAGGGGAGGGAGGCGGGGTTGGGGGTTTCGTAGGTGGCTCGGGAGGAGGGTTTGATGAGGTAGAGGAGTTCCGGGTCAACGCTGTTGTCGCTGTCATCGTCTGCGTTGGGATCGGAGTCGGTGGGATCGGGGGCGTAGTCTGGGCGTTTGCGCGTGGGGGTGGGGATGGGTTCTTCCGGTGGCGGTAAGTTTTGAGGGGGAGGGAGTTGGATTACTTGGATGGCGCGGAGGCGGGGTTCGGAGCTTATGGGGATACGGGGTTCTTCGCGGGTTGCTTGGGGGCGGAGGACGAGTTCGGTGAGTGCGTTGTTTTCGCGCAGGCGGAGGAGGGTTTCAACAACGTCGGCGACGATATCGGGTTGGACTTGGCTTTGTGGGGCGTGGGTGAGGCGGGCGGCTGGGTCGTGGGGGGGCGGATTGGAGGCGATGTGGAGATGGGAGGTTTTGACGCCGGTGTCGCGTAATTCTTCAAAGAGGGCGTGGGTGAGGCTGCGCAATGCGCCTGTGATGGTGGCAGTGAGGGCGTTGGCGGGGAACTCTGGGGCATCGTGGGTGATTGCGATGAGATGGCTGCGGCGGCGGATGAGGGTCGGGAGGGTGGCGCGGGTGAGGAGCAGGGGAGCAGCGAGGTCGGCGTTGAGGGAGAAGAGGATGTCTTCTGTGTGCGCGGATTCGAGGGGGTCTGGCAAGGGGTGGTGTCCGGCGAGGATGACGCCTGCGAGGAGGGTTTCGTTGGTGAGGATTTTGGTGGCGGCGGCGAGGACGGCGGCGGGGTCGGCGAGGTTGAGGGGGACGGGGATGAAATCTTTGTGTTGGAAACCTTGATCGAAGAAGTGTGAGTCGAAGCCATAGACGCGAAGTCCTGCGGAGACGAGGCGACGCGCTATGCTTTGGGCTGGTTCTGAGGCGGCGCCCGTTAGGATAACAATGTCCATGACAAGGAAGGCGTTACCGAGGTTGTTGTGGGGCGGTGAACCAGAGGAGCTGCCAGTAGCCGTATGGGGCGGCGGCGGAATAGCGTTCGAGGGCCATGCAGGCGGACAGCTTGAACGCGACTTGGAGTTGCGCGCGGTTTTGGACAAGGAGCAGGCTTGCAAGTTGTTCAAAGTGGGGGTTGTGCCCGACGAGGAGGCGGTCGGTTTCCGATTCTGCGACTTTGCGCGCCGTCCAGCGGGGGTCGTCGTCGGGCTTGATGTATTCGCAGGGGCGGGTGGGGATGGGGAGTTTGGAGGCGTTTAGGAAAAGTTCGGCGGTCTCGCAGGCGCGTGTGAACGGGCTGTGTTCGATGGCGGCAACTTTGGCAAATTCGGAGATATCAAGTTGTTGGACAAGTGCTAATATCTGACTTTGCCCGAAGCTGGTCAGTTGTCTGAGGGGGTCGATGGGGGTGGTGTCGGCTTCGGCGTGGCGCAAGAGGAAAAGTTTCATGGATAGGGGGGGAGTGGACAGCGGCAACCGCGCTTGATGCGGACACGAAGCGGGGCGATTTTGGGGCAGACGACAGGGGCGGAGGGGCGGAAACGCCTTCGTTCTCCTGCGTGCCGGGGGCGGGAAAGGATTAGCCTTTGACTTCCTTGTGCAGGGTCCGGCGTTTGAGGGCCGGGTTGTATTTGAGTTTTTCCAATTTTTCTTGGACGGTTTTTTTGTTGCGCGTGGTCATGTAGCGCGATGGGCGTTTGCCCTCTTTGCGGGCTTCGGTGCATTCGAGTATGATTATGTCTCTGGACATGCGTGTTGTCGTTGAAAGTTTTTGAGGGAGGACGGGGTAAGGTTTTGTGGGAGTAACACAAGACTAAGTTTTTTGTGGTTTTTGGGGGTGGGTGAAAGTCGGCGGGGGAAGTCAGGGTTTTTTGCGCAGGCCTACGAGTTTGCCGTCTTGAAGTTGGAGGAGGAGGGTGAGGGGGCGTGTGTTTTGGGAGAGCAGGCGGGCGCAGTGTTGTATTTCTTCTTCGTGGGAGCGGAGGGCGGTTGTCCATTTTTTGGTGTGGAGGCTGTATTGGTCGCGGAGGGAGGCTTTGCGGGAGCGGAGGGTCTCTTTTTTGTTCCAATTGGAGCTTATGCTGTTGATGGCGTGGGTAATTTCTTTGCGCGCAGAGTGTTCGAGTAGTCGGAGTCTTTGAATGGAGGCGTTGACGGAGTCCCATCGATTTTGTTTAAGTCGCTGTTCATCAGGGAAGAGGGTGAGGAGAAAGAGGGAGGCGATGCGGGTTTTTAGGCAAAAGGTGATATCGTTGGAGAGGGAATGGAGGGTCGTTATTTTTTGTTCAATTTTTTCTTTGAGAATCCCGGTGCCGACGAGTTCGTCATGGGTGGTTTTGGCGTTTATGGTGTGGGCGTAGGAGGCTTCGAGGTGGTGTTGGATTTCGAGCAGGTCGCGTTCGGCGGCTTCGAGTTGCGGGCGGAAAGAAGGCGGGATGTCGCCGTGGTTGACGGAGGCGTAGATTTGCCCGAGGTAATCGTAAATGGCTTGGATGCGGGCGGTTCTGGCGGAATCGAGGAAGGAGCTTATTTTTTCGATGTCTTCTTGTATTTTGGAGAGTTTTCCGGCGATGTCCGCGATGTGTTTCTGGGCGACGAGCAGTGTCGCCATTTGCCAGAACACCATGAGGTTGGCGATACCCGTGAGGGCGGTGGTGGGGAGGGGGGCGCGGGCGAAAAGGCGACGGCTGTTTTGGGCGAATGCGTGGAGTTTTTCGGGCGGGTTGGCTGACCGTGTCCAGTTTGAGTCGGGGAGGGTGATTTCGATGATGCGGGTTCCGTTCGGGGTCGGGGTGCTTATGGAGTTGAGGAGGGATGCGGGGGTTTGGTCGAGTTGGAGGAAGAGGGAGAGTTTTTCGAGAATTTCGTTGTTCGAGGTGTCAATTTCTTCGGCGGTATTATAGTCTTGCAGGGTGGCTGGTGCTTTGAGGGTGGCAAGCGGGGCATCAGGCGTCGCTCCGATAATGATTTCGTTGGACGACAATTCTGGCGGCGGGGTTCTTTTTTTAATGAAGAAGGTGACGAGGGGCAGGAGGAGGGGGAATCCGACAAGGACGAGGATGATGAGGAGGACGTCGGTGTTGGTCATCGTTTCCCGAAGAGGAGGCTGACGTTGGCACCTCCAAAGCCACTGCTATTGGTGAGGGCGTAGTGGAGGGGGGAGGATTTTGTTTCAGTGGGAAGGGGGATGCCGGCGGCGGCGGGGTCGGGGTTGCGAAGGTGGGCGTTTCCAGGGAGGAATTGGTCGTGGAGCGCGAGGCAGCAAATCGCGGCTTCGAGGATGCTGGACATGGAAAAACCGTGTCCCGTGAGACCCTTGGTGCTGCTGACGGTGGGCTTCTGGATGTTAGAGAAAACTTTTTGAATAGCAAGGAGTTCGGAGTGATCTCCAATGGGGGTGGAGGTGGCGTGGGCGTTGATGTAGTCTATGTTTTCCGGGGGGATGTTGGCGGATTGGAGGCAGATGGTCATGCTGTCGGCGAGGCCGTTGCCGCCGGGGTGCGAAACGGCGGGGCTGTAGCCGTCGGACGCCTGCCCCCAACTGGTGAAACGGGCGTAAATGGGTGCTTCGCGGCGGAGGGCTGTCTCTTCGGCTTCGAGGATCATAACGACGCCGCCGCCCGTGCCGACGAAGCCGGAACGGCGTTTGTCAAAGGGGCAAGAGGCGAGTTCGGGGTCGTCGGAAGGGCTGAGGGCGCGCATTCCGGCGAAGGGGAGGATAGATTCGAGGTTACCGTCTTCCCCCGCGACTACGATCATGCGATCTTGGCGCCCGAGGGCAATTTCGTCGCGGGCGTAACCGAGGGCGTGACCGGAGGAGGCGCAGGCGGAAGCGAACCCGCAGGAAGCACCGCGTATTTTGAAGGCGGCGACGAGGTTAAAGGAGAGGGTGCCGACGACGGAGTTGACGATGCCCATGGGGGAACAACGCATGACGCCGCTCTCGAACATGCGGGTAATGTTGCGGTACAGCATCGAGGCGGAACCCGCAGAAGCGGTAAACATGCCCGTGGCTGGGTTGCTAATTTCGGCTTGGGAAAGGCGGGCGTCGGCAATGGCTTGCTGGAGGGCGCAGTAGGCGTAGAGACCGTGGGGGGCAAGGCCGCGAAGAATTTCGCGTTTGATGGTGTGCTGGGAAGGCCAGGTCCAGTCTTCGGCGTCGGGGGAAGAAGTGTCGAACCCGCGGATAGCACCGATGAGTTTCACGGGGATTTTGGGATTATGGAAGGGCGGATAGGGTTCTAAACCGTGTTTGAGGGAGCGCAGATTTTTGCGAACGGTTTCCTTGTCATTGCCGATGCTGCAAACAAAGCCGAGACCTGTGACGACTACGGGACGCATACGAAAATGGTGCGTGGTGGAGGCAGCACGAGTTAAGGATTGGCGGCGACCGGAGCAGGCGTTTCTGGAAGAACAGGCTGGTGGTAGTCGAAGGTGAGCGTGATCTCTTCGGCAAAGGCAGCCTTTTCGCCGTTCACGGTAACCGCCCCCTCAAATACGGCGAGGGGGTGCTTGATCCGTTTGGGACGCAGAAAGAACGAAAGGACGTCGTCGGGGCGGCACACGCGTGTGCTGCGCACGCCGTTGCAGGAAGTGAAATAGATTTTAGAGGCGTCCACACCGTCGGCGATGTCGGGGTGCTTGCCTTTGAGAAGGAAAAGGACGCCGAGTTGACCAAGCGCCTCAATTTGCAAAGAGGCGGGAAAGACCGGACGGTCTTTGAAATGTCCGGCGAGGAAAAATTCTTGTCCGGAAATTTTATACACGCCGCGTGCTTCGCCGCGCCCGATCTCGGCATCTTGCAAAAAGAGAAAGGGCGGTTGTTGGGGCATGACTTCGGCGATTTCAGCGACGTTGAAGCAAACAGGTTTTTCAGGAGGGGGCAGCCCGCGGGCGACGGCATTCACAAATGCCTTTACGTCGCCAATGGTGCGCAAATCACGCAAGTCCTCGTTTTTAATGCTGATATGCAATACTTCTTCGACGAGCATGACGACTTCGACCATCGTGAGCGAGTCCACGCCCAAGTCGTCCATGAGGCGCAGGTGGTCGCATTCTTCATTCAACTTGGGGCGCTGGTCGGGTTCGAGAAAGCGCGCAAGTATGCCGATGACAATGGTATTCGCGAGTTCGGGATTACCGCTGTGGTGAAATTGTATCGCAGCCTCAATTGTCTCGGCAGAACAACGCTTGAGGCTCTCGCGTATCACGCTTTCTTCGTGATGCACAGCATCCTGAGTTTGGATTGGTTCCGGATCGCTCATTGTTAAAAGGGGGGCAGAAAATTGTTTTGGGGTAATTTTTGCAAAACAAAAGTGGTAAAAGTTTTGTAATAAACGGAATATTCATTTCTCCAAATGTTTGCACCTTGTCGAGAGAGGAGTGCTTGACAAAACACGCCATCTACGGCGAAAGCGTCGGGTGTGCTGCTTACTACAGATGCTCACCAGTTGCCGCCGATTACCGGAGGGTTTTCGTTGCGGCAGACTCGCGTTCTCCTCGCCGCATTGGGGCATTCACCCCGCAAGCCGCTGGGGCAAAATTTCCTTGTTGACGCAAACATTGTCCAAAAATCCCTGCAACTCGCCGAGGTAGCGCCGGGGGACATTGTCGTAGAAATTGGACCCGGTCTGGGCACTTTGACGGCGGCATTGCTTGCGGCTGGCGCAACGGTGTTCGCCGTTGAGCGCGATCCTCGGCTGGCGCGTTACCTGCGCGAATGGTTGGGCGCGGCTTATCCGGGCAAATTTTCCCTTGTCGAAGGCGATGCCGTGGCGTTTCCCCTCGCGGGGCTTGCCGTAATGGGTGAGAGGTTCAAGGTCGTGGCGAACCTTCCCTACGCGATTTCTACGCCGTGGATAGACGCTGTTCTCGAAAACGGCGTGCTGCCGACACAGATGGTGGTGATGTTACAACGTGAAGCGGCAGAACGATTTACAGCGGGTTCTGGAGCGGGAAAGGCAACGGGGGCGATTTCCATCGCGATTGAAGCCGCCTTTGAACGCGCCCCTGGGTGCGAGGTTTCTTCCTCTTGTTTCTTCCCTCCGCCCCACGTGGATTCCCGATTGCTGCACCTGAGACGCCGCGCCGCGCCGCGCCATTTAAGGGTGGAAACGCGGCAAATCTTACGCGGGGTGTTTTCGCACCGGCGCAAGCAACTCGGTGCTGCGTTCCGCCTTTTGCCCGAAATTTCGCCACTTGCCCTCACCTGGCTCTCCCGCCTCCAAGAATGGGGCGTTTCCCCGCAAGTGCGCCCAGAAAAAATTCCCTTCGCAGCCTGGCTCGCGCTCGACGATATTTTCAACGCATCTCGAAAACCGCCGTTTTTTCCCCTTTCTAAATTCGCCGCGGCGGATTAGTCCCTCGCGTCTTTCTTACCACGATGAAACTCAAAAAAGTTGCAATCCTCACAGCGGGCGGAATCGCCCCCTGCCTTTCGTCTGCCGTCGGCGGTCTTATAGAACGCTATTCCGAGATCGCGCCGGACATTGAAATTCTTTGTTACCTCGACGGTTACAAAGGGCTGCTTCTTGGCAATAGCATCGCCATCGAACCTGCGATGCGCCGCGACGCCGCACAGTTGCACGAACTCGGAGGCACTCCCATCGGCAGCAGCCGTGTGAAGCTCTCCAATATCGCCGATTGCTTGAAACGCGGCCTCGTCAAAGACAACGAGAACCCGTTGAAAGTTGCCGCCGACCAGCTTGTCCGCGACGGCGTCCAAGTCCTTCACACCGTCGGAGGAGACGACACCAACACGGCGGCCGCCGACCTTGCACGTTACCTTGGCGAAAACGGTTATTCCCTCACGGTCATCGGGTTGCCTAAGACCGTGGACAACGACGTCTTCCCCGTTAAACAGAGCCTCGGTGCGTGGACAGCCGCCATTCAGAGTGCGCGTTTTTTTGAGAACATTGCCGCCGAACACAGCGCCAACCCGCGCATGTTGATCGTCCACGAGGTCATGGGTCGCAACTGCGGCTGGCTCACCGCCGCCACCGCCGACATTTACCGCAAGGGATTGCTCGGCAAAAACGCCCGCAACCCGTTGAATACCACCCAGTTCACGGCGCGCCGCGATGTCCACGCTGTCTATGTCCCGGAACTACAAATCAATTTTGAAGCCGAGGCAGAACGCCTCCGCCGCACCATGGACGAAATCGGCAACGTGAACATCTTCGTCAGCGAAGGTGCCGGCGTTGACAGCATCGTCCAAGAAATTGAGCAAAACAAAGGTCACGTTCCCCGCGATGCTTTCGGACACGTAAAACTTGATAACGTAAACGCCGGCAAATGGTTCGCCGACAAGCTCGCGCCTCTGATCGGAGCCGAGAAAAAACTCGTCCAAAAAAGCGGTTACTTCGCCCGCAGCGCCCCAGCCTGCACAAGCGATCTCGCCCTCATCAAAAGCTGCGTGGACTACGCCGTCGAATGCGCCCTGCGCGGCGAAAGCGGTGTCGTCGGTCACGATACGGAACACGGCGGACGCCTGCGCGCCATTGAGTTTCCACGCATCAAAGGCGGCAGACCCTTTGATATTTACCAACAATGGTTCATTGAACTCACTGCGCAAATCGGGCACCCACCCTCAAAACCCGCCGCCGTCATAGACGAGTGGAAAATCACCCCAGACTCCCCGCGATGACCATCCGCCTCGCCTCGCCGTTGGCAAGTGACAGTATTGTTGACGGCGAAGGCCTGCGCACCGTGCTCTGGACACAGGGTTGCAACCTGCGTTGCCCGGGTTGCCACAACCCGGCAACACACGACTTGCGCGGCGGATTCGAGACATCCGTCGCACTGCTGCAAATCCAATTGAGCCAGATCCGCCTCCAGCGCGGCCTCACCCTCTCCGGCGGTGAACCCTTTCTCCAAGTCGCCCCCTGCGCCACCCTCGCCTCTTTCGTTAAAAAAAAACTAAACTGGGACGTCTGGTGCTTCACAGGCTTCACTATGGAACAACTCCAGAGCGACGAAAAATACCTCCCCTTGCTGCGTGAAATCGACGTACTTGTTGACGGTCCCTTCATCCTCGCCCAACGCGACCTCCGCCTGCGTTTTCGTGGCTCGCGAAATCAACGCATCATTCGTCTCTCTAAAACTTCGATCCCGTAAAAATTACCGATGTTTTGCAATGCGAATACACGCAATATAGTTTTTTTATGAAACGTGACAACCGCTTTCTCCGCCAGCTGTCAAATTTTTCATAACGGCTTGTCATGTAGCTCGGAGACACAGACTTATGCGCCGTGCGCCGTCACTTTTTCCGTTGGCGTAAAAACACTTTTTTCTCGTTGAGCGGCAACGGAGAACCTTCCTTCCATTTTGCCACCTTCGCATAGTTTTGCTGCACGACGAAAATGTTTTTGTTGTGCTCGTGACGCCACCCAAAATTGTGTTGAATTTCGTGCCGGAAAAATGGCGGCGTAAAACTCTGCAACACCGACAACGGTCCGGGGCATTGCCCCACGCCTCCACCCTTTCTGAACGCACTGACCATGCACACAAGATCGGCTTTAAGAAAATCCCGCAATTGCTCAATACTTTGCCCGCCACTCTTGATTTCTCCACGCCGCAAACGGTGAATGTCAACAGTCGGGTTGGCACCGGATACGTAATCCACTTCAACAAGCCCAACCAGCCTCACACGACCCACCTTGCCGAATTTATCCGACTGCGCTTCCAACGATTTAATTTTGTAATTCGCGTAATCCACACACTCATTGATTCTTAATAAAACCTTTTGCACCGAACCGGTCTGCCTCAGAACCGCAGGCGTATAAAGAACTAAAACGTCAACCGTCCGCGCCTCCCGATCGTAAGCGAACGGCGCGTACTGAGAAGCATAGTCGTTCTCAACCCATGCACTCGAAAATTTCGGTGCGTTAAGTATCGGCAACTGCACAGACGCCGCCGGTGCCGTTAACTCCTTCGCCGCCGGCTTGTTAGCAGGATTGGCAAGAACACTCCCAGCGGCGCCCAAGAACCAACCCAGCGCAACAGGTAAAAAGAAACGATGCGAAAAATGCTTCAGTTTAAACATACCCCGTCAGAGACACATCCCGTTTTTTTTAGTTCCAACAAATTCCGTTTTTAATTTTCGGGCGCTTGTCAGCGTTTCGCTGTTCACTGCGCCAATTTTGTCCGGGCGTTATTAAGCAGTGCTTCTCCCGTGCGTTTTATGCCGCGCTGGCATAATTCCGACGTTGGGTTCATATCGCCGGCAGAAAGATACCACGCGAGGCTTGCGGAGAAATTTCCCATCGCCTCCTGTCTTTCTGCGTTGTCGAGGCATCTTGCGTATTCCGCCGCTGTCGCCGCAAAATCCGAGTGTGCTTTTAAGACTTCCGTGTCTTCTGGTCCCAATTTTGCCGCTTCGTGTAAAACGTCCCATGCCATAAACGGGTTTCCTTGTTTCTTGAGAAGTTTCGCTTGTTCCAACATGCCATTTATCCGCAGAGCACGTTCTATTATTATACGCAATTTTTCGGAGCGTTCTTTATCTTGAAACAATACCATGGCGAACTCTTCTTTTCGCGTGTAAATTTCCCTTGTTTTTCCGTCTTTTTCCAAACGGTCAAATTCGGGGATTTTTTGTGCGACCCCTTCTGCACGCGCCACCGCCATATTTGCAAATTCCTCCAGCATAGGATTGGACGGCCAGAACTTTGCCGCTCGTTCTACATTTTGTTCCGCACGTGCGAGATCGCCTCCAAGCGCGGCTTGTTTTGCTGCGAGCACCGATAGATTACTCATTCGTCGTGCGTTATTTGCGCGACTCCTTACCACCGCAACGGGAAAATCATCCGCCACGGCACTTATCTTCTGCAACACTTCCTCCACTCCGGCGAGGTCGCGCTCGTCCCCTATGCGTTGCAAGTCTTGGACATGCCGCCAAAGTTTCATCAAGGGGGCTTTCTTTTCAGGATCAAAAAACATTACTTTTGGTGTATATTCGCCGAGAAAAAATGCTTCTTGCAAGCGTTCCAGCGCCTTATAGCGTCCGCCCGTGTCGCAGAGTTGTTCCACGGTGCGCATACTTGTTTCTACATCTTTCAACGCCTCGCGTGCAAGCATGTCCAGAGAGTCCATTGTAGGGACAAAATTACTGACGGGAAACATCTCTTTTATCTGCCTGTCTCCCACGCGCAACTGCTGTTCGGAACTTCCAAATGTGTAGCGATAAAAAGCGGTCGCGATGGTGACGTGTTTGAAACGCCGCTGGAGTAAAAACATGAATATCTGGCTTTGAAATTCCAGTTTTGCCTTTGTTTCAATCGCGGTGATGGCGGTGTCCGTTTTGCGTATTTCCGCGTCCGTTCTTCCCAGTGTTTCACGTCGGTGTGCGAGTTCTTCGCTTCCTTCGCTCACATCGGCGGCGGGTTGTCCTTTTTTACCGGTTGCACGGAGTGCGGCACGGTCTTTTTTTTCCTCCAGCGTCCGCGCTTGTATAATGACGTCACGGCTCTGCCGTCTGCGCAACACCTCTTGTTCGTTTTTGCTTAACCGCAATCCGCGCACCTGCTGTTTTGTGCGCACTGTCTTATCTACAAGCGTCGCTATTGTCAGGCAGCTTTCGGCATCAATTTCATACTTTGCGGCTTTGAATAAAAGCTCCCACGCTTTTTGATAGTTTTCACTGTAATTCTTTGCCGTCAACACTTTGGGGGAAAGCAAGTCTTCGATTTGCTGCAGTATCTTTGCGTGGGCGACGATGTCGTCCTCCGGTTTTGGCGAGGATAAATAACGCTCAATTCGGGCGCGGATAACGCGGGAGTTTCCCAAGTTGAACGTTTTTCCTTTCCAGTTCATTGTTCCGTTTTCCAAGTCAACTGAATCCTTGTTTACATCGAAAATTTTGTCCATTCCGCGCTCTGCCGTTCCGCTGGAATAATCACCGGCGGTGCCGCCCGTTGCAGGCGCAGGCGCAGGCGCGGGTTGCGCTGCGGGCGTTGGTGCGGGCGCAGATTTTCCGGCGACAGGTGTGCCAAAGGGAGTCGGGGCTTTCTGCGCCGCCAGCGGAATGGCGAGGGCGGAAAGAACGGAAAAAACTGTGATCAAAATGTGCGCTTTTGTTGTTTTGGTTTCCATGATGTTTTCAGGTTTGAAAAGATTGTGATAGAGAAAGGGAATCCACCTTGAGTGCCGTTAAAATTTATCCGCATTTTCCACCAGCAAAATGTCGCCGCGCACAACCACGTGAAACTCGTATCGTTGGCCGGCCTCGAAATTCTGTTGTTTATCCGCAGGCACCAACACTGGCAACCGTCCCGTGCTGTCAAGCATCCGCACCGCGAGTATCCGCCCGACTTCCGCGCTGCTCCCGATTTGCCGGTCTATTTGTGCGCGAATCGTGTAGCGGTTTCCCTGCAAGGTATCCCATTCCTGCCTAAACCGTTCGGCGGTTAGCGGCGCGGTGCTGTCCTCGCGACGGAAAATCGCGACCATCAGCACCACACCTATCATAAGCGCGGGAATTAACAAAAGAAAAAGCAGCGGTTTGTTCTTGGTTGTCATGTTTGAAAAAACAGAAGTGGATTCGTGGAAAAACACGGACGGAAGTAGTGCGGGAAAACGCCGTTCGGCAATGTTTTTTTTAGCAACGGAGCTTTTTATTTATGTTTAACGAAAAGCCTCCCATGTCTTTTTTGTTTTCTCGTTGGGGCACCACGAGCGCACTATAAAACCTTCCAGCCCCCGCTCCTCGCTCTCCACCCATACACCGGGCACATCGGCGGGTGCGGACAATACCGCGTCGAAAAACTCCCGCACCCACGCCGCTGCACGCGGCTCTATCACGTGTCCACTGCCTGGCACGCCCAACCAGCACACACGCCACTTTGCACGCAATCCCGAAAAAAACATCGCCAGCGAGGACGACGTGTTTCCGTCTTTCAACCCGCACACCACTACCCCCGGCGGCTTTATTTTCGCTTTGGCGGGAAACTCCTCCGTGAAAGCCGAACCCGTGCAGCCCCACACCCGCACACGCTCCGGGTGTCGCGCCACGAGGCTGTTCACAAACTGCCCGCCCCGCGAAAAACCAAACAGTGTCAGCGGCACGTCTTTTTTCACGATTTGCCGCAGCCCCTCGAACAGCAGCCGCCCCGAACCTTTTTCCGTGCGGTGGTAGGCGTTTGCCTCTGACTTACCTGCGTGAGACTTCTCGTCCGCGTCCGGACTTGCAAAATCAAGACCTACTAAAACAAACTTGTGTTTGCGTGCAAACTCCTGCCAGCGCGAGTCGCGGATAAGACCGGCACCATCGCCATTCCACCCGGGACACAGCACCAGCGCCCCCGCGCAATCCACCGGAGGCGTATAGTAACGCAACCGTGCCCGCGTCATTCCTTGTGCGGCGGGCAAGATCAATGTTTGCATCTCTCCCTGTGCTGGAGCCGCACTTGTTTCCGGTGAAAAAAACAACAGCACTGCGAACAGCCAAAATCGTTGCGCGGTCAATCCTCTCCTCGCTTTCCCGCCCGCAACACACACTCGTTTCCAAATCTTAAACTGGCGGAAGAAAGCAGACGCAGCTTGTCCCTCGCTCGTCCTTTGTAATGCGTCCTTTGTAATGTTACAGTCCTCCATTGTGTTGTCTCCTTTTTTACTCTTTTTTCTCTTCGGTTGTTTTTTCGTCACCGCGTTCCGCCGCGATGCCCACCCAGTTGCTGACAAGGTCGCCTTCGCCGAGGATTTTTTTCATCCGCCCCGTCGCTTCCCATTCCTCTTCGTGGGGCATGCTTGCCAGTTCTCCGGCATACGCCTCTACGTTTTTCAATATCGTCGCGTCGAACAGCCATTCCGGCGAAAACTGCGGCGAAAACACCACTATGCGCCGTGCGCGCAACGCCAGCTTGCGGGCAACTTCCGCCTCCGGTTTTCCCACTAATACCAATGTCTCCGTCCCGCTTGTTTCCGCCGCAAGTTCCGCACGTTTCACCCACAGCATTGTCGGTGGTTTTTTCCCTTCTTCCGCCCATTGCCGCCAGCGCGTTCGCAGCTCGCGCTCTGTCTCTCGCGCCCCTTCTCCGACGAGCACCACTACTCCGGGTTTTCCGCCTCCTATTTTCACCCAGTCGCCCTGCTCGTGCGCCGTCAGCGGTGACCTTGCAGCCAGCGCGAAAATCGCCGCTATCACCACCGCCGTTGGCAACGCCACGCTCAATCCTAAGTCACGCCAACCCGGCCACTTCCGCAAATACAGGCGCGACAGCAGCACCAATAAAAATACCGCCGCCGGCGCCACCCACAACTGCCATTCAGCAGTCATTGTCGTAGTCGCCGCTCCTACAAACCAAGCCGCCCACACGCCGAACGGTGCCGCAGAAAACACCCGCCTCCCGTCCCTTTCTCGCTCCGGCCAGATCAATCGAAACACCAGTATCCAGCCAAACAAATAGCCCAGCCTCCGCCACCAACCCCATTCTACTAAATGTTCCAAGTGGCTGTTCACCAACGCCGAATACTTCTCAAGATGATCGGGGTCCTGATACCATTTCGCGAAAATTTTCGGAGCCATGCCCACGCCCCAGCCGCCGGGCGCGTCCGCCACCATGTCGGCTCCCCATTTCAATATTTTTAAACGGTTTCCAATGGAGGCGTCTCCAATGCTGTAAGCCGGTGCCAAACGTTCCGCCGGATGTGTCTCTTTTAACAATACCGCGCCCGTTGTCACCGCTAATCCCAGTGCCGCCCATCGCCACGCGGGCGCACTTCCCCAAAAAGATTTCAACACCCCTTTTACCCGGAGTTTGGTTTCTTTTGCAGCGGCTTTTTTTTCTTCGTTTTCTGATTCTTCTCCGACACTTTCATTTGTGCCGTCGGACACCGTTTTTTTCCAACGAACGGACAAGATCGCCACCGCGCACAATCCGACCAGTGCCGCAACCGCTCCGCCCCGCGAGCCGGTTTGCAGCAGGCGTTCAAACCAATACAAATTCAGCCCCAGTGCCCCAAACCACAACACTTCCCGCGCCCATCGCCACACTCCTCTTTTTCTCTCCGGAACCACCGCGGGCAGCACCCACACCGACACCATTAACAGCGCAATAAACACACCGGTCGTATTGGGATTTCCAAATCGCCAGTCCAGCCTTTCACTCAATTTTACAACAGAAAAAAACATCGGGCGCTTGTCTGGTTGTTTTCGGTTTTACAACCGGCCTCCTGGTCTCTCTTCTTTGACTTCTCTTTTCTCCGCAGGGTCTTCCTCCCGCGTGAGCGGTTTTTCTCTCAGCCAACCTTTCACAAGCAAAGGCGTCGGCAGCGCCACCCGCAACTGCGCCGGTATTTCCTCTTCGTCTTCTTTTTTCACCACGCCTTGGTTCATCCAGTCCCCGTAATACGCGGCGTTTTCAAAGTCTTCCTTCAACTTTTGCTCCCGCGCCTTCTTCTCCACAGGCAAACTACGGGCATACTCAAACACCAAATTCGCCCACTGCCTCGAAGCACGATCATTCCCGTGCCCAAGCATCGGCACTGTCTTGTAAAAATACCGATAACCCAAGGCTTTGCATTTCTTCCAAAACTTCACCGCGTTTCCGATGCCACCATCGTTTTCCCCCATCGTCATGCTCCATATAACGTGTTTCGCCTCCTCCGTCGGCGTCCCGAACGCCGCTGGATTGTGCATGTGCACGATCCCGAAAAACTCAGGCTTCTTCAACGCCAGCCTCCCGGCAAATTGCGCCGAATTGGAGTAGCCCCATATCATGAAATTTTTCGCCTCAAAACCATATATCCCGGCCAGCCTCCTCACCCCGCGCGCCCATGAATTCGCTATTTCCGTAAAACGCCCGTCGTGATATTTCGCCTCCTTCTCGCTTAACTCGTCAGAGTTCGTCCCGGTATTCCAAAATTGTTTCACCGCCCAACATATCACTATCAACTGTTTCGCGTCCGCATAACGTATCATCTCCGCAACGTCCCCGGTTGCCTCCCGATTCATTAACATCACTCGCACATGCGCTATTTGATTCGCAAGCAATGATAAACACAACACCCCCTTCGCCTCGCGCGCGTTCGCAACCCCTTCCGGCAACCGCGCAAATAAAGTAAATTGCGGGTAATCCTTCAAGTGCGTCTCACACTTCATTTCCGTCAGCCTCGCCTGCGCAGGAAGACGTGTCACACTCTCCTTTTGACACAGCGCATTCTCCGGAAAATTATACCAGGTGGCAAACTCCCCTGTGATGTGTTTTCGATCCTCTGCCACCAACAACGCCGTCGCATCCTTGTCGTCCCCAAATACCAACACCCCGCGCCACCCGGGATACTTCTTGGAGAAGTCTGTAAACGGTAACGGAAAACGCACTTTTATTCCGCGCCCGTGCTTTAAATAAAATGGCAGCGCCGTCGGCGGTTGCCCCTTTTCGTAATACGCTCCCCTCGGCGCAACCGGCCCCGCAATCCGCTTGCCAAGAACATCGTAAAAATACGCCCGTGCGTAACTCTTCCCTACCTGCATGTCCGCCGCCACATATAAAAACGCTTCCACCGCCGGTTGAAATCCCCTCTCTCCAATCGACGCCCTCAACACCACCCGCTCCTGCTTTATCTCAAAATGCCTCCCTTGCACACAAACGGACATCAACGAATAAATTAAAAATACACACACGCCCCGCAAAATAAAAAAACAAGGCACCCGCCGCGCAGACAATCCATCCGCGCTTGCAACCCTTGCCTTTTTTACCGTGATTTTGTTATTTTCCATTAGGATACCCCCTCTTTTTTTGTTTTTTCGCTGTTCGCTGTTTTTTTGTTTACTGTTCGCCCGTTGACCGACACAGCCAACGCTCTTTTTTGCAATTCCCACTCACGCCAGCCTCCCTTATACTCTGCCACATCCGCAAAACCTAACTTCTCCAGTGCCTCCACCACTGCCGCCGAACTTTCACACCCGCCGCCGTCGCAATATACAACTATCCGATTCGCCGTCTTCAATGCCGCCTCATGTCTGCGATATGCGTTCACAAACTCTCCACTCGGCAAATTTATCGCCCCGGCGATATGCCCTTCTTCAAAAAACAAATCCGGTCTCGCGTCCACCAACAATACCTTCTCGCCAAATTCTCCATCCGCCACAGCTTTCACTTCTTCGTAGCTCGCCACCTTGCCCTTGCTTATTGCCACCGACTTCGCCACCGCTCCCAGTGCCGCTTCAACCTCGCCCTCCGCCTTTCCACGCCCCTGCGCCCTCAACGATTCTGCTTCAGCCACCACCCGCTCCCTCGGATTTTGAAAATGCCACCCTAACGGTCTCTCCCGTAAAAGATTCACCCCGACCGCCAGCACTACCGCCCCGCTCGCAAGCAAACCTGCATATTGCAGTTCTTTTCCCAATAAAACCCTCTCCTGCAACAAAAAACTATGCTCTCCAGCTTTCGCTTCGCCTTTCCCCTCCTCCGTTTTGTCTGCACCCCTCGCCTCGCCTTCCTTCGCTGCCACCCGCCCTCTCTGTTTCAACAAAAACACCACCATCCCCAGCAAAACAACATCCCGCGCCACCGCCCAATATAAACCCGACTTCTCCGCCTTGCCTCCGCCGAAACATCCACAATCGATCTCCAATCCCCTCACTTTTGCTTGCACTAACGCCACCATAAATACTCCCAACAACACCCCCATTATTCCCAACGCCGCCCGCCGCGTCCTCCTCACCAACACTGCCACCCCAACCACCACTTCCAACATCGGCAATACCACCGCCACCACATTCACACCCCACACAGGCAATACCTTATACCCCGCCACAGCATCAGCAAATAAAACACCATCAAGCAGTTTTGTAATGCCAGTGTAAAGAAATATTCCGGTTAAAGCAAGCAGGAATAAAATTTTTACGTCTCCCCTCTTTGCCCTTATAGCTGATACAGGGTGCGCTAACGTCTTAAATTTGAAAATTTCTATCATTTTTGTAGAGGAGTAATACGCGTTTTTACTTGTTAACTTCCACTTCCATAGAACTGTTTATCCAT
>JAISZI010000071.1 GCA_031269335.1 Puniceicoccales bacterium
AGCGACGACAACGAAGAATTATTCGCTGAAATTCGTAAATACCTGCGCACATTTCACGAGCCGCTGAAGTCCTGCGACCCCTATCTGCGGTTTCTATTTTTGACCGGCATTGCACGCTACGTCGGCGTGTCCATTTTCTCCACGCTAAATAATGTCACCGACATCTCGCTTGACCCGCGTTACGCGGCGATTTGCGGTTATACGCAGGCGGAATTGGAACACAGTTTTTCGACACATATAGAGACACTCGCCACAGCAAACAATGAACTCAAAGAGCAGGTTATTTCCAGAATTAAGACCTGGTATAACGGCTACTCGTGGGACGGCGAAACAAGTGTCTATAATCCGTATTCGACTTTACGATTTTTCAACATTGGGAAGTTCAAGAATTTCTGGTTTGAAACGGGGACGCCCTCCTATCTGATTAATCTTCTTCAAAAGAAGAAAAACCTTGCTTTGGTTCTCGGAGCCACACCCTCTTTTACGTTGGATACCGTCACCGAAAAACTTTCACAGGTTGATGAAAAAATCCTTCTTTTCCAGACAGGGTATCTTACAATTAAACGAATTGAGTTAATGGGCGATATTGAGAAATACACACTTGATTTCCCGAATGCGGAAGTCAGGGAATCATTTACCAAATACTTTTTAAGTGGCTACGGCAATTACTCTATTGACGACACAGTTATTCTACACAAGAAATTAGCCGAACAACTTCTCGCCAATGATGTTACCGCGCTAAACGAAACGCTGTGTTCTGCGCTCGCGTGGATTCCTTACGGTCTCATTGTGGAAAACGAACATTACTACCACTCGTTAATGTTGTTATGGCTGCGCTTGCTTGGCTTCGACATTCAAGCCGAAGACCCCACAAACTTTGGACGCATGGACGCCGTGTGGGAACTCCCCGAACAAATCATCGTCGCCGAAATTAAATACGCCAAACCACCGCAGCCAATAAAGAAACGGGGACGCCCCAAAAAGACGGACGCCAACATCATCATTCCCGCCACCAAACCTGCCGTCCTCGATAAACTACTCGCCGAAGCCTTCGCCCAAATCACCGAAAAGCGTTACCCAGAAAAGTTCAAAACAGCGACAACCGAAAACGGCACTCCCAAGAAACTAACCGCCCTCGCAATCGCTTGCTCCGGCAAAGACGTAAAGTGCGCAATTAAGGAAATACAATAATGTGCCCCTCCGCCGCCAGCAGGATTTTAGAATGAGAATTGAAAGAAAACATACGCCCGCGATCTCACCAGCGGGCACCGACAAAAGTTAAAGAGCAAGTGTTGTGCCCGCTGTTTACGGCGAGGGTTGTAAAAATCTCTATCTCCTATTTCCTTCGTGTGAGACCGAAGGCGTAGCGGGCGCGTTCACCGGTCGGTGTGTTTATCGTTGCGGAGGGCGTCTTCGCGGGCGACGGAGTCGAGTATCTCTGTTATGTGGCTGCCGCGTTCTGGGGATTCGTCGTAGGCGAAGTGCAGGGTGGGTGTGTATTTGATGCGCACTCGTTTGAAGACTTCGTGTTTAAGCGTGCGGGCGGTGGCGTGCAGGAGGTTTTGGGCTGCGGTGCGTTCGGAGTCATCGCCGACGACGGAATAGAAGATGGTGGCGTTGCGCAGGTCCGGGGAAATTTCTACTGAAGTGAAGGTGATACGCACGGACTCGGATTTCCAACGCGTGTGAAGCTGTTCGCTAAACTCGCGGAGTAAAAGCTGGTTGATGCGTGTGATACGTTGCGACATGGGAGCATCATGGTAAAATCAGGGGAGGCGGGGAAAGCGAAATCTGGTGTGGTGCGGGAAGTCTTTGGGAATTTTGTTTTGCGTTGCGGAGAGAGAGAACCTTGTCTCGTGCCATGGCTGGCACACGACAGGACGACCTTGATGCACTTACGATCCTTGGACAGGCGAAAAATAAGCCTTCGCGAAAGCTGGAAACGTTTCCGAACCATCATGTTGGGCGCAACTACATGGTCGAGTTGCGGACGGAAGAGTTCACGAGTTTGTGTCCGGCGACGGGGCAGCCGGATTTTGGTGTTGTTACGATTCGTTATGTTCCGGGGGCGCGCATCGTGGAGTCCAAGTCGCTCAAGCTCTATCTTTGGTCGTTTCGCAACGAAGGTTGTTTTCAAGAACATCTTGTGAATGTGATACTTGAAGACCTTGTGCTCGCGTTAGAACCCGTGTGGATGGAGGTGGAAGGGGTGTTTGCGGCGCGAGGCGGCATCCGCATTACGGTGCGTGCGGTGCACGGAGATCGGTCGGCGGGCAGTTCGCGTCCGGTTTGAGGCGCGGCGGTGGTTTTAGCGTCGGGATACGCTGCGGTCTCTTTCGGGTTTCCAGACATATTTTCCGCCAGTCAAATCGATATCGGTCAACCATTTACCTTTAATGTCATTCGGTTGCTCGCCGGCGGACATGCGGAAAAGATGGAATTTTCCTCTGTCATCTTTTTTCTCAAAGCAGAGGATGGAGTAGAAAAGCGATCCAGGTCCTTCTCCGAAAACGACTTCTATCGGGTATTTTGATCCCGCACGGACATCGAGCCACGGACCGCAGACCAATAGCCATCCTGGTGACACTGCCGGATAGGTCTGCAAGGTGTCGGGATGGCGTTTTCCTGGACCGTAGGGATTGCCTTGTTTGCTGCTCGGAACGACGTGCCGATTGGGATTATAGGGACCGTAAAAGTCTAAGACGTTTTGCTTGTTCCAACGGACAGCCATGAAGTCATCCGCGCCGCCGACGAAACGAATTTTTCCCGTGAACGGTGCCGTGACGACGCCCTTGTAGTGGACGAGCCAGTTGCTTGGCGCGGCAGTGGAGTCAAAAGCTTTTGGGGCGGCGGCGGCACTCATGTTGGGAATGCAAAATTGCGATATGACAAGGCGTTGCGGAGCACGAAACGCGGTGCGCTCCAAGTAGGAAACGTCCCAATTCTTTTGAAAAAACACCCGCGTTTCATTCATGAAACGTCCCGTGTTAAAACCGCGCTGCTGTCCACGCGGACCTTGTTTGAAGTCGTAAAATGTGCCGATTAAGCCCGCCGTTCTGAAGTCACTTCTGCCGAAGAGGCTCACCAAGTTTCTGCCGCCGCCCTTGCCCGGACCGATGCCGCCGCCTTCGCCGCCGCCGGCACCGCCGCCGAGTCCTTTTGACGCGGCTCCGAGCGGATTGCCGCTTTCAAGCGCGTTCAAGGAGACGTTCGGTATGTCTGGCAACGAAACCGAGCTTGCACCCTTCGCGACCAATTTGGGCAAAGATTTCACCATGGAACGGGCGTTCTTCGGTTTTACGCGGTGCGTGTTCATGGTGACCTTTTCGCCGCTATTGCCGCCGCCGGCGCCGGTGGTGAAATCGTCCGGAGTTTTTGTATAAATGAAGGTTCTGAAGACCAAAAGCATCGCAACGAGCAGAAAAACCACCAGCAGCCCGACGGCGGTGGCGAAGCCTTCGACGCCAAACTTGTTCCAGAAGCGACGTCGGCGGACTACCGCCGGGTCTTCTTCGGGAATCGGGTCGGAGACCACGGGCGGGAATTCCCCAAACGGCGGCAGTCCCGGCGGAGGTGGCTGCAGTTCCGTCGGCAGCGGCGGAAGTTGCTGCGGCGGCGGAAGTGGCGGAAGAGCAGTGTGGTCAGCGTTGTTCATAGCGAGTAGTTTGTTTGGTGGCTGGGTGAGCGTAGCGATATTTTTTAAGTTCGGCGGGTGGACGTCCTGCGTTCTGCGGCGATGGTTTTAGCGTCGGGATACGCCGCGGTCTCTTTGGGGTCTCCAGACATATTTTCCGCCATCCAAGGCAAACTCTGTCCCTATCCATTTCTTGTTGAGTTCGTCGGGTTGTGCCCCCGCACTCATGCGGAAAAGGTAAATTTTCCCTCTTTCGTCTTTTTTCTCAAAGCAGAGAATAGCGTAGAAAAGGGAACCGGGAGCCTCTCCGATAACGACTTCCATCGGGTATTTTCCGCCCGCTTGGACGTCGAGCCACGGACCGCAATACAGTGGCCATCCCGGAGCGCGTCCGGGATAAACTTGCAAGGTGTCCGGATGAGGTTTGCCTTCACCGTAGAGGTTGCCCTGTTTGCTTCGCACGAAGCCCCCCAAGGCGTTTTTCTTGTTCCAACGCACGACCATAAAGTCGTCCGCGCTGCCGACGAAACGGAATTTTCCCGTGAACGGCGCGGTCACGATCCCTTTGTAATGCGCGATCCAGTTGCTTGGCGCGACGGCGACGTTGAAGGCTTTCGGAGCACCGGCGGCACCCATTGTCGGAATGCAAAATTGCGATATGACAAGGCGTTGCGGAGCACGAAACACGGTGCGTTCCAAGTAGGAGACGTCCCAATTTTTTTGAAAAAATATCCGCGATTCGTTCAAGAAACGCCCTGTGTTGTAGCCGCGCTGCTGTCCACGCGGACCTTGTTTGAAGTCGTAGAAAGTGCCGATTAAGCCCGCCGCTTTGAAGTCACTTCTGCCGAAGAGGCTGACTAAGTTTCTGCCGCCGCCCTTGCCCGGACCGATGCCACCGCCTTCGCCGCCGCCGGCACCGCCGCCGAGTCCTTTTGACGCGGCGCCAAGCGGATTGCCGCTTTCGAGCGCGTTCAGGGAGACGTTCGGTATGTCTGGCAGCGAAACCGAACTTGCGCCCTTCGCGACCAATTTGGGCAGGGATTTCACCATCGAACGGGCATTTTTCGGTTTTACGCGGTGCGTGTTCATGGTGACTTTTTCGCCGCTGTTGCCGCCGCCGGCGCCGGTGGTGAAATCGTCCGGAGTTTTTGTATAAATGAAGGTTCTGAAGACTAAAAGCATCGCAACGAGCAGAAAGATCACCAGCAGCCCGACGGCGGTGGCGAAGCCCTCGACGCCAAACTTGTTCCAGAAGCGACGTCGGCGGACGACTGCCGGGTCTTCTTCGGGAATCGGGTCGGAGACCACGGGCGGGAATCCCCCAAACGGCGGCAGTTCCGACGGGAGCGGCGGGAGCGGTGGAAGTTGCGGAGCGGTTGAGTTGTTAGCGGTGAAGTTGTCCATGGTGAGTAGCTCGTTTGCGGTTGAGTGCTTGTGACAGTGTCTTGCCAGAGAAGAGAACGCACGAAATCAAAAGTTCATAGGAAATATGAAAATTTTTATGAAAAAAGAAAAGCCATAGCTGCGCATACTTTGTTCGGACGATGGCGTTGCAACGCGCCACTTGCGTCTTGTCCCAGCGGGAGAATTGCGACTCCCTTCCTCGAATGGTTTCCTCCAACTCACCTGAACCCGATGGCGTTCTCATTGTGGATAAACCTGCCGAATGGACATCTCACGATGTTGTTGCCCGGATGCGCACCTTGTTGCGGATGCGGCGTATAGGTCACGCCGGCACGCTCGATCCCATGGCGACGGGCGTCCTCGTGATTTTAGTCGGCAAGGCAACAAAGGCTTCTCAATACCTCATGAGTCGCGACAAAGAATATGAGGGGATAATGCGCCTCGGACAGGTGACTAACACGCAGGACGCCGATGGCGAAATCATGGAGAGCACGCCCGTGCCCGCTTCCATTGACGCCGCTGCACTCACCGCTGCCATGAGTAAAATGATCGGCGATCAATACCAGACGCCGCCGATGTTTTCCGCTAAAAAGGTGGACGGCGTGCCGCTCTACAAGCTCGCCCGCAAGGGAGAGGAGATTCCGCGTGAGCCGCGCTTTATCCGCGTGAGCGAGTTTTCTTTGGTTAACTACGAGGCTCCCGACGCCAGTTTCCGCGTCGCGTGCAGCAAAGGCACCTACGTCCGCACGCTCGCCCACGATTTAGGGCGCACGCTCGGTGTCGGCGCACATCTGACGCGCCTGCGCCGTGTGGCGTCCGGCGGGCAGCGAATCGAACAATCATTGACGTTGGATGTCTTGGGAAAAATGAGTTTGACCGAAATCCGCGCCCGTCTCATCCCAGTCTGGCAAGTCGTGCCGAGCCACGCGCTTTGACACCGCACCACTTTCACTAACCGCTTACACGCCAAGCACTTTGTTCCTATGAAAATCCGCTTTCTTCTGCTTTCTCTTCTATGTCTGACCGCCAGTCTGCCCGCTGCGCCCGCGCCGGAAATCTATGCGCCGAGCGTCGCCGAGCGTGCCGAGTGGGATAAGTTGCTCGCCCGTGGCATCGAAAAAATCGTCTTCGTGAAACGCTTCACTTACGACAGCAATCACTACTACACCGAATACCTCAACTCGCGCTGGAAGCCCGGCGGCAACATCTGCGTCCTTTCGCTCAAAACCGGCAAAGTTTTCGAGCTTGCCCCCTCGCTCAACGGCGGCGTTTTCGGCGCGTTCGACATTTCCTTTGACGCCAAGCGCATCGTGTTTGCCTACAAAGCCTCCAAGGACATTGGCTACCGCCTTTACGAAGTTAACGTAGATGGCACCAACCTGCGCCAAGTCACCTTTTCGCCCGCCGACGAAGAGGAAATTGTCAAAAAATACCGCATCGCCGGTTACCACCACGGCACCGAAGACCTCGACCCGTGTTACTTGGCCGATGGCGGCATCGCCTTCATTTCCACGCGCTGCCGCTTCGGCATTCTTTGCGACGCGCCGGACATCTTCACCTCCACCGTCCTTTACCGCATAGACGCCAATGGCAAAAACATGCGTCGGCTCACAAACAGCTCCGTTTCCGAAAATACCCCCGTTGCACTGCCCGACGGGCGCATTCTCTACACGCGCTGGGAATACGTGGACAAGGGTGCCGTCGCCGTGAAATGCCTCTGGGCAATAAACCCCGATGGCACCAACTCCGTCGAAATCTACGGCAACGACGTCGCATTCCCAACCACGATGATATTTGGCCGCCCCATCCCCGATTCCCCCAACGAATACGTCTTCACCGGCACTCCGCACTGCCCCCAAAACTGCGTTGGCACCGTTGTCCGCATAGACACCACGAAAGATGTGCGCACCCGCGAACCGATGACCTACATGACGCCCTACACGGACGTCCGCGAAGAAGGCGGTTTCCATTTCCTGCGAAACCCCGCGAAACCCAACTCCGGCTGGATTCGGGACCGGCATGGACGTGGTCTCCTTTTCCGCGAAAGTTACCCGCTTTCTCGTACCGAATTTCTCGTCTCGCACAAGCCAGCCGGACCTGGCTGGACCGACGCCAAGGCGTATCAACTTTACCTTTTGCGCGAAGGCGGCGCGGTCGCGCCCATTTATTCCGCGAAAAACATCTCGAGCTTCCGCCCCATGCCGCTTGTTTCCCGCAAACGCCCGCCGATACTCCCCGAAAGGCGCAACGAAGAACTCGCCGCTAAAAACCTTGCCGAGTGCATTGTCACCGACGTTTATGTCGGCATGGTCGGCGTTAAATATGGCGACATCAAGTATTTACGCGTGTTGGAACAAGTGCCGCGCCCGTGGGCGGCGCGCCGTTATTATGATGGCGATGAATACGACCAGCAGCACGCCGTCGTGAGCAAAGACACGCACCTCGGCTTGAAAATTCAGCACGGCGTCGTGACCGTCGAAGCGGATGGTTCCGCCCGCTTCTTCGTCCCCGCCGGACGCAACATTCTCTTGCAGGCACTTGATGCCAAACACCGCGCAATCCAGACCGAGCGCACCTATGTCAACTACATGCCCGGCGAAGTGCGCAGCTGCGTCGGTTGCCATGAAGCCACTTCGCAAGCACCCGCCAGTGTCGGCACGAAAACGCCTCTCGCGATGAAACGCCCCGCCGAAACGCCTTACGCGCAGCCCGGCGAAAAAAGTGCCGCCCGCACGCTCAGCTACGCCCGCGACGTGCAGCCCGTCTGGGACGCGCACTGCGTTAGCTGCCACAAAGGCGAAAAACCCGCTGGTCGCCTAAGCCTCAGCGGCAAGCTAACAAACCTCTTTAACGAATCTTACGAAAACCTTGTCCCCGAACGCCGCCGCGGAAGATACGACCGCAAAGTGCTTGGTCCCGTCATCGGTGAAAATCACCCCAAACCCGGCAATATCCATTACCTGCCCGCGAAATCCCTTGGCTCCTACGCCTCGGTGCTCGTCGCAATGCTTAGCCCCGACATCAAACTCGCCGACCCCGCCGCACAGGCACGCGCCGCACGGCTGGCAAAAGTCCACGCCAAGATAAAACTCAAACCGGAAGAACTCCTAAAAGTGACGAACTGGGTGGACACAAATGCGCAGTATTACGGCAGTTACTACGGGTCCCGTGCGCTGCGTTGGAAATCCATCCGCCCCGATTTCCGTGTGGAATATGATGTCGCCACAACCATCAGCACCACTGCCCCAGCTTTGCCGCCTTCCAAACCCAATTGAGCAAAGGCGCGAAGGAAGGCAGAGGAGGGGATAGGGGAGAGGAGAAGCCCCGCCGTGGACGGCGCGGCGCATCCTAATGCCGGATTAGAGTCGCCCCTTCAGGGCGAAGAAATGGGGCGGGAGTGCCGTCCGCGCCGACAACGCATCCTCGTTCACCCGCGCTCCCTCGAAGGGGGGATAACGTGAATAACCGGCAGTGAAACGAAGCGGAACTGCCGGATAGCGACCTCCCCTCTCCCCGCGCCCCGAAGGGGCGCGACATAAGCGCAGTAGAGGCGTAGCGGGGGCGGATTCGAGGTGGCGGCGCGTAACCGAGGTCTGGAGTTGCGCCCCTTCGGGGCAGCGGAGTGAGCGCAGCCAGAGCAAGGCTGTGCCCGCCGTTTACGGCGGAGGCTTGATCTTCGCCCCAAAGGGGCAGCCCTAATGTAGCCCAGGGCAACGCCCTGGGTATTGGGGGCACCACGCAAACCAAAGCCCCAAAGGGGCGACCCTAATATAGCCCAGGGCAACGCCCTGGGTATTGGTAAACCAAAAAGAAAAAGCCCCAAAGGGGCGGCACCAAGCATTTCCCAGGGCAACGCCCTGGGGGAAGGATGTGGCGAAGGCGACGGCGCACCCCAATTTACCCGCGCCAACGGCGCATTCTGATGGGGCAGCCCAGGGCACTGCCCTGGGCTATGATTGGTGCCGCCCCTTTGGGGCTGCGGGCAGTCGTGCAGGCGGGACGCCTGCGCTCCCATGTCTGGGCTATATTAGGGCCGCCCCGTTGGGGCTTTCCACTCCTCCACTCTTTCCCCATCTCGCTTTCCTCTCCCTCTTTCCACTCCTCTGCCCAGACCCCGGGCGTTGCCGTGGGGGTTGGAGGTGATGGGAAGGATATAGCCCAAAAGGGGCGGCAATAACATAGCCCAGGGCAACGCCCTGGGTATTGGGAGAGAAAGGGAAGGAAAAAGCCCCAAAGGGGCGGCACCAATATAGCCCAGGGCAGCACCCTGGGGTTCGGAGGTGAAGGGAAAGAAAAGCCCCAAAGGGGCGG
>JAISZI010000083.1 GCA_031269335.1 Puniceicoccales bacterium
GCTCCACTGCCGGTTATTCACGTTATCCCCCTTCGGGGGAGTGAGAGTGAAACGAGTGCGGATTACGTTATTCCCCTTCGGGAGATGTGTTGCCGGCTTCGCCCCAAAGGGGCGGTTCCAATTGAGGCATAGGATGAGATGGTGCACCCCGCCCCTTTGGGGCTTCGTTTTTGTGGTTCCCAGATACCCAGGGCGTTGCCTTGGGCTATGTTGGAGCCGTCCCTTTGGGGCTTAGGATACAACGCATCCCCCGGAGGGGGGATAACGTGAACAACTGCCGGTGGAGCGCGAGCACAGCGAGTGCGGAACCGGAGGATCAGCCACCCCAATGGGCCGGGCGGTGTAGTTGTCGGTAATGGTGAGTTCGATTTTTATAAGTTTTGTGTTGCGTTCAGGAGGCGAATGGTGTCGTGTGCCAGTGTTGAACGAGGGGCGGTTTTTTGTGCCAATGATACCCGCGTTCATCACGCCCTCGGTTTCCCGGGGGCGTTTTTTATCTGGAGTTCGATTTTCATGATTTTTCCCCTTGACGAGGGTGTGAGGATGGTTCTGTGTGCGGGGTGTTGAGCGAGAGGTGGCCTTTCGAGCCAGAGATATCCGCGCTCTTCACGCCCTCGGTTTTCCGGGGGCTTTTTTTTGCTCCGGGATGTCGATGGTGTTGAAGAGCTGGCCTTGCTGGTTGACGAGGGCGGTGATGGTGCGGGAGTGGCTGCTGCGCGTGTAGGTTTTGGTGTATTTGCGGATGGGGCGGCCGTCCGCATCGGTGGTGAGTTCGGGCGCGGGTGGGGGTGGAGTCGCTGTCCGCAGTTTCGCTACACTCCAACGTGGACTGGCGATGCGGACACGGGCGCTCGCTCTTCTGGTTGTTCGCCGATGAATTGGTTCGCGGGAGGTCACGAATGCTGGTTTCGGCGAGACCGCTTTATCACAAGCGGCGGGGAGCCGCTTTTGTTTTGTTGCTGGGGGATTTGGGACGAAGGGCGAAATGGTGGGAGTAGCAGAATTCGAATCTGCGACCTTCTGCATGTCAAGCAGACGCTCTAACCAACTGAGCTATACCCCCGAAAAGGGGCGTCACTGTGCGGATGCGGATGAAGAGTGCAAGAAAAATTATTTGCCGGAGTGCCGGGCAGATTTGTTTTTCGGAACAACTTGACTCACTTTGAGTTGCGCAAGAGTTTTTCCTTCAGAAGGTCGCGTAAGGCGGCGGCGATATCGTCGTTCCCTGCCTTTTCGATGATTTCCTCGAAGAAGCCGGAGATGAGCAGTTCTCGTGCGACGTCGGAGGGGACGCCGCGTGATTGGAGGTAGAACAATTCTTCGTCGTTTATCTGGCTATTGGTTGCGCCGTGGGAGCAACGCACGTCGTTGGCACCGATTTCGAGACCCGGCAGGGAATTTGCTTCGGCGAAAGGGGAAAGGAGCAAGTTACGGTTCGTTTGGTAGGCGTCGGTTTTTTGGGCGTCGGGTGTGACGCGGATCAAACCCGAGAAAATTGTGCGCGCCCGGTCGAGGAGGACGTTTTTGTAACGCAGGTCGGAGAAGGTAGTTGGGGCATTGTGAACTTGAAGTGTGCGTTGGTCGAACTCTTGGTTTTCGGAGGCGATGGAGAGACCGTGGAGGCGGGCACGGGCGCCGCGTCCGTTGAGATGGACGGAGTTTTCCGTGCGCAAGCGTATGCTGCCAAGATTGATAGAAACGGAGTGGACGTCGCTGTCTTGCTCGGCGTTGATATTGTCAAACTGATAGGCGAAGGTGCCGTGCCCCCAGTTTTGGACTGCGACGCGGGAGACCTTTGCGCCGGCGGCGGCGTGCAGACTTGCCGAAGAGATGGCGAGTGCCGTGTCATTTTCGGGTTTATTTGCGAAAAAGAAGTCCACGAGCGAAACGCTGGATTTTTCGCCTGCGATGACGAGCAGTGTTGGGAAGACGGCTCGTTTGCGTCCTGAAATCCAGTTGTAGGTGACGATGGGGGCGTCCAATTTGACGCCGGCGGGGACGATCAGGACGTAGCCGTCTTTCAAATAGGCGTGGTTGAGGGCGAGGAATTTTCTACCGCCGAGGGGCGAGGTTGATTGTTTGAAGAAAAAGCGGGAAAGTGTTTCGGGGTGGTTTTGGGCGGCTTCTTCAAAAGTCTCTAATATGATGTCTGGTGCGTTGTTACGAAGTTCCGGGGCGCCGGAGCGGATGAGATTTCCGTTGAAGAAGATGCTGGTTGCGGCGGAGTTTTTGATGAGGTTTGAGCGTTGGAGAAGGGAATGGAGCAGGCGGTCGTTCGGAGGGGTTTTCGTGACGGCGATTTTATCGAGGCATGGGCGGTATGGGCTGTTGATGGACGAGAAACGCCATTGCTCGTCGTCTTTTCTGGGGAATGGTTCTTGGTGGAAACGCGCCCATGCGAGGTGTCTGAACAAGGATAACGACTGAACGGATTCGTTGGTAATTTGTTGCTGTTCAAAGGACTCTGGTTTGATGACACTGACGGACATATGATTCGGAAAAGATGTGTGAAGACCGACGCAGATGCTCTTGTTGGCATCGAATTTAGCAATACTATACCGACGGCGACGGCTTACATCTTGAAGTCTTGCCCTAAATAGAATTGGCGGCTGCGCGGGTCGTTGATGATGGTCGAAGCGGAGCCTTCGATGAAAACCTTGCCCTCGTGGATGAGGTAGGCGCGGTCAACGATGGACAGGGTTTCGCGCACGTTGTGGTCTGTGATGAGGACGCCGATTTTCTTTTTTTTCAGGTCGCGGATAATGCTTTGGACGTCAGCGACGCTGATGGGGTCAACGCCGCTGAAAGGTTCGTCGAGCAGCATGAAGCGCGGTTTGAGGGCGAGGGCGCGCGTGATTTCAAGGCGTCGGCGTTCGCCGCCGCTTAATGTGTAGGCGGGTTGGCGGGCGAGTCGCAGCAAATCAAGTTCGGCGAGCAGCGCGGTGGTGTAAGGGGTGCGAGAGGCAGCGGGCATCGCCATAGTCTCGACGAATGCCATGACGTTGTCCCACACGGAGAGTTTTCGGAAAATGGAAGGTTCTTGGGGCAGGTAACCAAGCCCGAGGCGGGAACGTTGCCACATGGGAAGCGTGGTAATTTCGCGTCCGTCGAGAAACACTTTGCCTCTGGTGGCGGGGACAAGGCCGACGATCATGTAAAACGTGGTGGTCTTGCCTGCGCCATTTGGTCCGAGCAGCCCGACAACTTCGCCGGATCTCACGGAAACGCCTACGTCGTGCACCACTTCGCGTTTGGCGTAGGTTTTGCCGAGGTGCTCAGTCGCTACGACGGCATTTCCACCTGTGACCGGGGCGATTTCAACAGGGTTGGTGGCGGTGTTTGACATGTCCTTACGCCATATGGTTCTCGGCGCGTTTTCAATTCAAATACTGCGGCAGCAGAGCGGGTTATTTGCGGTGGAGGGTCGCCTCGCCGGAGTTGAGCGTGTGGATTTTGCCGGAAGCATCGCGCACGCGCAGTGCGCCGGTGGCGGAGATGCCAAGGGCGACGCCGGTGATTTCGTGTCCCGCGCTACGGGCGGAAACGGTTTTTCCGGCGAGGAAGTCGTGTTGACGCCAGAGCGCGTCAAAATCGGTGCCGAGACCTTCGCGCACGAAATTTGCGACGGTCTCAAGCACGGTGGCGATGGTTGTGGCAGCGGTTTTGTTTATATCAAGAGGCGCGCCGTGTGCCTCTGACAGCGAGCCGACGGAGTCGCGCAATTCCGGGGGGAAGTCGTCGCGGCGTCCGTTCACATTGATGCCGATGCCGATAATCATATCGCGCAGGCAATCGGCGTCCACGTGTGCTTCGGTCAAGATGCCGGCGATTTTTCGTTCGGCGCACATTAGGTCGTTCGGCCATTTTACTTGCAAGGGAAGGGCGGGCGGCGTGCTGAAGCGGGCGCACAAGCGGAGTCCGGTGGCGAGGGTGACGGATGCCATCTGAGCCGGTGCGAGTTGTGGGCGAAAGGCAAACGACATGTAGAGATTTCCTGCATCGCGGCTTTGCCAAACGCGCCCCATTCGCCCTCGACCGTTCGTTTGAATAGAAGAAATTACGACGAAAGGCGTTTGTTCTCCCGCGCTGAGGCGGCGGGCGGTTTCGTCGTTGGTGCTATCCACTGCGTTGAGGTGATGTATCGGAATGCAGGCGGTGCCGATGCGGCGCAGCCACGCTGTGATAAGACCGCCGTGCGCATGGGTGAGGCACGGAACGAGCCGGTAGCCGACGTGCGGGGCGGCGTCAAAGACAACGCCTTGGCGGCGAAGCTGCTGGAGTCGTTCCCAGACACTGACGCGCGAGATGCCGAGCGTGCGAGCGAGAGCGGAACCGCTTACCGGTGCGCCATCGGCGTCTAAAAACGCATCAAAGATTTTTCCGTTGTCCATGGGCGGCTTTCTGCGGTGCCTGCGGGCGGGTGGTGCTGCAAGAAAAAAATTCCGTGGAAAATGAGTTGCTAAACGCCGGTGTCCGGTTTTGCTCCCCTGCCTGCAGGTCCTTTTCTTTTCCTCCTTCCTTTCAGAATCCAATGCCAATGAAAAAGCTCCTTTTACCAGCCGTGTCCGCGGTCACTACAATCGCCTTTTTTTCGGGATGTGTCACGGAACTTAACGTGGACAATCCCGTTGAAAAGCGGGCGACGTGGAACCAGTTCTTTACTGGAAGCCTTGTTACCAAATACCCCGGCAAGACGATAGAAGAGGTCTATCAAGCCGCGAACAAGGGGCTTGATCAGGCATACGGTCCTGGTTGCCGCAAGGGCGAAAACCGCCCGATTGGCGAAAATTCAAAACAAGAGCCTTTCATTGAAATCGTTGCCCGTGTCGTCGGGGACATTCGCGTAACCGTGCATATTACGACGGCGAAGGATCCGAGAGCGGGGAAGGAGTGGACCCAAGTGACGGTGCAATATGGCGCGGGGAATCTCGGCGAGAGCCAGCGGATTGTCTCGGCTATTTCACGGAATCTTTAAGTGGTGCGAAATCTTTGTCCAGTGTAGTGATTTGTTGTTTTGTTGTGTTAGGGGAAGTGGGGGGCGTTCCGGTTGTGGAACGTCCCCTTTTGCATGTCCATTGCGGCGCGGTTTCCCTTTTTGAAACAGACGGGAGCGGGGCAAGGATCGCGGGAATACGGGGAGCGCTAAACGCGTGGTTTGGCTGAAAAGACTATTTTGCCGCCCACGATTGTCATGTGCGTGCGCCCGCGCAAGGGGCGGCCGATGTGTGCGCTGTTGGAGGAGCGGCTTTGGAAGCCGTCCGCCGTTGGTGTCCAGCATTCGTCAGGGGAAAAAAGGGTGATGTCGGCGGGTTTGCCAATGGCGAGGCTGCCGGCGTCCAGCCCTAAAACACGGGCAGGGGAACGGGTGAACTTGTCCACGACGAGGGAGAGCGGGAAGGCGCCGCCCGTCGCGGCGTCGCGGTTGTGGTAAAGTGCTTCGAGGGCGACGGGAAACGCAGTTTCGAGCGCGATTGCGCCGAAGGGGGCGAGGTCGAACTCGCGGTCTTTTTCGGTAGGAGTCACCGGCGAATGATCGGAGACGATTGCGTCGATGGTGCCGTCGCGCAGGCCTTCGGCGAGTGCGCGGCGGTCGGTCTCTTCGCGCAGGGGTGCGGCGAGTTTGAAGTTGGTGTCGTAGTCGCGCAACGCCTCATCGGTGAGGAGCAAGTGATCGGCGGCGACCTCTGCGGTAATGGGAACGCCGTGTGCCTTGGCGTGGCGGATAAATGCGACGGAGCCGGCGGCGGAGATGTGTTGCAAGTGGAGGCGTGCGCCCGTGAGGCGTGCGAGGAGGAGGTCGTTTGCCACGACGATTTCCTCGGCGGCGGAGGGGAAGCCGCGCAGCCCGAGTCGCACCGACCAGACGCCTTCGTGCATCACCGCGCCGTGTGTCATGCTGGTATCTTGACAATGGTCGAAGACGACGAGGTCGAACATTGATGCGTATTCCAATGTGCGTCGTTTCATTTCGTTGTTTTGCAGCCCGTCGCTGCCGTCGGTCACGGCTACTACGCCGGCTTTTTTCAGCGAGCCGATGGGGGCGAGTTTCTCGCCTTTGTGTCCGATTGTGACTGCGCCTGCGGGGAACACGCGCACGAGGGATGTTTTGGCGGCTATTTCTTTGACGAGCTGGACGACGCCTACGTTGTCGGCGGGTATCGCATTATTCGGCATTGCCACGAGCGAGGTGAAACCGCCTGCGGCGGCGGCGCGTGAGCCGCTCGCGATTGTCTCACACGCCGTGTTCCCCGGTTCTCCAAGTCGGGCGTGCAAGTCCACGAAGCCGGGCGCGACGACGAGGTCGGCGGCGTCTATCACGACGGCTTCGCGTTTCGCCCGTGGCGGAAGGCAATCCGCCAACACGCCATCGAGGACAAAGACATCGCCGGGGGCGTCGCGACCCGATTCTGGGTCGATAACACGTCCATTTTTAATCCAAAGAGGAGAGGGATTCATGGTGGAGGAGATGGGAAGGGAAGTGAGTTTAAGGAGCGGTCTTGCCGGTGCCAGCGGTGAGGTGGCGTTGTTCGCGCCATGCGGCGGCGCACAGGTGAAGGACAGCCATGCGGACGGCGATGCCGTTGCGCACTTGTTCGAGGACGACCGAGTGCGGTCCGTCCGCGATTTCGCTTTCGACCTCGACCCCGCGGTTTATCGGTCCGGGATGCATGATGATGGCGCCCTGTTTCAGCCAGCCCGCTCGTTCGCGGTTTAACCCAAACATGCTCGTATATTCGCCGAGCGAAGGGAAATGCGTCGTGGTCTGTCGTTCGTGTTGGATGCGCAGCAACATCACGGCGTCCGCCCCGTCAAGTGCTTCGCGCAAGTCGTGGACGACGCGCACGCTCGGGTAGGTCGTAAAGGTCATGGGGACAAGGGTTGTGGGACCGGCGAGGGTGACGCTGGCACCGAGTTTCGCGAGACAGTGGATATTTGAGCGTGCGACGCGTGAGAACAGGATGTCGCCGAGAATGGTAACCTTACGTCCTGCGATAGAACGCCTTGGACCGGTGCCGAAGTGTTCGCGCAGTGTGTAGGCATCAAGCAATGCCTGTGTCGGGTGTGAGTGCGCACCGTCGCCCGCGTTGATGACGGGGATATCCAGCACGCGAGCGAGGTAACTCGCCGCACCGGCGGAGCTGTGGCGCATAATGATCATGTCGGCACCGAGCGCACGCACGTTCAACGCCGTGTCGCGCAAGGATTCGCCTTTGACCAAGCTGGAGGCGTTTTCCGCGATGGAAATGACGTCGGCGCCGAGGCGTTTTGCCGACACCTCAAACGCCGTGCGCGTGCGCGTGCTTGGCTCTAAAAACAGGTTGACGACCGTGTGTCCGCGCAGGGACATGAGTTTTTCCCGGCTGTCGAGCGAAGGTTTGAAGACGTCGGCTTGCGCGAAGATTCTCTCAATTTCCGAAGATGAAAGAGCCTCGATAGCGACGAGGTCTTTCCGGTTCCATTCGGTTGTCTCGGTGTCGTCTGTCATGTATGGATAAGGAAAACGCTTCCCGGGGAGGCACACTGAAATTATGCCGCCCCGCAGGCAAACACGAAACATGCCCGGCGAGCTTGCTGCGTGCTGTTATACCCGGTGTTTACTGGCGGGAGCGTTCACTGCGCGGCAAATTTCGCAGCTGTGTCCGCTGCAGCCGCGGGCAGTGCAATGTTCGCGTCCGTAAAAAATAAAACGCAGGTGGAGCTTGTTCCACTCCGATTCTGGAAAGAGTTTTTTCAGATCCTGTTCTGTGCGAGAGACATTTGCCCCGGAACTCAGACGCCAGCGCGCTGCGAGCCGGTGGATGTGCGTGTCCACGGGGAAGGCGGGGACGCCGAATGCCTGCGCCATGACGACCGAGGCGGTTTTGTGTCCGACGCCGGGCAACGCCTCCAATTCGGCAAACGAGCGGGGAACTTGTCCGCCATGTTGTTCGCAGAGAATTTTCGAGAGCGTGGTTATTGCCACTGCTTTGCGCGGAGCGAGACCGCAGGGGCGGATGACAGCCTCGACTGCGGCTGGGGATAATGCCGCCATTGCGGACGGTGTGGGCGCAAGGCGGAATAGCGTGGGCGTGACAAGGTTGACGCGCTTGTCGGTGCATTGCGCGGACAACACCACCGCCACGAGCAGCGTAAACGGGTCGCGGTGGGCGAGCGGCACCGGCGTTTGCGGATACAAACCGGCGAGATAGTTCGCGATGAATGCGGCGCGTTCCTGGCGTGTCATTTACGTCATGGGTGGCGAGACCTGCCCTTGTCTGTCAATCCCGATGTGCCTGTGTCCCGCTTGTGGCGTTTGATGGAAGGGCGGACAAAAAAAGCGTGAATTTCGCCGCAGTGCGCGGTAGGAAAGGAGGCAGAGAAAGCACTCCGACACACAGAGAACACCATTGCCACCATGACAATCACGCCATCCGTCGCTACTATCGCGGCATTTCACGCCAATTTCGCTGCGTCAGGGGACGCGGCGGGTTTTTATTGGAAACTCATCCTTGGGATCGTTGCAGGTTCCCTCGCGCTGCTCATTTTCGTGATCGTCATTAGTGTCGCGGGTGCGTGGATACGGGCATTATCGGCACGAGCGGGAGTCGGGTTGACAGACCTGATAGGGCTGTTGCTGCGCCGTGCGCCGGTGAACGCAATCGTAGATGCACGCATCGCCGCCATTAAAGCCAGAGTCTTCGTCGGGCTGGAGGATTTGGAGGCGCATCATCTTGCGGGAGGCAGTGTTACGCTCACCGCCCGTGCGCTTATCACGGCGGCAAATGCGGGTGTTCCGTTTGAATGGGGGAAATCTTGCGCGTTAGACCTCGCGACCCGCAGTGCGCCAAAGAACGTGCTCGACGTCGTGCTTGATGCCGTGAATCCGCAGGTGATTGACTGCGTCGTCTCCGGCAACGGTGCAGACGGTGCAATCGAAGGCGTCGCCAGAGACGGGATACAGGTGCGGGTGAATGTGCGCGTGAGCGTGCGCACTTCGTTAGACCGCTACATCGGCGGCGCACGCGAGGGGACGCTTATTGCCCGCGTCAGCGAAGGCGTTATTTCCGCCATTGGTGCGGCGGAGAGCCACAGGGTAGTATTGGAAAATCCGGGACAAATCTCGAAAGCCATTCTTGGCAGCGGGATTGATGCTGGCACGGCATTCGACGTCCTGTCGGTGGACATTGTCGCGGCGTCCGCCGGAGAAAATGTCGGTGCCCGTTTGCAGGCAGAGCAAGCTGAAGCCGGTAAAGTTTCGGCGCGTGCGCAGGCAGAAATCCGCCGCGCAACAGCCATTGCCGCCGAGCAGGAAATGCGCGCCAAAGAACGTCGTATGCGTGCTTTGCGCATTGAATCCGAGGCACAGGTACCCCTCGCACTTGCGGATGCACTGCGCACGGGACGCCTTGGCGCCGCAGACATCTATCGCCTTGAAAACCTGAAGGCGGATACCCAAATGCGCCTCAATCTCTCTCTGCCAGAGCCGGAAACGGGAAAAAATAATTTGCTCCAATGATCGGGTTTTTGTCCGTGGCGACATTTGAAAATGCCGCCGTGATCAGGCTGCTGGCGTTCAGCGGCGGTGTTTTGTTTGCCGTGTTTGTCGTGTTCGCGCTGCTGCCTCGGCGAAAAACCGGTCGCCGCAATGCCGCCGCACGGCGCACGCCGGAAACGCCGTCGTCACCAGTGTTGCCGCCTGCCCCTGCGCCGCTGTTGCCGCCAGAGTCACCGCCAGCCGCCACGCCGGAGCGACGTCTGCCCGCTGCGGCACCTGACACGGTGCGCTCCTTGTTGCGCCGCCGCGGCACCGCTCGCGCCGTGTTAGCCGCAAGCGAGGTGCTCGCGCCGCCGTTATCCATGCGCCGCAGACCGCCTTTTCCATAGGAATCCGCAACACAACCACGCCCGTGCAACCCGTGGCCTGTGACTAACCAGTGGAGTAACTGCGCCCGAAGGCAGGATGCGGATACTTTGGAGTGCGGGAATTCATTGCTACACTCCAAAGTTGGTGTGTATGGACGGGCGTGGCGAGGGTAGGTGTGCACGGGTGGGGGTGGAGGTGAAAATTGCGGAAACTTCGGCTTCCAAACGACTTTCTTTTCATGCAATTTTTTTTGCCCATGCCGAAGAAATTCATCAGAGTCGCGTTGCCGCTCGACAGCATCACATCGCCGCCGTGCGGGAAAAATCCATCCGGCACGGGCATCCTCCCACCTTGCACCTGTGATGGGAGTGGCGTCCGCTCGCGGCGGCGACGGATCGAGAACTGAAAACTGACACAACATCCATGCGATACTCCACATTCATTCCTCTTTTCCAGCGCAAGCCGTCTTATTAACACCTACTTCCAAAGCAGTTTATGACGCGAGCCGAACTTCAAAAAATCATTGCTGACGGCGAGGGCTTGACCGCAGAATTCAAACGTTGCGAAAACGGCTTGTCCAACAGCGTCTTTGAAACTGTTTGCGCGTTCTCCAACCGCTATGGCGGACATCTTCTTCTCGGTGTCGCCGACGATGGCGAAATCACCGGCGTCAATCGCGCCGCCTTGCCTGACATCAAGAAGAATTTTGTGAACACGCTTAACAATCCGCAGCGTTTCGCGCCAACTCTCTTTCTCGCGCTCGACGAGGTGGAAATCGCCGGTAAAATCGCCCTTCACACTTACGTCCCGCTCGCCGCGCAACTCGTTATGTTCAACGGCAAAATCTACGACCGAAACGAGGACGGCGATTTCGACATCACCCGCAATACCGAACGCGTCGGGCTGATGTTTGAGCGCAAACGCGGGATTTCCACCGAAAGCCGCATTCTCCCGCACATTGCCGCCGAAGACCTTCTACTCGAAAAACTAATGAAGACCGTCCGTCTCCGCGCAAAAGTCGTCCGCGACGACCACCCGTGGCTCGAAATGGACGACATGCAAATCCTCAAAAGCGCGGGGCTTTATCAAACCGGACGCACCGCCGACCACACCGGCTTCACTCTCGCCGCTGTTTTGCTTTTCGGAAGCGACGAAGCCATTCGCGCCACGCTGCCCGGCTACGTCACCGATTGCATCCTGCGCCGTGAAAACCTTGACCGTTACGACGATCGCCTCCGCGTCTCGTGCAACGTGCTCGACGCCTTTGGCGCGATTATGGACTTCATCGCCAAACACACCCTCGACCGTTTTTATATCGAAGGAGCGCAATCCGTTAGCGTCCGCTCCAAGATCGCCCGCGAAATCGTCAGCAACATCCTTGCCCACCGCGAATACACCAGCACCTTCCCCGCCAAAGTCATCATCGAACGCAACCGCCTCGTTGCCGAAAACTGGTGCGTCCCTAAACAACCCGGCAGACTCGACCCCGACGCCTTCACCCCGCAACCAAAGAATCCCCTCATCGCCAACTTCTTCGTCAATATTGGCTACGCCGACGCCCTTGGCTCCGGCGTCCGCAACCTCTACAAATACAGCAAAATCTATTCCGGACACACCCCCGAACTCTGCGAAGGCGACATCTTCCGCACGACCATCCAGTTCGAGGACATCGCCGCTCTCGAAACCAAAGAAACCAAAACCAAGAATGCCGTCACCGACCAGGTCACCGCACAAGTTGACGCACAAGTAAGCGACCAAG
Organism: Puniceicoccales bacterium; assembly: GCA_031269335.1. Lineage (GTDB taxonomy): Bacteria > Verrucomicrobiota > Verrucomicrobiia > Opitutales > UBA953 > CALNBE01. The sequence goes on from JAISZI010000083.1 coordinate 11,604, forward strand.
TAAGCGATCAAGTAAGCGATCAAGTAAGCGACCAAGTAGGAACACTCATCAATGCACTATCGAATACGGAAAAGAGTGTTCAGCAATTGAAGGATGAATTTGGCTTAAAGCATAGTCCGACGTTTCGCGAAAATTATCTCGTTCCCGCCATTGACGCCGGTCTCGTTGAAATGACACAACCCGACTCTCCGCGCAGTCCAACGCAAAAATACCGTCTCACCGCCAAAGGCAAAGCCCTCTTCGCCAACATCAAGACCGGAGGCGCAAAATGAGCAGCAATTTATCCAACACCAGCGCGGGCGCGACTGCCGATGCTGAATTTTACAAGCAGGTGACCGGGTTGCTCGCCGTGGCACGCGGCTTCGCAAAACGTCAACTCGACAGTGTCATCGTTGCCGATCATTACGAAATCGGTCGCAGGATTGTCGAGCGCGAGCAACAAGGGCGGAAGCGAGCGCAATGCGGCGCGAAGTTGCTCCACCGGGAGGTCTATGAAAAATAGTGCCGTGCGACGCGTTGGAGTTCGCGCTGGCTGCGGGTTGAGATGGCCGTAAAAGTGGATCAGGCAGCCGATAAAACCGTCGGCATCATGCCCGGGCTGCCGACGATTTTCGTGGTCGGCGATTCCACTGCTGCGCAAGGCGCGCCCGGCGCGATCGGCTGGGGTCGTCCGCTCCCGACGTTTTTCGACATGAGCCGCGTCAACGTCATCAACCGCGCACGCGGCGGACGCTCCAGCCGCACGTTTATCACCGGGGGACTTTGGGACAGCGTGCTCGCCGAGATGAAGGCGGGCGACACGGTTCTTATCCAGTTCGGCCACAATGACGCCGGACCGGTCAACGACAACCATCGCGCTCGCGGCTCGCTGTCAGACACCAGCGACGGCGGCGGGGAAAATCCGGTTTGGCGAGGTTTACGAGGCGGTCATCGCGCATCTCGCGAAAAATCCGAATGTCGAGGTAAACGTGACGCTCGAAATCGCCGCCGACTTTGGCGGTGTCGCCGACGGCGCGGGCAAAGAGACACCAAGCGCACCGTCGAGACCAATGCCGGTGCACTGGGCTTCCAGAACGCCGAATGGGAAAATAATAGCATTTTCGTAAAATTCATTGTTGAAATTTCATAATAAAACAGAAATGATCTTCTGTATTATGATAAAACGTGACATCCAAAAACGCATTGAGGCACGCCTTGGCGGCAAGCGCGCCGTCTTGCTGATAGGGGCGCGGCAAGTGGGGAAAACCTCGCTGCTGAAGGAAATGTTCTCTGGAAAACCCGGCGTGCTCTGGCTCAACGGCGATGACCCCGACACTGCGGCGGTCTTCGACGCGGCGGGCGGCACCCGCCTGCGGGCGCTCATCGGGAACAACCATACGCTTGTGATTGATGAGGCGCAGCGCGTCCGCGACATCGGGTTGAAACTGAAAATCATCATAGACCAAGTTGTTGATGTCCAGCTCGTTGCGACTGGCAGTTCCGCCTTTGACCTTGCAAACCGGACCGCCGAATCGCTTGCCGGACGGAAATGGACGTTTCACCTGCATGCCCTTTCCTTTGCGGAATTAGTCGCGCACCACGGCTTGCTTGAGGAGCAGCGGCTGCGTCCGCATCGTCTCGTGTTTGGCGCTTATCCCGAGGTCGTGACAACGCCCGGCGACGAGGCGGCGCTGTTGCGGAAAATCGCTGACAGTGCGCTTTACAAGGACGTGCTGAGTTTTGGCGGAATTAAAAACCCGGACGCCGTTCGCAAATTGTTAAAAGTGCTCGCGTGGCAGATTGGCTCGCAAGTTTCCTATCAGGAACTCGGGCAAACCTGCGGGCTTTCTTATCAAACCGTTGAAAAATACATAGATATTCTCGAAAAGGCCTATGTCGTTTTCCGGCTCGGCTCCTATAGCCGCAATCTCCGCAACGAACTGAAAAAAAGCCGCAAGGTTTATTTCTGCGACACCGGCATCCGCAACGCCGTCATCGGCGATTTCCGCCCTCTGGAAAATCGTCCTGACGCCGGCGCCCTTTGGGAGAACTACCTCGTTGCCGAACGCCAAAAACGGCTTTCCAACGAGGGACAAGTTGCCGAGGGCTTTTTTTGGCGGACACAACAGAAGCAGGAAATTGATTACATCGAGGAGGCAAACAGCGCACTGGCCGCCTTTGAAATCAAATGGAATCCCGCCGCGAAAACACGCGGACAGCGGACGTTCCTGTCGGCTTATCCAACCGCCACTCACACGGTTGTCACATCCGAAAACTACGCTGAATTTTTGCTCAAGCCGCCCGAAAACGACACTGTATGAAACTCTCCGAAATCTCCCCCAAACAAGTCCTCACCTGCACCGATTAGGCGCGGGGCGGGGGCGCGCGGCTCAATGTTTTGAATGCGGGAACGGGGTTCAAAAAAAGAACGGGCGATTTTCACCCTATTGTGACGAGGTGGTCATGAGAACGTAACTTTCGGCGGTTAACCTGCGCACCGTCATTCAACCGCGAACAACTCGCGAAATGAATGCCGCGACAGACAAGCCAACGAAACTCATGATAACTCAAAAAACAAAACACGCCGCCGCCGCCGCACTTGCGTTGGTAGCCGCCACGACATCCGGTGTTCACCTTGCTGCCCAAGACAGCGGCGCACTCGTGGACGCCCTTGTTCGCCGGGAAATCCTCACCGTCCAGGAAGCCGAGGAAATCCGTGCCGAACTTCTCCGCGAGGCAAACGCCTCCATCATCAGTGCGATTGCCAAGGGAAAAGCCACGAACGCGCTTTCCATCAGCGGACGTATCCAAGGGCAATACGCCGGCCTCCAAAGCGATGCGCCGGGGACAAATCCGCCCGCCGTAAACCACTTTCTCATCCGCCGCGTCTATCTCGGCGTCGATGCGAAAATCGGGGCGGAATGGGCGGCATCACTCAACTATGACTTTGCCGGAAACCTCTTCGACAAAGCGTTTATCTCGTGGGGAAAAGTCCTCGGCGCACACGAAATAGACATCAACGCCGGACTGCGCAAAGTGAACTTCGGCCTCGAAGAAACCACTTCCTCCGGAAACCTCGCCGCCATCGAGCGCTCCGCCGCGACACGCTACTTCGTCGAAGATAACAACGGGCGTCGCCTCGGTGCCGCCAGTTACCGCGTCGGCCTCTTCCTCGACGGAAACAAATCCGCCGCTTCCGGTAAAAAGAATGGCTTTTTCTACGGCGCAGCGGTGACCAATCCGGAGCGTGTCGCCACGGCGTCCGATGTGGGAAACGTGACCACCAACACCGTCGCTCTCTGGGCTAATGTCGGTTACGGGCAAAAATTTTCCGATGTTGCGACCACATTTGGTGTCGCCGCCGGATACTTGCCTGGACAAGGCGGCGCCTCTGCTTCCGACGCCGCCGCCGAGGGAGGAGAAACCTTCGTCGCCTCTCTTTATGGCACGCTGAAAGCAGGCGCATTCACACTCCAAGCAGAACTGCTTCTCGCGAGCATTTCAGACATACCAAATGTGCCCGACATTTCGCCGTGGGGATTCTGGGTGCAGCCCTCCTTCAAAATCACCGACAACATCGAGCTTCTCGCCCGTTACAGCTATGTGGACAGCGACGGGCGCGGCGTCCGCGTCTCCGACGGCATCCGCTCCTCTGCCTCCGTTGGCAGTGCCGGCACAGGCGACGCGCTGCACGAGTACTTCATCGGTGCCAACTATTACTTCGTCGGCAACGACGTGAAATTCCAAATCGGCTACGTCGGCGGGAAAACCACCGGTGCTACGCGCAACGAGACGGTGAACGGCCTGCGGTCACAAATCCAAATCAATTTCTGAGGAACATCCTCGGAACCAACAACAAACAGAAGACTGATCACTATGAAAACGAAACTAAAACGAACCATTCTGGCTTTCGTTGCGCTTGGAGCAGCCTGCACTGTCCATGCGCAGAAATTAGTCATTAAAGGCTCCGACACCCTTGGGGCAAAACTCGTGCCAATCCTTGCCGAGGAATACCGTGCGACGAACAAACAGGTCTTGTTTGAAATCGCCGCTGAAGGTTCTTCCACGGGAATCGCCGCGATAATCGAGGGCAACGCCAATATCGGCATGTCTTCGCGCCGTGCGAAAGCACCGGAAATCGCTTCCGCGACCGCGAAGGGCGTCCGCCTCAAACCCACGGTGGTAGCATACGACGGCATCGCCGTCGTAGTTAACAAGGCCAATCCCGTCGCGAACCTGACAAAGCGCCAGATTGAGCGAATCTTTACCGGAGACGTGGCGGACTGGGCGGCAGTCGGCGGAACACCGGGGGCGATTTCGCTCTACACGCGCAACACCGCATCAGGCACTTACGCCGATTGGCAGGAAATGGCGATGCGCAAGCGCGATTATGCCAAAAGCTCGCAGAAAATGGCGGGCAACGAGCAGATCATCGCCGAGGTTTCGCGCAACCCCGCCGGCATCGGCTACGTCGGCCTCGCTTACACGAATGCTCCCGGTGTCAAGGTCGTCGCGATAGGCGGGAGTGTCCCGACAAAGGCAAACGTGCTTGCAGGGAGTTACCCTTACGCACGCCCAACCTTCTTCTATACTAACGGTGATCCCGCCGGCGAAACCGAGCGGTTCGTCGAGTTCACCCTTGGCAAACGAGGACAAGCGATTGTCGAAAAAACCGGATTTGTGCCGGTGAAATAACAGCCGACGGCGGCGACGGTGGCGGCAGAAACTTTCGAGGCTGCCGCGCCGTCGCCCCGTCGTTTTTCAAAAAAACTCCCCCTTTTTGTTAATGAATCAGGACAAGACCATCCGCAGCTTTTTCGCCTGCAACGCCTTCCTCGTCGTGCTCTCGCTGCTGCTCATCATGTTGTTCCTCTTTCGCGAAGGCGTGCCATTTTTCGCAAAATACCACGATTCGCGCAGTCTTTACCGGAGCGCCGGTCTCGAATTCGTGGAGCACCTGCGCGACGCTGAGCGGAGACACGAACAACTCTGCGGAAAACTCGTCCAATTGCGCAGCAAGCTCGCCGCCGCCCTTTCCGGTTCGCCGAACGCCCGCGAACGCCTCACCGCATTTGACGCCTTTGACAACGCTTTCAGCGAAGCCGCCGATCCTTTGCGCGATCTGGCGGAGCGTCTTTCCTCGCAATCCCTTGCGACACGAGCTGCGGTTGCCTCCGCCACGGTTTCCGGTAGAGCCAATGCCCCTGCTGGAACATCTGCGGCGACATGGGCGCGGGCGGCACTCCCGGAAGTGCGCAACATATTGGCGGCACTCGCGGCGCAGCGGGCACACTTGGTCGAAATGCGCCCACGAGGGCTTTCCGCAGAGACAGACGCGGCACTCAACGCCTTTGCACATGCCGTTGAGCAAGACAGGACGGCGCTTGCCGAAACGGCGGCGGCGATGGCAGCGTGGGACCCGTCCGCGCCGGTGTCGGCATTTTCTACGGCGGCAGCCTTTTTTTTCGGAGGAGAATGGCGCACGGCGAGTTTTTGGCAGGATTATTACGGCATTCTTCCCTTATTCAGCGGATCTCTGCTCGTGTGCGCGGTAGCACTCTCACTCGCGGTGCCCATCGGTGTCGCCGCCGCCGTCCACATAAGCCAAGTTGCGGGACGCCGCGAGCGTTCGCTTGTCAAGCCAGCGATAGAATTTATCGCCGCTACGCCTTCGGTCGTTCTCGGTTTTTTTGGAATTAGCGTATTAGGTGGGACATTGAGGGATATCTCCCATTCACCGTGGCTTTCGTGGGTGCCCGGGTGCCCGTTTTCGGAACGGCTTAACGCGTTGACAGCCGGTTGCTTGCTTGCACTCGTCGCCACGCCAACAATTTTTACGCTCGCCGAGGACGCATTGGGAAACGTCTCCGAGTCTTGCAAGGATGCTTCCCTCGCCCTCGGTGCGTCGCGTTTGCAGACGATAGTGCGCGTCGTGATTCCCTCCGCGCTTCCGGGCATCGTGTCGGCGTGTCTGCTGGGCTTCGGGCGTGTCATTGGCGAGACAATGATAGTGCTGTTGTGCGCGGGAAATCGCGTCGCTATCCCCGATTTTTCCGTGGGAGCAGGCGTTATCACCCAACCCGTGCACACGATGACGGGCATCATCGCGCAAGAGATGGGCGAAGTCGCTCACGGGGGAATCCACTATCGGGCACTGTTTCTCGTCGGGGCGGTGCTTTTCTGCCTAACCATGCTGATAAATCTCATCGTCCAGCACGTCACCCGCGGGCGCGTTTCGCCTGTGCACTAATTTATGGAAAACGGTTCTCAAAACGACACAGGCAACCCCTTCGCTGCCACCAACATTCGCGGTGCCACCACGGAAAAGGCGGTGTTCGTCTTGTTGCGCACCGTGACGCTGCTCCTGTTATTCTGCGGATTTGCCGTAATAGGGCGCGTCGCCATAAAGGGCACCGGCACCGTATTAGACGCATTCGAGCGCACCGACACCTTCCCGTGGTTCACTAATACCTTTTTGACCCGCACGCCGGAAACCTTGCACGTTTTCAAAGAAGACGGGCAGATGCGCACGCTGGGCGACAGTGCTTTTCGCACCCACCAGAAAGCACGGGAAGAAGACGCCCGCGTTCGCGGGGAAACACCTACGCCGCTTGTCGTGGTGGAAAGCCACGCCCACGCGGCTGGCGGCATCCTGCCTTGTTTGGCGGGGAGCGCGTTGTTGACGGGTGGCTCGATGTTAATCGCGCTTCTTCTGGGGGTCTCGTGCGCGATCTACCTCAGCGAATACGCCGGAAACGGGCGTTTTGTCCGTCTCGTGCGTCTCTCAATTCTGAATCTCGCGGGGGTTCCTTCCATTGTTTTCGGATTGTTTGGGTTCAGCCTGTTCGTGACGTTTTTCGGGTGGAATGTGTCGCTGTTAGCCGGTTGGTGCACGCTCGCACTCATGGCATTGCCGGCGGTTATCACCGCATCAGAAGAGGCATTGCGAGCGGTGCCGACGAGTTGGCGCGAAGGCGGGTTGGCTCTGGGGGCGACGCACTGGCAGGTCATTCAAAAAAACGTGCTTCCCCGAGCCACGCCCGGGCTATTGACAGCGGCGATACTCGGTGTGGCGCGGGTAGCGGGCGAGACAGCGCCGATCATGTTCACCGCCGCCTACGTCGTCCGCAATGAGCTGCCGTGGGAAGCGGGCAGCCTGCGAGAATTTGTGTTTCAAGGCGTCATGGCATTGCCTTACCACATCTATGTCATTTCCGCGAAAGTGCCGCAAAACGAGTTCACCGAAAAGACACAATACGGAACGGCGCTTGTGTATCTCGTTTTCGTTATGCTGTTTGCCGCCGCCGCCGTCATCTCGCGCAATAGACTTCGCCCACACCGTGGATAATGCCACCGCCGCCCGCCGTTTTCATAGCAGGCACCCACCGTTTTTCTTTGCGTTTTATAGCAATTCTTCCATTGCTACTGCCTCCTTCCGGCATTGTTCTTGCCACAACCTATCTCCTTTCGCAGACCATGAAAAAATCCTTTCTCTCTTTTCGCCAGCGTTCCGCCACGAAAACGTCCCCGTCAGCGACGTCTTTTTCCCTGAGATGCTCCATGAGTCGCGGGTTGCTCGCCGCCGCCGCCAGTCTCCTCGCGGGCATGTCTCTGCCGAGTCTACAAGCAGACTACATTGTGCCAGCAAGAACTTTTAGCTTATACGGCGACCCGAATGTCGGCGGATATGATGCTTCGTCGGGGACAATCTACGTCATCAATGATGACTCAACGGCACTTATTACGCAAGGGGATGTCTCGCCCAATAACTATGTCATTAAGGGCGGCGGTCACGCTGACTACATTACCACTCCCGGAGCGTTGCAAATCATTTATGGAGCGGTAGTTTCGGGAAATGTGACCATAGCCGGAGACACCATCATTTCCTCGCAAGTTACCGGACTCAAGGGCACGACAGGGACAATCAGCGGGCGGCTGCTCGAGGACCCCGAAGCGACGGGGACGCTCACCTTGACACTCGGCTGGCCGGTCTGGAGTTCAGCCACCCCCATTGAGGCGAGCGCGAGCACGCTCATCCTTCTCGGAGATAACGCTGGTTTCACGGGAGACATCAGGATAGGGCTTCACACAACGCTGCAACTCGGCAATGGCGGCGATTTCGGCGATCTCGCCAGTGCACGAGCCATCACCTTCCTCGGCAATGCCGCCGATGGGGCTCGGCTCGTCGTGAACCGCGCTGGCACCATCACCATTTCCAGCATCATTGCCGGTCCAGGCAGCATCGAGAAACTGGGCACTGGGACACTGAACTTAGCCAGAGAGGCATTCACCACCCCCAGCACTTTCACAGGCGACCTAATCGTGCGCCAAGGCACGCTCGCCTTCAACGGCATCGACGTATTGGGCAGCGGAAATAAAAACATCAACTTGCACGAGGGAACTACGCTCTCTTACTCGGGCGCAGCCGACATCCTTGATTTTCCCGAAAGAATTACCGTCAACCTCAGCGGCAATGCCACCCTCGAAATCCCGTCTTCCACCGAGACGATTCTGCCCATCCTCAAAAGTAGTAGCGTAGGTGGAAAACGCCTCACTAAAGTCGGTTCTGGGGTGCTCACCTTGTCCGGCACTACCGACAACACGGGCGCGGGCTTGGCGGCATCCGCCGGCACCGTAAACCTCGCAAAAGTGGACAGCTCCTCGGGCGTGCACGCTATTTCCTCCGGCGGTTTGGGAATAAGCGGCGACGCCCAGGTCATCATCACCGGCACGGGCGGCGACCAAATCGCCGACGACGCCCCCGTAAACATAGCGGACACGGGAACGTTTGACCTAAACGGCAACAACGAAGCCATCGGCGCATTAACAGGTGTCCAGTCTGCTGTCATCAACAACTTATTGGATACCCCCGTCACTTTTTCTGTCGGCTCCAATGTCGCAGCCGCCAACAACATTTACGCCGGATCAATAGAAGGAAATATAGACTTCGTTAAAAAAGGCGCAGACACGCTCATTATCACCGGAAACTTGAATTATACAGGATCGACAACTATTGACGGCGGTGTGTTGCAAGTAGGCAACGGAACGTCGTCCGGCGCACTCGGCAGCGCAACAACTGCCATTACCGTGAACAGTTCGGGAACGCTCGCCTTTAACCTCGTCCCACAACCCGGGAATGCACTCACATTTTCACGAGAAATCATTGGCACCGGCAGCCTGCGTAAAGACGGCTCTTCGACATTAACGCTCACAGGCGCAGCATCCTACACGGGAGCAACCATCGTCACCGGCGGAGTGCTTGTCTTAGGAGCCGAAGCAGCCCCGTCCTCTTTAGCCGTGCAAATTTCCGATGGAGCACAAGTGCGCGTCGGCGCAACCGGCGGGGGCGAATTTACACTCACTTCTCCGACGCAAGCATCTTACGCCGGACATACAGGCACTTCCACCTTGCCGGATATCGACGGTTCCGTCTCCCTTGCCAACGGGCACACCTTGACCGTCGGCGGCGTAAAAACACTCGAAACACTAAGCATCTCCGGCGATCTCAAACTGGATGCAAGTACAGCAAAAGTTTCCCTCGGCAACAGCGGTCTAAGCGACCTCATAACCGCAAAAAATGTCCAACTCCTCTCCAGCACCGCCGGAACTGTCAAGTTGGAGTTAAATTTCTTAAATGGCGTCCAAACGGGAAATTACAACCTGATACATTGGGAAGAAGCCGGAATCGCAGAAAGCCAATTGCCAGTGTTTAATTTAAGTTTGGCGGGCGGACCAATGCCCACCCCACGCGATGGCTCTGGGACAACAGTTTCTGACAACCTGTCATTGAGAATAAACATCGAAAACAAGAATCTTGTTTTAGAATTTGCCGGCAACGGAAACCACCGTTTGCGCTGGGCATCCACGTCTTCTACATGGAAGGCAAATAATGATAGTCCAGTCCCCGACGATGGCGGCATTGCTCTTTCGGAAAAATGGACGGATATTTCCACAGGCGACACCCCCTCCGTCTTTTATGATTATGACCTTGTAGAATTTGACGCTCCAACAAGCAGCACGTCTCCCAACATTTCCATCTCGGGCGATGTGACTCCGTCTCGAATCACTATATTAGGCGGAAACCATACTTTCACACTCGCGGCGGCAACAGTAGCTGCAGATACCTATGTAGGCGGCGGTGGTAAAATCACCGGAAAAGCAGACATTTTGAAAGATGGCACCGGCACGCTAACAATACGCGGCGCACACGATTTCACAGGTGTAGTTGAAATAAGTGAAGGCGTGGTGAACCTGGAAGATACAAGCATAAATACTGGTTCTGCGGGTAATCCCACCGTCATTTCTTACACAACGTTAATAGGTAACTATGGCGACGCCAGTGCGATAGGTGCCGGCACAACCCCTGCTTCGATCCTGTTTAAGAGCGGACAAAATACGACGCTGAGATTCTCCGGCACGACAGCGCAAAAAACAAACCGCAGTTTTACCCTCGGTGCGCAAAGCAGCACGTCGGCAGGAGGAAGAATTGAAATAATGACAAACCCAATTGTCATTTTTAATGGGACAGATCCCATCGCTTATGAAGGCACCGGAAATCGTAAATTAACCCTCGCGGGAAGCATGGGTTCTACGACTGCTACCGAGTTTTGTGGCGGCGTAATGAGCCTGCCCTTGGAGGATCCTATCAATGGAAAACTCACTATAGAAAAAAGCGGTTCGGGAACGTGGTATTTGCAAAAAAACACCATCGACCACACCTATTCCGGCGGAATTATACTCACCGGCGGAACGCTCGCTATCGGGCAAGATTCATTAGGCGCAGTCCCAGAAGTTTTCGACGCAGATAGTTTAACCATCAACGACGGCGCAATTATCCGCAACTTGAAATATACCGGAGACGGAACCTCCGCCCCAACTGCGGCCGACGTAACCGTTGAGGACATAGTGTTTGAAGCAACCCGCGGCATCTACCTCACCCGCACCAGCACCGCAACTACCGGCTCTGTTTTCAGGATAGGCCAAACCAAAAATGACAGCACCATAACTGTTAACAGTGCCATTAGCGGTAGCGGCATGTTGACGGTAGATGGCTTCGGCACACTGGAACTCGCCGGCGTTAACACCTTCTCGGGCGGTTTCAGAATTTTGGGCAACGCAACAGTAAAAGTCGGCGAATCTGGCACAGAGGCGATTCCCCATGCCTCTATCAGTGAAGCAGCAGGTGTGTCTTTGGAAGCGGGAGCCACGCTGTCCCTCAACGGAAGTGATGTGATTATCCGTAGGTTCTCAGACAGCCGAGGAACTATTATCAATGATGTAATAGCCACAACCAGCACGTTAATAGTGGATGCTCCGAGTTCGACAGCATCAACTTTTAGAGGAAATTTAGAAGAAGGAACTGACGCGCAACTCGCACTCACTAAAAAAGGAACGGGAGCCTTAAACCTGCAGCTTGGAAATGACTCAAACTTCTCCGGTCCCATCCGCGTTGAAGCCGGAAGATTAGCACTCAATGACGGCGGAGCCGGATCAACGGACAACCCTATCGGCAATGCCTCTGTCATCATTGTCGATAATAACGCTACACTCGACTTGCGCGGTTCCTCCATTACCGCAAAACAAGAAACAGACGGAGGCGGAAATCCAGTAACAGACGTCAATGGAAATCCAGTAATTGAACTACGCAGGACAATCTACATAACCGGTGCCGGTGCCGCTGACGCCGGTGCCCTCGCCAATTCCCTAATCGGTGGTAATGCTACAGCAGATAATGTCACCTTGCTCGGAAATGCAACAATCAAAACTGCAGCGTTCCTTGAACTGTCTCGTGTGCGCGGAACGGGAAGTTTAACACTCGGCGCAAGCCTGCAAACTGGCGGAGCCGGTTTTTATATTCGTGGAACTAATCTTTATCCCACCCCAAGCATTGAGCTTACACCCGGCGCAACAGGTGTCGCGAGTGCGTTAAACGTGAACACCTACGTGCGCGTGACTGCTGCTGCCAACGAAACCGTATCCGTCGGTGCAATTAACATCAACGCCGACGGAAACTTACTTCTCGAAACGCTCGACAGCACCGTCAGACAAATCATTAAAAAAGACACCCCTACCGCCGTCACCGGCACCCTCACTCTCATAGAAAGTACCGAGCAAGAATTCCAGTTCCTATCCGGCGTTGCAAGTTCCCGGATAACACACATCTCAGAGGTTTTCGAAGAAAGTGTCGGCACCATTATTTTCGATACGCCCGATCTCGCTGCCGCAACGGGCTTTACCCGTTTCGACGGGAGAATCGGGTCAATTGCCACCGCCGATCCCGGTACTGGATCAGCAAACCTGCATCTCACGAAACGTGGTCCCGGCGAATACACCTTAAGCAACCCATCAAGCGATTACATCGGAAACACGCGAATCGAAGATGGCACCCTCATACTTAATGCTGTGCTTACAAACGGAACAACCGGAACCGGAGTTTTAGGCGCAGCCGATATTTTAGACGCAGGACGTCTCGTGATTGGTAACGCATCTTTGACGGCAACGCTGCGCGATATTTCTAACGTGCTTTCTACAACTGAACGCCTGCTTACTATCTCAGCTGCCGGTGCCGTTATAGAAAGTGATTACAATCGATCGGGAGTGATTGCTAATTCCCGTGGACCGGGGCTGCAATTCAATGCAGTGGGAGCCATCCGGTTTGAAACACCTAATCCCTCCGGCGTGACACTGGTGCTCGGCGGGGACAAAGACCCCTCTGCCGAGGCCGCGTCCAATGTCTTCGCCCCGTCTATTCCGGACGCCCCAGGGGGAATCCCAACAGCCCTCGTCAAACGCGGATTGGGCGAATGGGTGCTCGGTAGAGAAAACACGCGAAATACTTACACCGGCGGGACAACCATATTAGCGGGGACTCTCGCTCTCGGCTCCGCAACAGCTTTGCCCGAAGGGACCGAACTTCTAATCGGGGGCGAATCTTCCTACGGAAGATTACGCATCAATGGACACAGCGTAAGACTCGAAAACCTCCGCGCATCAAGCGAAACGGGGAGTATGAACGAAATCGTGAACGGTGCCCTACAACAAGGAGGTCCAAACTGGCCAACCGTCACCCTTAATGTGGCGAATGCCACCCAGACAAGTGTGTTCACCGGTAGCCTCGGCTCGACCGGTGACTATTTCGACTCTTCTGTTTACGACAATGCTTTCCATGTTATTAAAGAAGGTCCGGGCACCCAAGTCCTTTCGGGCGGTATTTACTACAGCGGAGACACCGAAGTGCGCGAGGGTGAGTTACGCCTCGTTGGTATAGGCGAATTTGCGGCAAAAACTCATGTTTTTATTGGCGCCCCAGAAGGAGTAACTCCCTCCGTCGCACCTTGGATAAACGTGTCTCAACTTCCCGAAGGTCTTTACATTCGCGCCTCCGGGCAGATCGTCGGACAGTCCACCCGATCACAAAATAACCTCGTCGCCGGAAACATGGCAAGCGTTGTTCAAAATGGTGACGGAAAATACCAAGTGCGTATCGACAACACCCGCAATATCCAAGGCGATATCCGCCTCGCAGGCGGTAACATTCGCATAGGCGGTCAAAAGTATTTCGTAGAAGAACATGATATAGATGGGAATCCCATAATTGTTACTAAGGTGGAGGATACCGTCGCAAGACTCACAATCGCGGGCAATCTTTACAGCGTTAACAACTCCCGTTCCAGTCTCTACTATACCTTCGGCATCGAATCTTTTATAGAAAATCAAGATGTCCCCGAAGACACCGAGCAAGCAGCAAGAGCAAAACTTCCCACTTCCGACTACCTCGTAGCAAATCATGTTGACTTCCAAGGCGTTGTCCAAATTGTGATAGATACGAGCACGTCGGGGCGCTTGGACAGTGGAACGGAAGCCGCGCCAGTTTCCTATCCCATTATTTCCTACAATACAATAAGCGAAATAAGTCTCTCCCGCCTGCAAGTCGCAATCACCGACGAACGCTATAATATCTCCTTCCATAACGAATCTTCCACCCGGACCCTCTACATGGACGTGGTCGGAAAAACGGGCGGGAGAATCTACTGGGTCGGCAACGAAGATGCCGAAACGCAACAATGGGGCGACCCCGCCGCAAACGGCGTGAACTTTGTCCTTGCCTCCGACGCCCGCGTTTCTTTCGCTCCCGGCAATCACGCCGTTTTCGATGACCGTGTGCAGCTGTCCCCCCTCCGCGTCATCACTATCTCATCCCAAGGCGTGATACTTGGCGCAGCCACTTTCGACTCGAGATTAGATTACACCCTCGCCGAATCAGGAGGTCCAATGAAAGGCGAAGGCTATCTCGAAAAATACGGCGAAGGCACCCTCTTTATTAACAACGCGAACACCTACACTGGCGGAACTTATCTCGGCAAAGGAAAAATCGTCCTCGGAAACGAATCCGCTCTCTCTACCGGAACCATTTATTTACAAGGCGGAACACTCGTAAGTAACGGCAATGCCCGCATCCTTCCCAACACCGTTTATGTGCAGGGAACGACAACAGTAGATACCTCCGGCGGCAATATCACCTTCGCGGGAGAACTCAGCGACGGCGCCACAGAACAACACCTCGGCACTCTCGTAAAAATAGGTTCGGGAACTCTCTCCCTGACCGGTTCAAACGAAAACTTCACCGGGTTATTCCAATTAACTGCCGGCACCCTCTCCCTCGGTCCCAACGCAAACCCTGCCAATGCAACTTTCTCCATCGCCGCCGATACTTATTTAACTGTGACGTTTGAGGGAGATCGCGACATAGTACTCGGCTCAGTCGAAGGTTCGGGCACTATTTACAGTGTCACGCCGGGCGCGAAAAATTTCCGCGTCGGCAACGCTTCCGATGGCGTTGCTGTTTTCTCCGGCGCCATCACAGACGGAACAGACGGCTCAGTGCAACTTACAAAAGAAGGCGATGGCACTCTTGTTCTCACAGGAAATGCAAATACCTATACGGGCGGAACCATTGTCTCAAAAGGAACACTGCAAATAGGAGGAGGCTCCCATAACGGTTCCGTCGGAAACGCACTCGCGCCCATCTTCATAGAGAGAGATGCTAAACTCGTCTTTAACGGCGATCGCTTACTGGACAATCAACTCGCCCAAGATATATCCGGGACAGGGACACTCGAAAAACAAAATACTAACGCTCTCATAATCGTTCACGACAATGATAACTTCTCCGGAAAAGTTGTTATTTCCGGTGGCGAGTTCCGTTTAGGCAAGGGCGAAGGGTCTGGTTCTGTCGGCTCTGCAACAATTTACAACGACGCCACCCTCGTCTTAAATCGCGGTGGCGGGGACTACACCATGGGTAATAACATAAGCGGAACCGGCGATATCCAAAAATTAGATGGAAGCCGCCTCACTTATATAGGCGATAATACTTCCTCCGGAAATACGCTTGTTTACCTCGGAACACTCTCAATCGGAAACGGTGCGCTCGAACGCAATCAACTTTATAGTGCGCAAACTATTTATCTGCTCGGCAGCACGCTTGAATTGAATCCGGGAGCGGGCGGTATCAACCTCAGCGCGGATATTACAGGCGTCGCTGGCACCGTGGATAAGATCGGCACACACACCGCCGTCCTCGCCGGCGATGTTTCGTTTAGCGGTGCCGTAAATCTCAAGGGCGGCGTGCTCCAAATAGGCGACGGTGCTGATAGAGGTTCAATCCAAGGAAGCGCGCAAATCCACCTCGAAACAGGCACCCTCATTATTAGCCGATCCGATACAGCAGAATTGAGCGGGCGCATCTATTCTACCGGCGGCGGCGAAATCCGCATCACGGGCGGCACTACAGGAACAGGCACCGTTATTTTATCCGAAAATAATGAAATCAGCGGCACCGTAAGCGTCGAAAACCACGCCACTCTCCAAATTGGCAGAGGCGAATACAGCGGCTCCTTTAACAGCACCAACGCCGCTGTGAATGTCCAACTCGCCAGGGGCGCAACGCTCGCCTTCAGCCACAACGGCGACGATGTCCGCACCGGAAGCACACTATTCATAAACGGCTCCGGTAATTTCGTAAAACGTGGTCCAGGCACAACCTTCTTTGACAGCGTCGGCTACCACGTCGGCGGAACCATCGTTGAAGAAGGTCGCTTGATAATTTCTACAAGCAATCTCCCCCGTGCGCTACTTGATCCAACTTACGACCCCGAAGGCCTCTCTTACCTCGCCGCAAATGGCGAAGGCATCCTCGAATTGCGCAACGGAGACATCCCCTTCACCCTCGAAAGACATATCCGCGGCACCGGCACCGTTGCTCTCGGCGCGGACGATAATGTTGGCGTAGGAACATACACCCGTTTCGACTTCGTCCCCGCTAACAACTCCGGCATTCTCCACGCTATCGAAGTCGGCGAACGCACTCTCCTCAACTTCGGTGCCGACGCCGCAGCTCGCCTCAACGCCGAACAACTCCGCGTCCTCTCCGGCGGTCTTCTTTCCGGACAAGGCACCGTCGCCGGCTCCCTCTTTGTTGAGTTAGGCGGCGAAGTCCGACCGGGCGGTCTTTCAACCGGGCAGATAACCGCCCTCGGCAATATCGCCAGTGCCGGCAACATCGCTGTCCGCCTCATCCGAGGCGATAACGGGGCACTTCTCCACGACACCCTACACTACACAGGCAGCGCGGTTTTCGAATCCGGTGCCACCGTTTATATTGACATCAGCGCGTTAGGTAACGACTTGCCCCTCACCGGCGAAAAATTCCAAATTTTTATAGACGACGACCTCACAGATAATCCAGCAGGAGGAAGCGTTTCGGGCGTGTTCATCCAGTCCAACCCCGCTCTAAACGGTGTCGCCTATATCTACAACAACAGCAACGGACTAAGCCTCCTCTTCGGAAGCGACCTCTCCGAAATTCCCAACCTGCGCTTGCACGATTCCCTCGGTAATTTCGTTTCTTATATCAACACCATCCTCGCGAATACAAACCCTGACTTCGCCGCACGAAGAACCGTCGATGCCCTCCTTTCCGGCGACCCAAGCACAACGTTTAACAAAGCCGCCCCCCTTGCCTTCGCCAGCATGACAGCCATGAGCGTTACCAACGCACACTCCGCTGCAGCTTCCATGCGCTCCCACCTCGAAGGCCTCCGCTACGAACGCGTTATTAATGAGCATGCGATTGAGTTCACTCCCTACGTCTCCGTCTCCGGAACTTTCGCCCGAAACCGCGGCGGCAACAACGACCCGGTTTTCGATTTTAACAACTACTCAGGCACCGTCGGCATTGACCACTCGTGGAGCGAAAACTTCACCTTCGGCATCAACGCAAACTACAACCGAGGAAGTGCCACGCTTCACGATAACGCCGGTAAAATAGAGACCGAAACCGCCGGATTAAGCGTCTATGCGTCCATCATGCCGACCAGATGGATTTACTTCGACCTGCAAGCCTACGGCGGATACAGCACCTACGACTCCAAACGCTTCACCCACCTCGGACGCGAAACCGCCTCGCCAGAAGGCTATGACCTCGGCGTCGCCGCCTACGTCGGCACAATTATACCGGTCACACAACGCGTCCACTTCACCCCGTTCGCAGGATTTGAATACGTCCATGCCTCCGTGGACGCCTTCACCGAAACAGGTTCCCTCGCCGCCCTTTCTCTTCAGGAGATCACACAAAACTCTCTACAAGTGAAATTTGGCACCAACCTGAACTGGGTCAGCCAACTCTCCAACTTCGTCGTTATGCGCCTCGCCCTCGAAGTCGCCTACGCAGTGCAGCTCGTTGACTCCGAAACGGGTATCACCGGACAATTCGCAAACGACACCACCCGCAACCGCTTTAACGTGGACGCACCTGCCACCCCAGAACGTTCCCTCCAAGTCGGTCCCGCCGTTGAATTCTCCCTCGGCACTAACCATTCCTTGCGCTTCAATTATACCTACGAAGCCGACTTCGGCGCCCACACCGTCCACCACCTGAACGCAACCTACCGCATCCGCTTCTAATACCCATCGCCCGCGCCCCAAGAGGGCGCTTCCAAGATAGCCCAGGGCAACGCCAACGCCCTGGGGAAGTGAGGGAAGGAAAGGAAATCCCCAAAGGGGCGGCACCAATTGTGGCATGGGAGGGGCACCCCTTCAGAGGCTCTCTGATTTTTGTGGTTCCCCAAATACCCAGGGCGCTGCCCTGGGCTATATTAGAGCCGCCCCTTTGGGGCTTTGGCTTGTGTGGTTGCCGAATACCCAGGGCGTTGCCCTGGGCTAACTTAGAGCCGCCCCTTTGGGGCTTTTATCCGCCGGTTCCGCGCTCGCTGCGCTCGCGCTCCACCGGCGGTTATTCACGTTGTGCCCCTCTCGGGGCACCGGAGGCGTGGCAGCGGCGTAGCGGCGCGGTGGCAAGCCAGTGGGACGCGGTGGCGTGTAACCGAGGTCTGGAGTTGCGCCCCTCTCGGGGCACGGCGGGCGGCGCGGCAGCGGCACAGCGGAGGCGCAGCGGACAAGCCCGCAGCCCGCAGCTCGCAGCCACCCCGTCGGCGCATCGACCGCTCGCGCCCCACTCGGTCCACTTCGCCCGCTGCGTCCGCTCTGCCTGCTGCGTCCGCGCTGTCACCGCGTCCACTGCGCCTACTCCACCCGCTACGTCCGCCCGCCTACTCCACCCACTCCGTCCGCCCGCCTACTCCACCCACCGCGTCCGCCCGCTTACTCCACCCGCTGCGTCCGCCCGTCCACCCCGTCGGGCGGCTCAAAGTGTTTTGATGTAGAGTTCCAGTAGGTCGATTTCTTCTTTGGAGAGGTGTTGGGTTACGCCGTGGGCATCGCCGAGATTGTGGATGGTGAGGACGTCTTTTATTGTAATGGCCCGACCGTCGTAGAGATAGGGAGGCGTCCGCCAGATTTCTCGCAGGGTGGGGGTGTCGAATTTGCGTCCTTTGTCATTTTCGATGCCTGTGCCGACGTCGTGCATTTGCATGTCGGTTAGGTATTCTCCGGAGTGGCAGGAGGCGCAACCGGTGCTTGCAAAAAGTTCCTTGCCCTTACCTTTCGGGTCTTTGGCGCGATACTCGGCGAGGAAGGGGCTTTCGAGGGGACGGAGGTTTCGCAAGAACTCGTCAATGTCTTTGGCAAATTCTTCCGGCTGGACGGTGAAGAGGTTGTGCGTGATGCCTTTGCGCACGGCGAGTTCGGCATTTTTCCGAATGCCCGTAATCATTGAAGGCGGGGTGAAATGGGAAAAGAGGAGGCTTTTGGTGTTTTTGGGGTTACCAGTGCCGTCGTTTATTTGGTCCCAGTTGATGCTGTCGGCGCGCCCGTCGGCATGGCAGGAAATGCAGCTCAGCCATTGTTGGTAGCAGATGGAGGCGTCCCAGAAATTTGCTTCGCCGCGGCGGATTGCGTCAGGGGCGGGTTCGGTGCCGAGGACGATTTCGGAAAAAGCGGGGCGGGGATTGGATCCAACGCCGAGGACTACTTTGTCCAACGCGGTCGAAAAGTTGCTGCTGATGAGAAGGGTGCCCTCACTGCCCGGCTTGGTATCAGTGGCGGCGCGTGCGGAACCGGGGACCCACGCAATTGCGCGGGGAGAACGCCCCTTGAGTCGATGACGTTGCTTGAACGCGGAAGTGAAGGAAAGCGATACGGCAAATTCTCCCTTAGAAACAATGTAGGGAATTTTTTCTTTTCCGTCCAAAAATCCTTGGACGCGGGCGAGCATTTTTTCTACGTCGAGCGTCATAAGCTCGTGCGTGCCTGCGATGGCGATGTAGAGCTTTTTCCCTTTTTCGGGTCCATCGTTGGCAAGGCAAATGCCAAAGGGGCTGGAAGCGCCGTTGTCGGGATCGTCGAGCAGCACGGTAACATGGATTTTTGCTTCCTTGACGTTGATGACCGTCAGGGCGTCGGTGTTCGTCCAACCACGATCAAGCTGGGTAATGGGGACGCCAAAACGCGAAAGGAGGTGAACGGCGTAAAGGAGGGAACCGTCGGGGGAGAATGTCATGCCGGTAAGCGACTGCGCCCCCGTGCCGAGCGTGATTTGGGCACGAATGGTATTTCGGGCGGTATCGATGAAGGTGATGGTTGCGGCGATGTTGGGGTCTGTTGCGGCTTGGTGGGGCATGAAGTTGGCGACAGCGAGGGTCTTCCCGTCGGGCGAAAGGACGATGGTGCGCGGTTCACGCAAGGCGGGAATGGTGCTGATCACCTTGCCGGTAGCGAGGTTGATGACGGCAATGTTTTCCGTGAAACGGTTTGCCACATAGAGCGTTTTTCCGTCAGCCGAAAGCGCGAGACCATCGGGAGTATGCCCAACGGGAATGAGGGTTTTGCGCTTAAGAGCTGGAGCAGCAAGCACTTCGATTGCGCCGCGGGCGTCCCCCGTCGAGACGTAAAGCGTGTTACCGTCGGGCGAAAGAATGAGATTGTTCGGATTTTGCCCGATTTCGACACGGGTGGTCTTTTCGGTTTTAAGGTCGGTGACGGCGATAGACTTCGCCGTGGTGAGCGCGGTGTAAGCGATACTTCGTGCACCGTCCACCGCAAGCGCACCGGGCGAGAGATACGTGCCGCGAGCCGCAGGCGCGGACGTGGCAACGGGTGCACAAAGCAGACAAAAGACGACAAAAAACGGGACGACTGCCCCGAAACCTGTGGTGACCTGTGTGAATTTCATACAAGGAATGAGTGTGTTTTATGCAAAAAATGTTCCATTTCGACGGTTTTGCCACCTGCCAAGCCCCTTATCCAACTGTTAACACCGTGATTGACAATTTTTCCAGGAACTTATTTCACTCTGCCCTGTTTCCCAGTCGAACTTTTCAACTTCTCTCATACATGAGCAACCACACATCAAACGACAACTCGCCCGAAGCCACTGCCGAAGGCACCTGCGGATGCAGCCTGGATTCCAAAAAAGAAGAATCCTGCTCCTGCGGATGCGATAGCAAACCCTGCTGCGCCCTCTGCCCGGGCGAAAAAACACTCGCATTCTGGATACTCCGCGTCTGGCTCGGATGCCGTGCCATTTTCACCGGATTGAGTAAATTCCAAGAGGAAATAGTCGGCGACCAAGGTGCCAAAGTCGCAACTGCGAACTTCCTCAAACAAAACTATGGTTCGGAAATCGCCAATAAAGCCGCCGAAAGTGCCAATATCTCCAGTCTCGCAAAAAACGCCGCATCGCAGGCAGCCCAAAGCGTCGGCTCCCCCCGCAACGATGTCTTTACATCCGCATACAACGCGGCGACTTCTGTGCTCAGCAAAGCTTCCGAAGAAGCCACCAAGGTCGCCAGCGCCGCCGCAAAGGAAAAAGTTGACGCCCTACAAAAACTTGCAGGGGAACAAGCGAACGTCACGCTCGCGACGTTGCCCGAAATTGATGAACCCGTCCGGATGCAAATCGTCCACCATGGTCTCCCCCAGAGCGGCGATTGGACACTCGCAGAATTTACCAAACTCGACCTTTGGTATATGCCGGAATGGGCGCTCCAAATATTTGAAAGCTACCTCGGTTATGTGCTCATCGGTCTCGGCGCGACACTCCTCCTCGGTCTTTTCACCCGCCTCTCTCTATTCCTTCAAGGGCTTCTCTATACGGGACTTACGCTCGGGTTTATCGCGATTTCCAAGGAACCCGGTTCCAGTGCCGGCATCACCATGCTGGGCGTGCACATCGCATTGGTTGTGGTCGCGTTGCTGCTCGTGAAATACAATAAACTCGCGATTTGGAAAAAGTTCTAATCGCCCACGCCGAAACCTTTAACAAAACGAAAAATAACGATGGAGACTCCACGTTTCACTAACGGCACAGGGGATGCGACGCTTAACAGGCGCCGCTTCCTCGCTACGTCCGCCCTCGCAGGCGCGGGACTCGTGCTTGCCCCACGAAATCTCAACGCCCAAAACGCTACGGTTCCTTCCAACCGCACGCTCGGCAACGCCATCAACATCGCCATAGTAGGTGCCGGCGCACAAGGACAAGTCCTGTTCGAATCGTTGTTCGCCATTGCTCGGGAAGGACAGATATCCTTCCGCTTCAAGGCGGTTTGCGATGTTTGGGCTAATGCGTTGGTTCCTTTCCTCAAACGCGCTGAAAACAACGGTCGCGTCCAAGCCACGAACAAAGTAACGGGGTTGCCTGCTACGGACGAGTCCGGTCTTCCCGTTTACAAACCCAATAAACTTTCCTCCTATTATCCGGCAGGAGAGATAAAAGGCTATCGCGACATAGGAGAAATGCTGAGTGCGGAAAAAGACCTCGACGCCATCTTCGTCGCCACGCCCGACCACTGGCACGCCCGCCACAGCATCATGGGTCTCGAAGCAGGAAAACACGTCTATTGCGAAAAAATGATGGCACGCACTGTTGACGAAGCCCGTCAAATGGTGCTCACCGCCCAAAAAACGGGAAAACTCCTCCAGATCGGACATCAACGCCGTTCCAATCCAAACTACCGATATTTCCGCGACATCCTCCTTGGCAAATACAACCTGCTCGGCGACGTCACAAACGCCAGCGGACAATGGAACCGTTCCATAAACAACAGCCGAGACATCGCGTTGTCCTCCGGTCTTGCACGAAGCATTGATAGGAACAAGGCACTGTTGAAAAAAGTCGAAATGGCGAACGCGCACGAGTTTCGCAATTGGCGCTGGTTCAAAGCGTATTCCAACGGTCCCATTTCCGACCTCGGTGCCCACCAAATTGACATCTTCAACTGGGTCTTCGGGCGCCCACGGTCTGTCATCGCCGCCGGCGGCAACGATTACTATTCCGTCCCACGCCGCGGTTACAAACCCCGCGAGTGGTATGACAACGTAATGTGTATTTTCGACTACGACAAAATCCCCGGACGCCCTCCGGGCGAAGTCGCCCGCGCCTACTATCAAGTCCTCACCACCACCAGCAACGGCGGCGGTTACTTTGAAACCTTCATGGGCGACAGAGGCTCCCTCAAAATCTCCGAAGTCCCAGGCAATATCAAAGCGTTCGCCGAAGATGATGCGAAACCTTACTTTGAATACCTCGTCAAACTCGGTGCCCTCGTCCCCGGTGCCCCAGCACCCAAACCGCCCTCCGACGGCATCGCGGACAGCCGCACCACGCCTCCCCCGGAAGGATTTGAACTCACTTCTCGCCTCGGTCAAAAAACTGCACACCAGTTCCATATCGAAAACTTCCTCCGAACCATCCGCGGCGACGCCGGCGAAACCCTCAACTGCGACGGTGCGCACGCTTTCGAGAGCGAAGCACCCATCTTCCGCATCAACGAAGCCGTTGAAAAAGGAACGCGTATCTTCTTCACGGATGACGACTTCGCGTTATCCCCAAAGAAAAAAGTAGAAGAAAAAGAGAAAACCACCTAACACACCAAAAAGTCAACATACCTCCGTCTGGTAATCGCGGAAACTTTTCCGTGATTGCCAGGCAAAAAAAAGTGCAGCACTCTCTCACCAATGAATACTTCTCTTGCTTTCATCACAAACGCCAATCCGGGCGTCATCATACTCATCGTCATCGTCGTCATCCTCCTCTTTGGCGGTAGCAAACTCCCCGAACTCGCTCGCGGTCTCGGCAAAGCACGCCGCGAATTCAAACGCGCCAGCGACGAAATTGAGGACGAAATGCGTAACGCCATGGACGAAGATGAACGCAAACAGTCCCGCAAAAAAGAAATCGAAGAAGAGGAACGCGCCGCGATCCGTGCCAAAATCGAAGCCGAAGAACGTCAAAAACTCACTTCCTCTTCCGGCTCGGACAAAGCGGACTCCTCCAATACCAAGGCCTGACCTCCCACGCATAGCGAGCGGAAAATTTCGCCCAATTTTCCCTCGCTCACCCGCCGCCAACCACCCAAAAAATAATTAATCCCGCCTGCAATGTGAACCGCCCCACCGGCGACCTTATCGAGAAAAATCGCGTTTTCTGCTTGCTCTCCCCGCCCCTTTATCCATTTTTCCATCACAAAAACTTTCGTTAACGCCTGCGAGTCACGCAAAGTTCACTCGGCGTCGCCCCCTTCGCCAATGATCACACCAGTGACTGCACGACCGGCGACATCCTTTTCTTAAAGCTAACGGCACCCGCCGCGCCTTGGATTTGCGTATCTCAAGACCGCTGCTTTTGCCATTTCTTCATTTTTTCATCCATCATGAGCGAATCCCATGAAAATGCGCCCTCTGCGGCAGCACAAACACAGTCATCGGGCAACGCGGTCTCTGCCGTTGCTAACAAACCTGCCGCGCCCACTTCCAACGGCGTCGTCACCCTTGAAGGTGTCTTTGAGCCGGATAAACAAGAAAACGGGGTGCTCCTCTCACCCGCCCGCGGAGGGAAAACACGTCCCAGCGACCCCTTTGTCCCCCGTGAAATTGTCAGAAGCTTCAGACTTCGCCGCGGCAACTACGTCATCGGCAAAGGCGTGAAAGACAGCCGTTTCCCCAATCCAAAATTACGCTCCATCGAAACTATAGACGGAAAACCCCCTGCCGCACGCCACCGTTGCCACTCCTTCCAACAACTCACGAGCATCGCCCCGGACAAACAACTGCACCTTGAGACCAAAGACGGTCGCCTCACCAACCGCGTAGTGGACCTCTTTTGCCCCATCGGCAAGGGCACCCGTGGCGTCATTGTCGCCCCACCCCGCACCGGTAAAACTATCTTGCTCAAAGACATCGCTCAGGGCGTCCTCGAAAATCACCCCGAATGCCAAGTCATGGTTCTCCTCGTTGACGAACGCCCCGAAGAAGTCACCGACTTCCGCCGTGAACTCCCCTCCGTAGAACTCTACGCCTCATCCAATGATGAAGATGTCCAAAACCATGTCCGCACCGCCGAAGCCTGCATTGAACGCGCCCGCCGCCTCGTCGAAGTCGGCGCCGACGTCGTGCTCCTTATTGATTCTCTCACACGCCTAACCCGTGCCTACAACAACGCCAAAGTCGGCTCTGGCAAAACAATGACCGGCGGCATAGACTCCCGCGCCCTCGAAAAACCCCGCCAAATATTCTCCAGCGCACGCAATACCGAAGAAGGCGGCAGCCTCACCATTGTCGCCTCCGCACTCATTCAGACCGGCAGCCGCATGGACGACCTCATCTTCGAGGAATTCAAAGGCACGGGAAATATGGAAATGGTGCTCGACCGCAAAGTTGCCGAACTACGCATCTGGCCGGCGTTTAACCTCGCCGCCAGCGGCACACGCAAAGAAGAACTAATCCTCGACCCCAACGCGCTCGAAGCCGCTTCCTTCCTGCGCCGCGCCATGGTCGGCGGTAAAATTGAAGATATCGCCGAAGCTATGATGGAACGTCTTTCCAAAACTAAAAATAACGCCGAGTTCATCCGCCTAATCTGCGCCTGAAAAAACAATCACACCGCTAACATAACGCACATGGCACCGCTCCACTGCTGTCTCCTCTTCTCCGCTCTGCTCTTTGCCCTTGGAATGCTTGCTATCCTACTGCGCTCCAACGCCATATTCACCCTTCTCGGCGTCGAACTCATGCTCAACGCCGCCAATGTCAACTTCATCGCCTTCTGGCGGTTCCCACCCGAAAACGCCCTCGCCCATCCCCAAAACAGCACCGCTGGCATCCTATTCGTAATTTTCGCCATAGCGGTCGCCGCCGCCGAAGCCGCCGTCGGGCTTGCCCTCATCATTGCCATTCACCGCCAAAAACGCAGCATCCGCCTCGAAAGTGCTACTACCCTGCAAGGGTGATAGTTACGAATTTTTCCCTTTCCCGCATCTACGCCTCACATGGACTTTTTCACGGCACAGGCTCGCGCCCGCACAAAAACGCATCGCCTCGTCATCCTTTTCCTCCTCGCAGTGTTCGGGGTCGCCGCTGCTGCCTACACCGCCGTCCGCCTCATCTACTCACAAGGGCAAAGTCGGAGCGAAACCTTCGTGTTCTGGGACGCCCAGACCGCCCTCGTTACCCTCCTCGTTGTCATAGCAGTGACGGGCATCGGCGCATGGGTTAAATGGGCTCAGTTGAGTGCGGGCGGCGCAAGCGTTGCAAAAATGCTCGGTGGTCGCCCGATCTCCCCCTCCCCAACAGACGCCGCAGAACGCCGCCTCGCCAACATCGTCGAAGAAATGTCGATCTCTGCGGGCATCCCCGTCCCCCAAACCTTTGTCCTTGATGACGAACCGGCTATTAACGCCTTCGCCGCAGGTCTCACCACCAGTGACGCCGTCGTCGCCGTCTCCCGCGGTGCTCTCGAAAACCTCAGCCGCGACGAACTGCAAGCCGTAGTCGGACACGAGTTTAGCCATATCCTCAACGGCGATATGCGCATGAACATCAAACTCGCCTCCATCATCTTCGGCATCCTCGCCTTCGTAACAATCGGGCGTGTGCTCTTTTACTCACTCCGTTTCGTCAGAACGTCTTCCTCCTCAAAGAAAAACGGCACTGCGGTCGCTCTTGCCTTTATTATCCTAACGGCCACCGCCCTCATAATCATCGGCTCCCTTGGCTACTTTTTTGGTCGCCTAATCCAATGCGCCATCTCACGCCAACGCGAATTTCTCGCCGATGCCTCCTCCGTGCAATTCACGCGCAACCCCGACGCCATGGCAAACGCCCTCAACCGTATCCGCATCAACGCATCCGGCTCCGCAATGCAAAATTCCCACGCCGCAGAAATCGGTCATTTCTTTTTCGCCCAAGGTATTTCCGACGTCCTCTCCAGTTGGTTCGCCACCCACCCGCCTCTTCCGGAACGGATCAAAGCCATCATGCCTCAATTTGACTTTTCCTCACCCGACCAACTCCATTCACGTCCGCCCACCCTTGACAAGACGCCTCTCAGACCCGCTCCTCCTTCTCAAACCGCCCGATCCATCGTCGCCTCTATCGGCTCTCTCAACGCCGCCAAAATAGGCCTCGCCTCCCAAATCACCCAATCGCTTCCGCAAACGCTCCATTCCGCCGCCCGCACCCCCGCTCTCGCCCCCTTGGTTATCCTCTGTCTCCTTCTCGAGAAAAATCCGGAACTCCTTGCAAGACAAGGGAAAATAATCAACCTCAACGCTCTTCCCGACTCCTTAAAAAAAGAAGTCTCAATCCTCAACCCCCTCCAACGCCTCCCCCTGCTGCAAATTGCGCTCGGCTCCCTAAATGCCCTCCCCGCCGCCGATCAGGATATGCTCATGCAAAGTGCCCAAAGTCTCGCCGACGCCGATGGCCGCCTCTCCATTTTCGAATATGCCCTGCTCCACCTCCTCCGCCACCACATCGCTTCGCTGCGCAACCCCCGCCGCGCCTCTGCTCTGCACCACCTCCCGCATAGCACGCTCGCATCCGCCACAAGCATTGTTCTCTCTTTCGTCGCCCGCGCCGGAAAAAGCCTGCACTCAAAACCCGAAGATTCTTTTCAACACGCCGCACGCACCTTGCCCCAGCTCGCCGGTAAGCTCTATCTCCTCCCCGAAACCGAATGTAATCTCCGCCGCCTCGACGACGCCCTCGATCTGCTCGCCCACATTTCCCCAGCTTGGAAACAAATCATCCTCCACGCCGCCGCAACAGCAGCAACCACCGACGGAACCATCCTCCCATCAGAAGCAGAACTCCTGCGCGTCATCGCTTGCTCCCTCGATTGCCCCATGCCGCCTCTGTAAAAAAATTACCGCTTCTCTTTCCATCATCGAAAAACCCCTTAAAAACGGGCTTGAAAATGCCCTTGTTCCGCAGGAAACCTAACCAGTGTGAATGCTTCCCGAATCATTGCCCTTCACGGTTTCACCGGTTGCGGTGCCGACTTTGATATTTTGCGACCGTATTTACCGGACGACTGGGAGTGGCTCCAACCTGACTTGATTGGGCACGGCGGCAACCAGACCAAATTACCCTCCGGAAAATCTTTGCTGCCGGTGTGTCTCGATTTTTTGGAAGCAGAACACCTCCGTTTCATTCACGAAACCCGAGAAAGCCCCAGTGCCAAACGCAAGCCGTCCGTGTTGATTGGCTATTCCATGGGCGGACGAATTGCCCTCCACTGGGCGTTGAAAAATCCCATCGCTTTTTCAGCCATTGTAATCGTCGGCGGCTCACCCGGAATCGCCTCCCAGGAAAAACGATTACTCCGCCTCGTTGACGACGCGGAACTCGCCGAAGGCATCCGCAAATGCGGCCTCCGCCCATTTCTCTCCTCATGGTTTAACAACCACATTTTCGACGGACTCAAAGATGTCGATCCAACCCTGGACACAATAATACATATTAAGCTGCTTTCAAGGTATTTACATAACACCGCCGACGGTCTCGCCGCCTGCCTCTGCGGTCTCGGTCCGGGCGCCTTGCCCTCTCTCTGGGAACGCTTGCACGAAATTAAAGTTCCCGTGCTTTGCCTCACGGGCGAATACGACAGAAAATTCTATGCCATCGCCACCGAAATGGCTTCGCGTTTGCCCGCCGGAATCGCCGCCTTCGTCCCCAACGCATTCCACATGCCCCACCTCGAAAAACCAGCCTTGACCGCAAAAATCATCAACAAATTCGTATCAGACTACATTTCGGATTGATCAAGAAAAATGCCGTGTCCCCGTTCAGCCTATCAAGAAAACCGCGCCGTAAATCAAGGAACCAATCACAAACCAGAGCAGGTAACCACGCAGATTCCCCGTGTGCAAAAAACGCCGCCCGGCAAGACCCAGCAACGCCGGAATGCCCGCCCCAACCGCCCGCACAGCAAGACCAGTGACAAAGAGAGTATCCAAAAAGCCGACGGCATTGGCAAAAGGACGCAAAAACTTTGCCACAAAAGCATCGTAACACGCGTCTATCCAACGATATTCAAGCATGGCGTAGAGACGCGGAAAACGCTCCTGCAAGCTGTCGCCAACAGGCGTTTTTTTGTAAAACCAGACCGCCAACGCGATGCCGCCAACAGAAATTAACGCACTCAAAAAAAACAACGCGACGCTCCAACTATAACCCGTTAATAAAACCGCCGCCGGCGCATTCGGCTCGGAGACAGAAAACGAAATTTGCCAGCTGGACTTCACAATGCCCTCGTGAATCGCCTGACCGGCAGCCGCAAACGCATCCGTCACCACCACCGGTAACAGACCGGAAAAATCTATGCCAAAAATCTTAAAAACCCACCCACTGCCGACACCGCCACAGGCAAAAATAGAATAAATACCAAGCACCCCCACCGGCGCCCCCATCCACAAATTTCTTTCACGAGCACCCCCCGCAGCCTCTCCAATGGCAGCCGGTTCCCTCCTCCCAAAAACCATTTGCCAAATTCGCCCAATGTAGAGCGCGGAAACAAACGCAGCTAAAAGCAAAATCACAAAAACCCCGCCTCGCCCCGTCAATAACGCCCCCGCCAAAATGGCGTCCTTAGAAAACCAACCACTCGTAAACGGAAATGCACACAAAGAAAGCCCCGCCGCACCAAACGCCACCGCCGTCAACGGCATCCGCCGCGCAAGCCCGCCCATGCGCCTCATGTCTTGCTCGTGGTGACATGCATGGATCACCGACCCCGCGCATAAGAACAACGTCGCCTTGAAAAAGGCATGTGTAAGTAAGTGCAACAAAGCAAGTTCAGGTATGCCAAACCCAACCGCAACACCCATGAAACCAAGGTGCGAAAGCGTCGAATAAGCGAGACTCTTCTTGATGTCGGTCTGCGCAAGCGCACACAACGCCGCCAACAACGCCATCGCCGAACACGTCCAAAGCAACACCTCAAGCACCGGCGGCGGAAACAACGGAAAAACTCGCACCAAGAAATAAACGCCCGCCGCCACCATCGTCGCCGCATGAATGAGAGCAGACACCGGCGTCGGTCCAGCCATCGCATCGGGCAGCCAAACATGAAGCGGAAATTGAGCGGATTTCCCCAAAAAACCACAGCACAACAACGCCCCAACGATAACGCTTTTTTCCGCCCCAGTCCCCGCAATTTCCCCCAACGCCACCAAGTCCGCCGTGCCGTATATGGCACGACACGCCACGATGCCCGCCAAAAAACCAATGTCCCCGATCCGGTTGACAATGAACGCCTTCATAGACGCCGCCACCGCCTCCTCCCTTTCATGATAATGCACAATCAACAGGTAAGAACTGAACCCAACCAACTCCCAAAAAAAGAAAATCATGAAAAGATTGTCGGCAACAACGACGCCCAACATCGAAAATAAGAAAATCGACAATCCCGCAAAAAACCGCCCCCGCGCCGCATCTTTATCCATATACCCAATGCTGAAAACATGCACCCAAAACGCAACAAATGAGACAACGAAAAGCATCATAACCGCATTTGCATCAATCAGAAACCCAAGGTCTGCGTGAAAATTTCCAATCGAAATCCATCGGACCCCAACCCGCAAAGGATTCCCAGTATCAAACCCCGCGAAAAGCTGCAACACCGCCCCCAAAACCACCGCCGACGCCGCCAAAGAGAGCACAGGCGCTCCCCACCGACTCCTCCGCAAAAAAAACGCCGAAATCACCGACGCCCCAAGGGGCGTAAGCAACAATACCCACAAAAGCTGTTCGCAAGAAACCTCCATTCCCGTCATACTGAAACCCAAAACCGCCCGCCGGAAAAGGAAGTTTTTAACCCCAAAACCGTTTTTTAGGCAAAAGCCGGACGCCCCCATGCGCCAACGGCGCATCCTAATGGTCGTCCAGGGCGCGTTGCCCTGGGCTATATTGGTGCCGCCCCTTTGGGGCTTTGTTTTTGTGGTTGGCGCAACTCCAGACCTCGGTTGCGCACTGCCGCCTCGAATCCACCACCGCTGCACCTCTGCGGCACTTGTAGTCGCGCCCCTCCGGGGCGCGGGGAGAGAGGGTCGCTGTCCGGCAGTTCCGCTGCGCTTCACTACCGGTTATTCACGTTATCCCCCTCCGGGGGATGCGTTACCGGCTTCGCCCCAAGGGGCGGCACCAATATAGCCCAGGGCAACGGGCACTGGGGAGGGGAAAGGAAGGAAAACAAAGCCCCAAAGGGGCGGCACTAAGATAGCCCAGGGCAACGCCCTGGGTATATGGCAACCACCAAAAACAAAGCCCCAAAGGGGCGGCCCCATGTTTTCCCAGGGCAGCGCCCTGGGTTCGAACGTCCGTCAACACCGTTAGCCCCCCAAAGGGGCGGCCCCAACATGGTCCAGGGCAACGTCCTGGGTAATTGGCTGCGTGTTTGGGGTTGCGCTGGAAACGAAGTTTCGTTGGGTAGGGTGTCTTCTGCCCGCTCATGCGAATCGTTTATTTATTCACGTGTTTTCCCGTAAAAACGGAGACTTTTCTCCAGCGGGAGGTTCGGGCAATGCGGGAACGCGGCGATATCGAAATTGAATTATGGTCGCTCTGGCGCGGAAAGGCGGAATGGGAGGGAATGCGGGTCTGCCGTTACCCGTTTTTATCTATTTTCCGCGTGATTTTTTTCAAAATCCCGTTGTGGGCATGGCGGTGTCCGGCTGTTTTGCGGCGGGTGTGGTCGGGTTATATGAGCGAATCGCCGCCAGGCTTGCTCAACATCGGGGAAAATCTCCTCGGTCTTGCTTTTGCCCTCGATAAGGGCGACTTCTTTCGCGCCCGCCCGCCTGATCTTTTTCATGCCGTTTGGGGCACAATGCCTGCGGCCGCCGCATGGCTCCTGCGTGAAATTACCGGTATCCCGTTCTCAATGGGGGCGCACGCCTACGACATCTTTTGCAGGGGCGGTGACTGGACTTTGCGGCAGAAACTTGCCCGTGCGCGCCTCATTCATACCACAACGGACATGGCGCGGGGTCGTCTGCTCGAACTCGGTGCCGATCCGCGGCGTGTTCACCTCATTCGCCGCGGAATAGATGCGCCGCCCGTCCCCGCAGCATCGGTTCAGCCGCGCACCGACGCGGGCGTGTTGCGGATTTTGAGCATCGGTCGTCTTGTGCCAAAAAAAGGCTTTCTCGCCCAAATTGAAATTTACCGTGCCTTGCGCGATGCTGGCGCACGTTTTGCCGCGCACATTGTTGGTGAAGGAAATCTGGCATCAGAAATTAACCGCCGCATCGCGGCAGCCGGGCTTAACAACTTCGTCTCGCTTCTGGGTCATCTCGACTACGAGGCGGTGTCCGCTCAATTTGACTGGGCTGACGTCTTCGTCTTCACTGGCATTGTTGCGGACGATGGTGACCGCGACGGTCTTCCTAATGTGATCCCTGAGGCAATGGCGCACGGTGTCCCCGTGGTGAGCACGCCGACGGCGGGCACCACCGAGGCGATCACCCACGAAGTCACGGGGCAAATCGTTGCGTCAAACGATATTGTTGGCTGGACCCACGCGCTTTGCCGGGTGCGGGACGATCCCGTTTTCACCGCTCGCACTTGTGCCGCTGCCCGCCTCTGGGTCGAACGCGAGTTTTGCGCCCGCACTAACGCCGCCCGCCTCGCCCGCGAATTAACTGCCTCGCCGAACGTAAACTCTGGCAGTTAAGAATGCCCTGCCTCGCCGCCGTTGTTAATTTCGGTTGCGGCGGGAACCGGCGGAGCGGGAGGAGGTGGCGGAGCCGCCGGTGCTCTCGCGGAATCGACCGCCGCCGCTTCCACTGCTGCCGCTGCGGCTGGCTCGGCGGTCTTCGCTGTCGGCAGCTTCGGCTCTGCGTTGCCCGCCGCGCCAAGTGGCTGCGGGGGCGGCGTCGTTGCCGATCGGGGCGGCTCTGGGCGCGGTAAAACTGTTGTTGCGAACGCCGGGGGCGCCGCCGCCGACAGCACCGGGAACCGCTGGACGCCCCGGCATGGCGGTAGCGGGGCGGCGGGGCGGGGCGCCGGAGGCGACGATGGGGATTGGGTTTTCGCTGGCTTTCACGATTTCAATGTTAATGGGGATCCCGTTCATGCGCACGACGGCTGTGCGGGCGATGGGGTCGGCACTTTCGACGAACCATTTGGCGTCGGGGTCGCGCACTTTTACCCAGTGGCATTCGCGGGTGGCTGGGTTTGTGATGCTGATTTCGAGGTCGGCTCCGCGACCGGTGAAACCACGGATTTCGAGGACTTGGGTGGTTAGCGTTTCTCTGGGGCGAATGCGGCGGAAAGGGGAATTTGTGATGAGGTTTTCGCGTTTAATTTCACTCGCAGTGGGAGTTTCTGCGGCGGGTGAAGCGGCTCCGCCGGGAGCATTTGTTTCGGCACTTGCGGCGGCGTTTCCGGAGGGAGAAGGAGCGTCGTCAAAGGCGTATGGGTCGAAGTCGTCAGCGGCGGAGAGGCGCAAGAGGGCGGTGGCGCCGAGGCAGAACGCGGCGAGGCAGAGGGAGCGTGTTAGTGGTGTTGTCATGGCGGATTTCATTTTGAGGAGGACGGTGGTGCGATTTGTTCGTTGCGCAGCTGCTCTGCACGGGAAGCGGCGGCTTGTTCGTTTTGGCGTTGGCGGATGATCTCGATGGCTTCGCGTTCATCTTCGGTGAGGCTTACGGCACTGAAACGTCCGGTGTCGATGTAGCTTTTGGCGTCGATGCGGGTGAGTGATCCCGGGGTGAGACCCGGAGTGGCGTCGATGGAAGCGTCTGTATCTCGTTTAATGATATGAGGTTTGATGAAGATGATTATTTCGGTGCGCGTGGTTTCGTGTGTTTCCGGGCGGAAGAGTTCGCCGATGAAGGGGATGTAGCCAAGGAGCCACATGATGCCTTTTGATTCTGTTTCGCGGTAGGATTGGAGACCGGCGAGGACGACGGTTTCGTTGTGGTTTGCAATGAGATACGAAGAGGCGCTGCGTTGGGCGGTGATGGGTTGTTCGTTGCCGTCAATGACGACCGTGCCCGATACGGAGTTCGTGCTTTGGTCAACTTTCATCTCAATGGAGCCGTTTTGACCGACACGGGGCGTGACGGTGAGGTCGAGGCCGATTTTTTTGGATTCGACCGTGGATCGGGAGGTGTTGGTGTTGACGATGTCGGAGGTGGAGGAGGTTATTACCGGGCGTTCTTCGCCGACGAAGACGTTGGCGGGTTGGTTGTGGGAGGTGCTGAGGAGGGGCGCGGAGAGAATGCGGATGCGGCTATTGCGTTCGGCCAGACCGAAGACGACGCTGAGGGAGAAGTCGCGCAGGGAACCGGAGAGGGCGAAGGGCGGATTGCTGCTGTTGGGGAGTTTAACGCTCGAGGTGTTGTAGTTATAGTCAGGGGCGGTAATGCCGCCGACGGTGGCGCCCGATTTGTAGCCCAGACCGAGGGTGTCGAGTCCGCTGGCTTCTTCGTTGTTGAGGGTCACTTCTACAACTATCGCTTCGATGCGGACTTGGGGAAGCGGGACGTCTATTTTTGAAATAAAGGTCTTTATTTGGGCAACGTCATCGCTGGTGCCGACAACGACGAGCGAGTTGCTCCTTTCGTCGCCGGAGACGGTGATATAGTCGCTGAAAGCGTTTGGGGTGCCTGGCGTGGTAACGGTTGTGCGCACGGCGGCACCCGTAGGTCCGAGGGTGTTGGCGACGCCGGTGGTGCTCACTCGGCGGTTGGTGAAGGAGTAGGTGCGGTAGCTTTGGACGGAGGTGGAAGTGCCGCCGAGCGAGGAGCCGCCACGGGTGTTTGCCATGCTGCTGGTGTTGCGGCTTGCAGTTGCGCCACCAGTGCCGCTGGTCGCGGAGGTTTTTCCGGTAACTATAGTTTCTAAGATATTAACAACGGTGGCAACTTCAGAGTGTTTGAGGCCAATGACTTCGGTGACCATCTTTGGTATGTCGCTGACGTCCATCTGCTCAATAACTTCGCATATTTTATCACGGATTTGGGGCTGCGTGACGATCATGAGCGTATTGGTGAGGTCGTCGGCTTCGATGATAATATCGCCGCCGAGGACGTTGCGGAAGGCGTTTGGGGTGGTGGCAGGGCGGGCGGCGGCGGCGACACCGACGGGGCGGGCGACGGTGGTGGTGCTGCCTTGCCCCGTTTGGAGGGCATGGAGCATGGTTTTGACATCGGACGCCTTTATGTGTTTGAGCTTCAAGGTGAAAAGCGACATGCTATTCCTGTCCATATCTTTGATAATAGTGCGGATTTTTTCGTGATTTTGGGGAAGGGAGACAATCACGACTTGGTTTGAGAGGTCGTCCGCTTCGATGGTGAAGTCGCCGCCGAGGATGTTCCGGAGGGGGCTTCCGCCGGTCTGGAGGCTCGTGAACATGCTTTTGACGTCGGAAGCTTTTATGTGCGTGGGTTTGTAGAAGAAAACGTCCTTTGGGAGATCGAGGGCGGCTACGATTTTTTCGGCTTTTTTGACGGCATTAGTGGAGGCGGTGAGGAGGAGCGCGTTGGCAGTGGGATAGGAGATGAGGGATTCGCCGCGACCGGAGTTGAGCAGGGGGCGGAGGGCGGGATCGATGAGCGGGGCGGTGGTGTTGCGCAGGGTGAAAAGGCGGGAGATGACGCGCTCGGAGGGGAGGAGCTTTTCCGTAGATTCGGTGTAGAGCGGCGGTGCTTCCATCGTTGATGTGCCGGCGGGGACGGCTTTGTAAAAATCGGCTCCTTCGGCGGGGACAATGGTGACGCCGTTGATGCTGAGAAGGCTTTCAAGGGCGATGATGGCTTGGGCGCGGGTGAGATTTTCGGTGCCGTTGAAATTGATTTTGAGAATGGGGAGCGTTTGGGAGCGGAGCACCATTTTGCCGGTGTATTTCTCGAAGAGGGCAATGACTTGCGGGAGGGATTCGTCCACGAGGATGACCGGACCGACAATGTCGTTGGGTGAGAGGGCAGCGGCGGCGGCGGGCGGGGGCGGCTGGGGAAGATTGCCGCTTTCGCGGAAACGTTCGCGGAAACCCGGGCGGCGGAACGGCGGCGGCGAAGCAGTCGGAGCAGCGACGGGCGGGGGCGTTTCTGTGGGTGCGGCGGGAACAGGCGCAGGCGGTGGCGTTGTCGGCGGAGTGACGGCGGGCGGTGGAGGTGGGGTTTCCGCAGGAGCGTCGGGCGCGGGTGGCGGCGGAGGAACGGCAGGCGGTGGTGTTTCTGTGGGTGCGGCGGGCGCCGGTGGCGTAACAGCGGGCGCAGGAGCCGGAGGCGTAACGGCAGGCGCAGCAGTTTCTGTGGGTGCAGTCGGCGTGGCCGGTGGCGCAACAGCGGGCACGGGAGTTTCTGTGGGTGCGGCAGGCACGGCGGGCGGCGGCGCGGGTGTTTCCACAGGCGTAGCGGCGGGCGCGGCAACCGGTGCCGGTGGCGTAACAGCAGGCGCAGCGGGCGCGGGTGTTTCTGCGGGTGCGGCGGGCGGCGCTGCTTCGGCGGGGGCGGGGGTTATTGCCGAGGTTTGAGTGGCGAGCGGCAGGAGGAGTGCGGCGGTGGCGAGGAAAGTTTTGAAGGAGGTGTGGCGCATGTTGCTGTTATTGTTGGTGGTGTCGGTGTTTGCTCTGTGGTTGTTGTTAAAGAGGCTCTTTTGTTGCGGAGGCGAGAGAGGCGGGGCGTTTAGTGGGGGTGGAAGACCGGGCGGCGGAGGAGCGGGCACTGGTGGGGCGGGCGGGGGAATCGTTTTTAGTGGTGTCGAGGCGATGGATGGCAATTTCGCAGGTGACTCTGATTTCGCCGTCGCGGATGGTTGGTTCGATGCGCGAAGAAAGTGTGGTGAGGGGGATTTTTTGAGCGCGGAGGAGGTCTTCAAAGACGAGGAGGCGTTCCATCGTTGTTTCGGCGAAGGTGAGGCGGAGGGAGATTGTTTGGATGCCGTTTTCGGTTTTGTTGCTGGGGAGAACGGAGGAGGGGAGGAGGCGGGCTTGGCGGGCGGCGCGTTCTATAATTTCTTGGAAGGAGGAGGGGTGGAGTGCGGCGGCGGGTTCCAATCGTTTTGTGTGGGCGGAGAGGCGGGCTTCGATGGCGGTTTTTCCGGCGAGTTCTTTTTGGCGGGAGGCGATTTTGGTGTGCAGGAGGGAGAGGGAGGTGTTGGCGGCGCGGTAATTTTTGATGGAGAGGGATAGCGTGATGATGGCGGCGGTGATGAGGACGAAGGCGAGCAGGAGGCGTTCGCGGGTGGTGATGCTGCGTTGGCGGGCGAGAGAGGTGAGAAAGGCTATCTTTTTCATGGTGTCGTGGGTGGAGGATTGGTGGTGGCGGCGGGGGCGGTGGTGGTGGCGGGGGCGCCGATGAAGGAGTTTATCATGGTGTTGATTTCGGCGGAAGAGGGGAGCGGGGAGCTGCGGGAGACTTTGAGGTCGCCGACGGTGAGCGTGAGGTCGAAGGAGGTGCGTTCGCTGGCGGTGGTGGTTTTGGGATCGGCGACTTCGGAGAAGAAATTGTTTTTGCGGAGTGTTGCGACGTAGGTGTTGATTTGCCCTGTGGTGGAGGCGACGCCGGTGATTTGGATTTGGCGGTGGTCGTTGGCTTCGGCTCGGGTGAAGAGGATGTCTGGCGGGCGGAAGTAGTTAAGTGTTGCGAGGGCGTCGTAGAAGGAGAAGCGGGAGCGTTCTATTTCGTCGAGGCGTTCGGCTCGGCTGGCTTTGAATTTGAGTTCGTCGAGCTGGGCTTGTCCGGCTTTGTCGGCGGTGGTGGCGGCGTGGAGCTGTTTTTTTTGAAAATAGGAGAGAGAAGCCATGATGCCGGCGAGCAGCCAGAGCGCGACAGAGGCGATGAGGAGGGCGTTGGCGCGGTGGAGGGCGGTGCGCTTTTTGCGTTCGCGGGTAAGCCAGGCGCTTTCGCGCACGTCGGCGTGCCATGCGGTAGATTCGGGAAATACAATGGGGACGGTGGAGCCGTGGCTGGATTCCCAGAGGGCGGTGAGCTTTCCGTTGCGGGTGCGGCTGGTGTTGTCGCTCCAGAGGAGAATGTCGGGGGCGTGGTCGCCGTCGCAGAGGGGCTGGCGTTCTTTGCGGGCGGCGTTGGCGAGGGCGATGAGCGGGGTGTCGGCGTTGGCTTCGGGGAGCGGCCAAGAGCGGATTTCGGCGGGAAAGGTGTCGGCGGGGGTGTCGAAGCGGACGGCTGTGATGGCGAGGGGGGTCGCGAGCCAATGCCATTGATTGGGGGTTTTGCGGGGGGCGAGGAGGAAATCGGGGAGCAGGAAGGTCGCGTGTTCCCACAGTTGACGGCCTACGCGGAGGCGGAGGCGTTCACGGGCGGTGGCGTAATAAAGGAGTTTTTTGGCGGCAACGTCGGCGATGTGTCCGTGGGCGAGTTGTTCGACGGGAAACGGTGAATGGGATTCGAGGGAGAGAAGGACGGCGGCGGCGACTTTTTCAGGGGTGGCGAGGCTTTCGGTGAAGGGGAGGGTTTCAAAAAAGAAAATCCAGCCCGGAGCAGGCGATATCACCGGTGCGTTGGAAGCGGGCAGCACCGAAACCGGTGCATTTTCGGCGGGCGGTGACGTGGCGGCGGCGGTGTCATCGGCGGGCGTGGCGGCGGTGTCATTGACCGGTGCGGCGGTGTCGTCCGGCACGGCGGTGCTGGGTGGTGGCGTTGGAAATGGCGAATTGAAGAGTGGCACGGGGAGAGAAGGTGAAAGTGTGATATTGGTGAAAGGAAAAGTGTTAGAGAAGGCAGAGGTGCGGATGGAAAGTGTTTCGCCTATTCCTGCAAGAGGGCATTCACGCGTTGTTGGATGATGGCGAAGGGAAATTGCGTGGTGGAGGCGTTTCCGCCGCCGGCGGAGGTGTCCAATAGTGTGTCCACGACGACGCTCACGCCGCCCGACGACGCCCGTGCAATGACGCGCAGGCGCGTGCACGAGAAAGAGACGGCGTCTGCGAGGGCGACGGGGAAGCCGGCGCGGCCGAGGTCGGCGGCATTGCGGTAGATGGTGCCCGTGCCGCCGATGTTACTGGAGCCTTCGCGGGCGGCGATGATGGCTTCTGGGGTGAAAGCATAGCGGGAAGCAAGGATGTCGAGGACGGCGGCGGGCGCGGTATTAATGTTTGGGCGTGCCGAGGAACCGACGAGGGAAATGGCGGCGGAGAAGTGTTCCCAGAGTTCGTTGCCGTTGCCGGCGTCGTCAAAAAACGTTTCGGCGAAGCCTTGGACAAGCCGGAGTTCATCGAGGTTTTGCACCGGACGGTTGGGCGGGGCGACGCCTTCCGGGTAACGGTCGCGTTCAGCTCCATTGAGGCGGGCGGTGTCTCCGGCGTCTGTCCAATCGGCGAGGCAATCGGCGAGGGAATATGCCTGCGTTTCGGAGATGCCGAGGTCTTGGAAGAAGCGGCGGGAGGCAAAGGTGTCTGCCGCGAGGGCAGGGAGACCGTAGCACCCGCTCTCGTCGTGCAGGGAAATGGTGACGGAGGTGGCATCGTCGCCGACGGAGAAATTGGCAAACTCGAGCGGGTCGCTCCAGCCTTGGGCGGGACCGTAGAGGGTGCCGTCTATGCGGGCGAAAGCGCCGAGGACGGCGAGGGTGGTTTCGAGGGCGGAAAAGGCTTCGGTGCGGAGGGCGTCGTGCCGCGTGCGCTGGTTTTCCCATTGGAGGCGGGCGGTGGCTGCGGCTATGATTTCGGTAACGACGAAGGCGAGGGAGGCAAAGGAGACGAGAACGAGGATAATGATCGTGGCACGGCGGCTGCCTTTCGGGCGTAACTTTGGCCCCAGCAAGGAGAAGCGGCTTGTTTTATGTGGCGTGTGCGGTGCCATGTGGATGGAAAAGGTGTGGTGCTGTCGGTCAGTAGTTTAGGTTGTGTGGCGCGGCGCTGGTTAGGAGAAGTGTTATCTGTCGAGATTGACCCCCGTGGCGGAGGAAAAGTTGCATAAATATCGCGGAGCCGCTCTCGATGTTTTCGGGGTTGGCGGCATCTACTTCCTCCCACGTGTCGCTGGAATCGCTGCAGGCGAGGAAGGTCATTTGCTCGACCCACGCGGAGAGGACGATCCGGTGCGTTTCTTCTGCGGAATCGGTGCGTTCGTCATCGGTCTGCCAATAGAGGACGAGGCCGTCGTCTTCTGCGCAAAGCCAGCCGTGGACGAAGCCTATCGGGGCGGTGTCGGCTCGCAAAAACGCCGGGGCGCTCGTTATGCGCAGGTAGGTTGCGCGCTCGACGCCCGCATCGGCGGGGGCGATGCCAAAGACGGACGAAGCGGCGCGGGCGCTTCCGGAGGAGACCGTGGCTCCGCCGGCTCCGCTGACACCGGAACTCGTTGCGACAGCGGCGGTTCCCGCGGAAGCGGCGGCGTCATTCGTCTCGGCAATACATTCTTCCAATGCGCGGCGCAGTCCGTCCACGTGGCGGTCGAAGGCGGGGTCGTCGGCTTGGGCTGCCCAAACGCTCATTATGTCGAAACTTACGAGGGAAAGCGCGGTGAGCAGGAGACCTGCGAGGGCAATCGAGATGATGACTTCGACGAGGGTGAATGCGCGGCGCAAGAGAGGGGGGCGTTTTTGTTGGGAAAGAAGGTGGCGACTCATTGGCGGCGGCGGGCGGGCGGGTTAGAAGGTCGAAAGGCGGCTCTGGGGGAACTCTGTCCGCAGGGTTTGCAAGAGGTTGGAGCGGGAGGAAGGGTCTGACCATTCGGGGCGATAGACCCAGATGGAGACTTCTTCGGTTTCATCGTTTCCCCAGTCGATTGAGAGGGTAAGGCGGTGCAGGTCAGGGATATCCGTTTCTTCGAGGGCGGTTGTCCAGCTCACGTTGCCTCCTTCGGGAAGCGGGGCGGAAGTGTTCGCGGAGAGATCGTCGTAAGAAGTGGCTGCGAGGGCGCGGCGCAGCACATAGCGTTTCGCTTCGCCTCGGTCGGAACTTTCGCGGGTGTCGATTAATGCTTGTTGCACCGTGGTGACTGCGCTCAAAAGCGCCACCGCGAAGAGGGCGAATATACCGAGGGAAATGATAACTTCG
Source organism: Puniceicoccales bacterium (assembly GCA_031269335.1). Taxonomy (GTDB): domain Bacteria; phylum Verrucomicrobiota; class Verrucomicrobiia; order Opitutales; family UBA953; genus CALNBE01. The sequence continues at coordinate 52,285 of JAISZI010000083.1, forward strand.
ATGAGGGTAAAGGATCGTCGCATCTGTGTCATAGTTAGGAGGTTAACGTTAATTTTTTTCGGCTTCAATTGTCCCGCCGAAAGTGTCTATCCGGTAACGGTAGGTCTGCCCTTCCATGTCCATTTCGACAATCGCCGGGGTGACGCCGCCGTAGGGCGAAAAAAGCAGGCGCGTGAGGGGTTCGGTGGCTAATGTTGTTTGCAAAGAGCCGCCGCCTTCATCGGGAGGCGGGATAAAGCGCAGGTCGGTGACGCGGGTGTCCTCAAACGGGAAGGTGCGGATGTTGTTCTCTTGCGCGGGGTTGGCTGAGGCGATTGTTCCCGTGAGCGGGCGCACGCGGATGGTGCGCGTTTCGGGGTCGAAGGAGAGCGTCGTTTTGACGTGCCCCGTCGCCGCTTCATACCAGGCGGTATCGACGGCTTTGCGTAATACTTCGTAGGGAGAAGATTTCCGCGAGGAAGCGAGCATGCCGTCCACGTTGGCGACTATTATCGCGCCGGAGATACCGATGAGCGCGATGACGAGGAGTATTTCGACCAGTGTGAACGCTCGGCGCATGGTGCGGGCGCAATCGGTGTTTTTTGGCAAGGCGGGTGTCAATTCGTTGCTGGCGTCGCCGTTGCCCAGTTGCCGATGTCGTCGGCGGTGTTATCTTGACCGTCTGGACCGAGAGACCACAGGTCGTAAGTGTCCGGATTGCGCAGACCCGGACGGCGGTATTGGTAGGGGTTTCCCCACGAGTCCACTAAATTGGCTTCGCTCTCCACGTAGGGACCTCTCCATTTGTCGGCGCCATTCTGGGGCTGGACTAAGAGCACGCCCAATCCTTCTTCATTGGAAGGGAGTCGCCCTATGTTCGTGTAGTAACGGGTGATGGCAGCCTTGAGCGTTGACGTTACCTTTATTCTTTCGGCATCTTCTTTCGCACTGGAAAATGTTTCCACGAGTTGGGGGACGGCGAGCGACATGATCACTCCGATAAGGGCGATCACGATAATTATTTCAATGAGAGTGAATGCCCGACGAGAACGGCGCGGCAGACGGTTGGTTTTGGGTGTCGTTTTCACTCAAAATCAAACACCACCCCGCGCCATTTGTTGCACAGGACTCGCTGCGGCTGCCCCCGCCCTCAATCGCGGGCGTGCTCCTCACATTGCAATTCGCGTATTTGCCACGGAAGACCGTGTTTATTGAGCATTTCCATGAACGGGTCGGGATCGTTCTGCTCCATGTTCCAGACGCCCGGGCGCAACCAGCGTCCCGTCGCCAGCAATGCCCCGCCAATCATCGCGGGCACGCCCGTTGTGTAGCTTATTGCCTGCGATTTCACCTCGCGGTAACACGCCTGGTGGTCGCACACATTGTAGATGAAAACGCGCTTGCGACGCCCGTCTTTGACTCCGGTGATGTCGCACCCAATGCAGGTTTTGCCCTTGGTGCGCGGTCCAAGCGAAGCGGGATCGGGCAAGAGTGCCTTCAAAAATTGAATCGGCACTATCGCCCGCCCCTGAAATTCCACGGGATCAATGCGCGTCATCCCCACATTTTCCAATACGCGCAGGTGTTGAAGATACTGGTCGGAAAATGTCATGAAGAAACGGATGCGCTTCAACCCGCGGATATTCAACGCAAGTGACTCTAATTCTTCGTGATAAAGCAGATAACTGGGCTTCACGCCGATTGCGGGATAATCGTATTCGCGGCGCACGCTGATCGGGGCGGTCGTCTTCCATTCGCCGTTTTCCCAATAACGCCCACTTTGCGTAATTTCGCGAATGTTGATTTCGGGATTAAAATTCGTCGCAAAAGGGTGCCCGTGGTCCCCGGCGTTCGCGTCCATGATGTCTATCAGCTCAATCTCATCAAAAAGGTGCTTCTGCGCATGTGCGCAAAAAACATTTGTCACGCCCGGATCGAAGCCGGAACCAAGCAACGCCGTCAACCCGGCAGCCGTAAAGCGTTCACGATAAGCCCATTGCCACGAATACTCGAATCGGGCGAGATTTGGCGGCTCGTAGTTTGCCGTGTCAACATAATGAACCCCCGCATGCAAACAGGCGTCCATCAGCGGCAAGTCCTGATACGGCAACGCAACATTAATGAGAACCTTCGGCTGAAACACCCGAATTAGCGCAACCACCGCCTCGACATCATCGGCGTCCACCGCCGCCGTCTCAATATCGCGCCCAGTCGCCACCTTGACATCGGCGGCGATAGTGCGGCATTTGTTCTGATTGCGCGAAGCAAGCAGTATTTCAGAGAAAACCTCTGGCACCTGCGCACACTTGTGCGCAACAACATTGCCGACTCCGCCGGCGCCAATGATAAGAACTTTGCTGCTCATGATGAAAAGGAATGGGACATTCGTGAGGTGTTGAAAAAAGGAAAGCCCCATCTACCCCGCCCCAACCCAATAACGCAAGCCCCGACGCTCCTCCGGTGCGGTTTTGCTGCGGTTTCGCCGCCCCTCCGCTTCATCTCCGGGTGCCCCGGAGGGGCACAACGCAGCGAGTCAGACGAACTCGATGCCGCCGACGTGCTCCGCTTCACTTCCGCTGCCCCGAAGGGGCACCAACGGGAATAACCGCCGGTGGAGCGCGAGCACAGCGAGCGCGGAACCGGCGGATGCGCCCCACCACCACCACCCGCGCCCTGAAAGGGCGCAACTCCAGACCTTGGTTATGCGCCGCCGCCTCGGATCCGCCCCTCACATCCACGCCGACAACGCATTCTCGTTCACCCGCGCCAACGGCGCGTCCCGATGTTAGCCCAGGGCAACGCCCTGGGTGTTGGGCAACCGCAAAGCCAAAGCCCCAAAGGGGCG
>JAISZI010000094.1 GCA_031269335.1 Puniceicoccales bacterium
GATGGCAAACGGATTGATCTTTTTCCGGCGTTTCCATCGGATTGGAATTGCGAGTTCAAATTAATCGCACCACACAAAACAACCGTCGAAGGTCAACTCAAAGACGGAAAACTCATCAATCTAAAAGTTACACCAAAAGAACGTGAAAAAGACGTCCGCGTGTTGCTAAAAAATTAAAAGTTAGCGGGATATTTTTTGCGAAGATGATGTGTTTGTATTGTTGTTAATTTTTATTTCAACGGGACCGATTAGCCCTGATTCGAACAGTTTAGAGCGTTTGTTGTAGTGTCGGGCGGTTGCGAAAGTAAATCTGCCGCTTGTTCGGGGTTTGTTTTCGAGCAACCAGTTTGGCCAACGTCCGCGTTCTATCCCGTCGTAGGGAAGTTGTTCGTCGCCGATTAAGCGGTTTGCCCAGAGGTTGACGACTTCGATTTCAAGTTTGTTATCTTTTGGTTTTACGGCGTCGGTGATTTCGACGCGCCAAGGTGCGGTCCACACTGTGCCGACGTCTTTGCCGTTGAGGATGACCCGTGCGACATTTTTTACTTTTCCGAGATTGAGATACAAGTTGTCGCCTTTTTTGTATGCGGGCAGGTCAAAAGATTGGCGGTAGAAAGCTGTTCCTGAATAGTATTTTATTCCGTTATCCGGGTGTGTTGCCCAATCGGTGAGTTTGTCGAAGACTATTGATTCAGGACCTCCCCATTTTGGATCAAACGACACTGTCCATGCTTTATCCAATGTTAGTATTGTTTTCGTTTCTGTAAAATTTGTAGTGCCTGTGGGTGCCTTTGTTTTATTGCGGAAAACGATGAAATATCCTTCGTGTGAATCGAATTTTAGTGGAATTTTTGTCACGCCGTTTGTTTCTGAATACTCGGGCAAAGCATTTATTTTTCCCGTGACTGGGTGCCAGAGTTCTGGTTGTTTTCCGGTGATGCGGAAGGTGCAAATTGTAGTGGTAATTTTATCTGTCCTATTCGACACAAAGTAAATATCGGCGTCATTATGCGTGCGGTGCGCATAACGGATTTTTCCCGTTGAGGAGAAGTCTGGGGGAAGGGCTTCCGACAGGATTTTTGCGGTGAGGTCATAGTGAGGATAAAGGCGGTCGGCTTTGGAGCGGAGTTCTTCGCACCAGAAGATACGGCCTTTCCCGAAATTGCGCGCTGTGAGTGTTGCCGGTGGAGGGGCATCGCCCCAGATTTTACGGGCGAGCGTCTGGACTTCTTCATCGCATTTTGGGAAACCGGAGAGGCTCGGTGATTTTTTTGGCGGGAGACCGACGATAGTTGCTCCGTTTTGTGTGAGTTCTTCAATTTTTTTAAGCAGAGCCGGAGTCATTGTTTGAAAGGAAGGAAGAACTAACAGGCGGTATGAGGCGCCACTTGGAAAGACGACATTACCGTTTATCGTTTTTGCTTTATAGAGAAAGCTCGGCGGGCAGGCGTCGAAATTATATCCTTTGCGGTCCGGGAGTAGTGGGTGGTCGTATTCGACGGAGGAATCGGGTGCGCGGAACACGTGAGGCGCGCCTTCGGGGGCGAGGTAGAGAATGTCCGCGACGGTTCGTCCTTGTTGCAACATAAATTGTCCGCGAGCGACATAGTCGTGATATGCTCGTGAGAGATACCACCATGTTTGGTTGCGATCCCAATGGACGCCGTAGGGACCCATTGTCATGCCGGGGCGCAAGTTATCTGGCAGGGCTTGGTGGGCAAAGGTGTGATAGACGAAGCGGTTAATGCCTGAAGCCCAAGCCCATTCGCCTTGATTTTTTACCGAAGCCGGGTGTTGTTTCCATGCGTCTCTGGAGACGGTGAAAGATTCGGCGGGGACGAGGGGTTGTCCTAACAGGTGAGCGGCTGATGCACCTTCGCCGGTGCTAAAAGAAGTATTGTAACCGCTGAGGCTCCAGAATTCGCACATGGGCACGTCGGAGGCGATGGCGAGTTCGATATCGGAAGTAGGTGTCATATCGTAGGGTTCTATAGAGAGACCCATGCCGTATTTTCGGGCATAGCGTTTGACGTGTTCGACGTGATTTTCGACGACGAGTTCTTGTGCTGTCAGGCGCACGTCCCAGAGGAAACGTTCGCTTTCTTCGCGGCTTTGGATAATCACGCCTGCGTAGGCTGGATAAAATGGTTTTGGGTCGTATCCACGGCGGCGGGTAAATTCTTCCCGGAAGCGGGCAGTCCAATTTTGGGAACCCATTTCCCAGCTGTCCATGTGGAGCATTTGCAAGCCGCCGTTAGGATTCGCTTTTTTGAAGTTTGATCGCCGGAATAATTTTTCCGTGAAATTGTCAAGATGCCGGTCGAGTGCTTCGGTGTTGAATTTATCCACTTCTAATCCGAGACCTGGCACGGGAGCGGGGCGGGTTGCATTTCCATTGTTTCTGCTGCCGAAGCGCATTACGGTCCATTTTCCTTTTGGGGCATTCCAGGTGAGCGAGCCGTCGGGTTGCAGCAATGTTGTAAGGTCTATAATTTCTGTTTTTGCTGCTGGTTTATCGCCCTCTTTCGGAGCGTATGATTCATAGGTGGAGAGAAATTCTTTTACTCCGAATGCCATTGAGCTGTAGGGTTTTCTGTAATATAGTGCGCGTTCTTCTATTTCGCGAATTTTCAAGTAACCACTATCGACGACGCGTTTTTCTCCGAATCGCGAAGTTTCGGCGGGGAAAGCGAGCACTGCGACATCTTTGTAGAAACCTTCCCATTCGGCATTGACGGCGCGTTCGTGTCCGAAAAAAGGTTTCATTGGGCGGGGTTTAGGCAGGTGTAGTGTTTGTGTTTCCGCTCCTGTTCCTATTACTTCTATTGAGGAGTGGACGAGGTGTTGCATGGAATCTTCGCCTTTTACCCATGGACCGCCGCTGCCCGTCCAGCCTGGTCCGATGCCGAGAGTGATGCCAATTCCGAGGCGTTCGCACTCGTGCACCATGAATGCGAACGATTCCTGCCATTTATCACTCAAGAAATTTATTTTTCCACGGGGGACGCCGACATTAACTTCAAGGAATAGCACGTGGGCCAAGCCTGCTTCTTTTAGGGCAACCAAATCTTTTGTGATAGCGTCGCGTGAAAAATTTCCGTCCATGAAATACCAATAGACTCCGGCGCGTGCTTTTGGGGGCGGGTTGGCGAACCCTTTTTCCAGGGGTATATTTTCCACGATGAGAGCCGCCGGGGTTTCTTGCGAAAAGACGTCCAGGCACGGTGAAGCGAGGAGGATGCCTATGGCGAGGCGGGTGGCGGATCGGAGGGCGGTTTTAACGCAGGCTTGAACTTTGGTGAGTCTTTTACGCGGGGCGGAAAGACGAGTAGCAGTTGAATTCATGACAGGCACCATGAACACGCAATCGGCGAGAACGTTCCCCGCTGTTTTAGCGAGACGACGGGGAGCGGCGTTTTCTTACGGCGAGGGCGAGTTCTTCGAGAATGGGGATTGTTTGGTCGAGGGAGACGCAGGCGTCGGTGATGCTTTGACCGTAGGTGGCTTTGTCCGGCGATGTCCAATCTTGGCGACCGGCGACGAGGTGACTCTCGATCATGACGCCTGCGATATGGGGTGAGGCATTGGCGATTTGAGTGGCAATATCGGCGGCGACGAGTGGCTGGCGGTTGTGGTCTTTGCTGCTGTTGCCGTGGGAGCAGTCCACGATGAGGCGTTGGGGCAGGTTGGCGTTTTTTAGGAGAGCGGCGGCTTCGGCGGTGTGTGTGGCGTCGTAATTGGGACCGGTGCGGGCACCGCCACGCAGGACGATATGCGCGTCGGCATTGCCGGCTGTCTCGAAGATGGCGGCGACGCCGTCTTTGGTGACGGAGGGGAACCAATGGGAGTGGCGGGCGGAGCAAACGGCGTCCACCGCCATTTGGACGTTGCCCGAGGTGCCGTTTTTGAAGCCGACGGGCATGGAGAGACCGGAGGCGAGTTCGCGGTGCACCTGGCTTTCTGTGGTGCGTGCGCCGATGGCGGCGTAGCAGACGAGGTCGGCGATGAATTGCGGGATAATCGTGTCGAGAAATTCGGTGGCGGTGGGGACGCCGATGCGCAGGATATCAAGGAGGAGTTGGCGCGCCATGCGCAGGCCTTGGTTGATGCGGAAACTGTGGTTGATGCCGGGGTCGTTGATAAGCCCTTTCCAGCCGAGGACGGTGCGCGGTTTCTCAAAATAGACGCGCATGACGATGAGCAAGTCTGCCGCAAGGCGAGTCGCGAGTGGCGCGAGGCGGGTGGCGTATTCTACGGCGGCTTCGGTGTCGTGGATCGAGCATGGACCGGTGATGACGATGAGCCTGTCGTCGTGTCCGTTGAGGATGGCGCCGATTTGACCGCGTGCTGCCGTGACCTTTGTGGCGCTTGTCGGGGGGAGTTGGAGTTCTTCGAGCAGGATAGCCGGAGACACAAGTGCTCGGCGGTTTCGGATACGAATATCATCAGTGGTGGTTGCCATCTCTTTGTCGGAAAAGGCTCACCAGCAAAACGCGTTTGAGGCGCGAGTCAACCTGTGCCGTGCGGCGACGGCGAAACAGTGTTTTCTTGTCTCTGCACAGATAAGGCGGCGCAATGGGTGTGTGCAGAAAAGAGACCATGAACGTATTTTAGGTGCAGCAAAGCAGGTTACGAATTGGCAGGCGGGTTTGGTGAGTCGTTCGCCCGAGGAGACCGCCGTGATGGCGGGGGTGTTTGCGGGTTTGGTTCCCGACAACACCGTGCTTGCCTTGAGCGGCGGGCTTGGTGCCGGTAAGACCGCTTTTGTGCGTGGCATGGCGGTGGCGTTTGGCGTGAATGCGCCCGTCTCAAGCCCGTCATACGCGATATTTAATTTGCACGAAGGGCGGCGAATCCAGCTTGCGCACGTTGACGCCTACCGGTTGGTGGAGCCGGAAGAGTTTGATGCGCTCGCGTTGTGGGAGCTGTTGGAGGAACCGTGGGTGCTTGTCGTGGAATGGCCGGAGAATCTTGGAAACCGTTTGCCCGCAGAAACATGGTGGATGGATTGTGCGATCGAGGGGCAAGATGTCCGGCGTTTTCGTTTGCGCGGGACGTGAAGCAGCGGGCGGTTTTTGCGGGGTTGGGGTTAGGTTTCGCGTTTACGTTTTTCGCCACAGGGGCGGCAGCGGGCGATGACTTGCAGGCGTTGGGAGACGAGTTCCATCCCGTGTTTTTCTGCCATTGCCTTTCCATACCAATCCATGAACGGCGCGTCCACCTCGACGATTTTGTCGCAGTCCGGACAGGCGATTTGTGCCTGAAAGGTGTTCTGGTAAAGGGTGCACGCGTAATATTTCTGGTCGCGCCCGACGTCCACCTCGCGGACAAGACCGTGTTCGATCAATAGCGGCAGTGAACGGTAAACGGTGGCACGCGAAACAGATGGATCAATTTTGCGGACGTCTTCCAACAGGTGTTCTGCGGTAAAATGGTTTTTGCGGTCAAACGTAGCGTTAAAAATTGCCGTCCGCTGCGTCGTTACGCGGAATCCGCGTGTGGAGAGGAACGCTGCGAAAGAAGCACGGGCGTGCGCTATTTGGGCGGATAGGGAGTCGCTGGAAGCGTTGGTAGTGCGGGTGCGGGGGGACCTGGCAGTAGTTGTTGGTGCTGAGACGGACATGTTCGTTGGCGAGCTGAGTGCGGACTTTCTTATTGAGACGGAAACGACGCTGGCGAGGGAAGAGGTGGGGTCAAGGAAAAGCGCGGCGGTGTTTTTGTGGTTTTCAAGGCAAGGGAATTGGTTTGTAAGGGCGCCGTGTCGTTCACGAATTACGTTTTTTCTTCGCAGAAGGAGCACCGCGACTGGCTTGCGCGAGAGGCGGTGCTGCCGGCAGGGTTTCGTGTTGGATGCGCAGATTTTTCGTTTACGCCGAAGGAGGTGCCGTCGGTTGCGCGGATGACGCTTTCCCTTGTCGTCGTTGACCGACCTTCTGCGGATTTTGCGGCGGTGTTCACGCGCAATGCTTTTCCTGGGGCGCCCGTCGTTGTCGGGCGTCGGCGGCTTGATATGCCCTCGCTTGGGGCAATTTTGGTGAACAACAAAGTTTCCAATGTGCGTGCTCCCGATGGCGAAGCGGCGGCTGAACGCGTTTGTGCGGGAGTGGCGCACCTGCTTGGGCTTGAGCCGTGGCAGGTGTTTCCGTCTTCCACGGGAGTCATTGGTTGGCGTTTGCCGGAGGAGGAGATGTTGGCGGCGTTGCCAGGCGCTGTGGCGGCGCTTTCCGGCGGTTCTGCATTACCGGTGGCGGAAGGCATTGTAACGACCGACCTTTACCCAAAGGTGCGCCGAGTCGGCCTTGGCGCAGGAAGCATAGTCGCCTTTGGCAAGGGCGCCGGCATGATAGAGCCGAATCTCGCCACGATGCTTGTCTATGTGCTCACGGACATTGCCGTGCCCCGCGCCACGCTTCGCGCCATGCTCGCCCGTGCTGTTGATGCCTCATTCAACACAATCAGTATCGACGGCGAAATGAGCACCTCGGACACCGTGGCAATCGTTTCTTCCGGCGCGGTGCCGTGTGTTGACCTCGCTGAATTTGAGGGCGCGCTGACGCGTGTTTGCCGTGAACTTGCTGGGGACATTGTGCGCAACGGCGAAGGCGTGCGCCACGTCGTGCGCGTGCGCGTCGTCGGGGCGCCGGACAACGCGTTTGCGCGTGCTCTCGGCAAAAGTGTCGTTAACGCACCCCTTTTTAAGTGCGCCGTCGCGGGCAACGATCCCAACGTTGGCCGGCTTGTGCAAGCTGTTGGCAAGCACATAGGTATCCACGCGTCGGGGATGGATATTTCGCGGCTGCGCCTTCTGTTTGGAGGAGTCGAGATTTTTGCCGACGGGGTTTTCCGCCTCGATCCCGAAAAAGAAGCCTTGCTGCGGGAACATCTCCGCAGCGCAGAGCTTTATGCCAGCAAGCCGGATGCCTCCGGCTTTTTTGCGCCGCAGGTGCATTTCCCGCCGCACGAGCGTTTTGTAGAAATAGTGATTGAACTCGGAGCGGGTGAGGGCATAGCCGAAGTAATAGGCGGCGATCTCACTCACGAATACGTAAGCGAAAACGCCGATTACCGGAGTTAGAGAGGAGAAGAAATGCAAACGAACGACAATACGGCAAAGGTGGCGTTTCCGGCTTTTCCAAACGGGCTTCAAAAAGTGTATCAAGAGACGATTATTTTTGCCGCGCAACGCCATGAGGGACAGAGGCTTCTTCGCGACGGCGTCCCCTATCTTGTCCATTTGTGCAATGTGTGCATGGAGATATTTTTTGCCGCTTCTTATACACCCGGTTTTAATCTGCTTTTGGCGATGCGCGCCGCCCTTTTACACGATGTGCTTGAGGATACGCAAACAACGCAAATGGAGCTTGTAGAAAAATTTGGCGACGCCACGGCGGCGGGCGTGAAAGCGTTGACCAAAGATGCCGCACTTCCCAAAGAATTACAAATGGTGGATTCACTGCGCCGGATAAAAGAGCAACCGGTGGAAATATGGGCGGTGAAACTCGCAGATCGAATAACGAATTTACAAGAACCGCCGTCTGTGTGGAGCGCGGAAAAAATAAGCCGCTACAAAGACGAGGCGATTTTTATTTACGAAACACTTTGCGCGGGAAACGCCTTTCTCGCCGAACGGTTAAAAACTGAAATCAAAAAATACAACACTACCACCATCCCATGAAAAAAGAAACAACGGACACACCTTCACCTGAACTCGCTTTTGAATCCGCAGTTGCGCCCGAACCCGCGACCGCAACTGAGCCTGCGCAGACATCCGAACCCGCGACTGAACCTGCGGCGGCTGAACCCGAACCTGCGGTTGAACCGCTCCCCACGCTTGTTCCCGCAAAATACGAACACGTGTTTGTTGACTTTTTCGACACGGTTGTTTTTCGCCGTGTTCATCCGTTTGACGTCATAAAGATATGGGCGGAGCGGGTCCGTGCGCCGTTAAAAATGTCCTGCGATGCGGCGGTGCTTTACACTGTGCGGATGGAGTCGTTGTCGCAGTTTGATTTTTCCAATCTTCGTTATACGTATCGCGAATGGATGGAAGTTTTATTTTCACGACTTTACAACGAAGATTTAGTGCACAGAGAAATGGAGTTTGAGGATTTCTATCAAATATCATTGGCGACAGAAGAGAATGTAGAAAAGAAAGTTCAGTTTGCCAACGAAAAAATCATCGGGCAATTGCGGTTGTTAAAAGAGCAAAATAAAAAGCTCCATATCGTCTCTGATTTTTATTTGCCGAAAAGCAGCGTCCGAAAATTTTTGGAGAATCTCGGAGTTGCAGGGCTGTTTGATTCGATTTTTGTTTCTTGCGACCATAAAAAAACGAAGCGCGAGGGAACGCTTTATCCTGCGGTTCTTGAGCAACTGGATATCAAAGCGGATCAAGGGTTTATGATAGGAGACAATTATCGTTCTGATTTTCTTAATGCCCGGAAAAACGGCATGGACGCGCATTACATTAAGCACGAGTATAACAGTGTGTTTCGCAAGATAACACACCGTGTTTCTCATGCGAATTCGTGCCGTAGAAGATTTCAAAAAGCATGGCGGGGATACGAAGCGGAATGCCGTCAAAGCACGTCTTGTTTTAGTGAATATGCACTTATTTATTATTTTTTCACGGAGAAATTATTTTTCAATTTGGAAGCGAGGGGGATTGGGCATGTTATTTTTCTTGCAAGGGAAGGGTGGATGCTAAAAAAGTTTTTTGAAATTTACATGGAAAAAAATCCCTTGGTGAGAGGGCGGGTAAAAGTGCACTATTTGAAGATATCGCGGCAGACGGCGGGCTTGATGCGTTTGAAACCGCTGGGCAAAGAGACCTTTTCGCAGGTTGGAAGTATTTCTGTTCATGATTTTATGCTTGGGTGCGGGTTTAGTTTGGAGCAGGAGAAAGAGCTTGCGGAAGAATTTGAGCGTGATTTTTCCGAAACGGTGGAAAATTTTACGCAGACGCGGCTTTACGCTGAATTAGTTGCGCATCCAAAATTTCGGGCGTTTTACGAGAAGAACATTGCTGAAAACAAAGAGGCATTCCGCCGGTATTATGCTTCGCTTGGCATCCCCGCCGGAAAGGAAACGGCAATTGTCGATGTTGGGTGGACTGGGCGGATGCAAGATGCGATTCACGAAATAACGGGAGAGAGGACGATTGGTTTTTATTTAGGGTTAAAAGAGCCTGCTTCCCTCGTGGCTGGCAGTTCTAAACACGGGTTGATATTTTCCACGCAGCCGTATCACTCGCAATTTTACGACATTTTGAGTGTAAACGCGCAATTATACGAGCAATTGCTCATGGCGCCGCACGGGAGTGCGATTTCGTATTCGTTGGATGAAAAGGGCGAGAGTGTTGTGCATGAAAATTATCGTGATGAAGAACGGGATGTTTTTCAAAGCGTGGTTCAGCCCGTGCAGGGGTTCATGGTAGATATTTTTCGGCGTTTATGTGATGACCCGCGTTTGTTTGTGAAGGAATGGGGCGGGGAAAATTGGCTATATCCTGAGATGGCGCGGATGGTGGCGCAGAGCGGGTTGATTGTGAACGGGCAGCGGCGCCGTTTTATTGCCGAACTTTCGCGGGGATTTGTTGATAATTTTGGCAGTGTCCGCGTCGGAAAACATTACGATGTGCGGAAAGTGTTAAACAGGGGAACAGCGTTGGCGTGGGTGAAAAGCCCCGGGCGCATTTTGAAATACGCAGTAAAGATATGCACATTGAAAACCGCGTTTATCCGCCGTGTGCTTTTTGTGCTTTTCGCGCTGCCGTATTATATCTGGATCCGTTTTGCGCTTTTGCGCCGCTGAGTAAGCGGCAGGGGTAAAATGGTGCTCCCGCTGGGACTCGAACCCAGATCGCCGGCTTCGGAGGCCAGAATTCTATCCATTGAAATACGGGAACGAACGGCAAGGGGGGCAGTCTCGCGTGCGTTGTCTGCGAGTCAAGTCTTCACTGTTAGTTATTCACGCGATCGCCTTTCGGGGGATTTGTTACTTCAGGGAACGCTTGCCCATAGCGCGAGGGCAATAGTGCCAAGGATGAGCGCAAGGACGCTCAATGTCCGTCGTTCGTTGGGTGTGAGGTGAAACAACATCAAGAGCGGCTCCCTTGTTTTGTCAGAAAAAGTTAAGTTTATTTATGCGGGCGCCGATGTAGTCGGCGATTTTCATCAAGCGAATTGTTGCGGGTTTATCGCCAAACGGGGCGAGTGCTGCCATTGCTGCATTTAGTTCTGTTTTAAGGACTTGGGTGCATTCTGATAGCACGTTTGTCGAACGTATTTGAGCGGTCAACGCAGCCGGGGTGATTGTTTTTCGTTCGAGGGCGTCTGCCATGGCGGCGTTTTCGGAAGGCGGGAGGCTGCGCAGGTGGAGCAGAGTGGGGAGGGTGAATTTGCCGCTGGCGAAGTCGGTGCCGAGTGTTTTGCCGCTGCCGCGTTCGTCGCCGAAGAAATCGGCGATGTCGTCGAATATTTGGTAGGCGATGCCGAGGTGGCGACCGTAGCGGGCGCAGGCGTCCGTGTAAGCTTCGCCGGCGTTAGTGAGGTATGCGCCGAGGCGGCAGGAGAGTTCGAAGAGTTCGGATGTTTTTAATTGGATAATGCGGAAGTATTGTTCGAGGGACAGGCGGGCGTTCCCGCGGTCGAAAGTTTGGCAAATTTCACCGGAGCAGACTTGGCGTGTCGCGGTGGCGACGAGGCGGCAGACTTGCGTGGAGGGAAATTCTGAGGCGAGTACAAGTGCTTGGGCGAAAAGAGCATCGCCGAGTAGGACGGCGGTGTGGCTCCCGTATTTTGCGGCTACTGTGCTTGAATTGTGGCGCAGGGCGGCTTCGTCCAATATGTCGTCGTGGATGAGGGTCGCGAGGTGGACGAGTTCGACGATGGCGGCGGCGCGGATAAGCGAAGGCTCCTGGGGGGCGTCGCCTGTCCAACCTGCGTAAAAGACGAGGCTGGGGCGAAGTCTTTTGCCGCGGTGGTCGAAGGTGTAATTGACGAGTTCGCGCACGGAAGGCTCGAACTCTGCCACTTGTGCGTAGAGAAAATCATCAAGCAACCGGAGCGAATTTTGCAACGGTTCAAAAAAGACATCGCCACTGGGGGTGAATGCGGCACGGGAGCTATCATCGATTACTTCGGACATAAGAGGGGCGCACGCTATCCCGCATTTGATAGAAGGCAAGCCGTGAGCATTTGTTGTCTGGGATGGCGGCTGGGGCGGAATGGGCATGGAATCTTTCTTTGTGTGCGGTGCGTGGCGGGGGGCGTCGGGTGTCATTGTTTGGGTTTGAGAATGAAAGCGGAGGGTTGGTTTTTGCCTTTGGCGAGGTGGCGGTGGATGTGCCATTTATCGGGGGGGAGAGGCGGCGTCCGCCCGCAGGGACATTCTATAACGAGATGGGCGTCGGGACCATCGGTCCATTGAGGGAGTTTTGCGAGCAAGGGGAGCGCTTCATTTTGCCAGAGTGCCCACGGCGGGTCGCAGAAAATCAAAGTGAAAGTGGAGGTCGGTATCCAGCGCAGGGCGTCTTCTTTGAGGATGGTGATGGAGGTGTCCGTCGCCGCTTGGCGTGAGGAGGCGAGTGCTTTGGAAACGGCGGCGGCATTCGTGCGAATGGCGTGAATGGCGGCGGTTCCTTTTTCGATGAAACAGACGTTTTGCGCGCCGCGGCTGAGTGCTTCGAGACCGTAGGCGCCTGTGCCGGCGAAAAGGTCGAGGACGGTTGCGCCTATGACATTGGCTCCGATTGAGGAAAAAACGGCTTCGCGCAGGTAACCGGTCGAGGGGCGGATTTCGCCGCGGGCGGGGAGTTTGAGGGGGATGCCGCGGGCGAGACCGCCGGTGATGCGCATAGCCGTATGTTGTTGTTGTAGCGGGTGGTTCAGGTTGAAGGGCGAGTGCGGTTAACGCTCGGGTGGGCGAATGTCGCCGCTGGTGGCGTTTACCTCGCCGTCGGCGAAGCGTAGGCGCAAGGCGCGATTGGGGGTAATTTCTTTTGCGGAGCACAAGACGCTACCGTCGGCGTCGAGCACTATGGCGAAGCCGCGTTGGAGGGTGGCGGCTATGCTCGTGGAGCGCAGGTGGTGTTCGAGGGAACGGAGTTTGTCGGAGGCGCGTTCGAGATGGCGGACGAAGGCGGCGTGGAGCCTGTCTTTTTGGGAAGCGAGGGTGCGGGTATGTTCGCGCAGGCGTGCGTCTGGGGCGGCGGTGTCAAGGTGGGAACGGGCGGAAGCAAGGCGTTGGAGGAGAAGGTTTACGGCTAATAATGGCGTGGATTGGAGGCGGTTGCGCAGGTCGTCGAGGCGGAGCCATGCGTTTTCGATGCGCCGTTGGGGCGCGTGGCGTGCGAGTTCGGCAAGGGCGAGAGCGAGGCGGCGGGTGAGTGTTTCAACGACGCGGCGGGGTGTTTGTTGAAGGGCATCTTGGGCGCGTTCGAGGCTTTTGACGCAGGCGAGATAGGCGGAGGAAACCAGTTCGGCGGCACCGCTCGGCGTCTCAGCGCGTATGTCGGCGACGAAATCGCTTAGGGTGAAGTCTGTTTCGTGACCTATCGCCGAGATGACGGGGATGTGGCTGGCGTGGATGGCGCGGACGACGCGTTCTTCGTTGAAAGGCCAGAGGTCTTCGATGCTCCCGCCGCCGCGGGCGATCACGAGTAAGTCGAGCAAGCCAAGGCTGTTGGCGAGAGCGATGGCGGCGGTGATTTCGGTGGCGGCTTCTGCGCCTTGCACGCGCACGGGCAACACGATGACGCGCCCGCCCCAAGCGCGACGGCGCAAGATGCGCAAAAAGTCCTGCAATGCCGCACCGGTCGGCGAGGTGACGATGCCGATGACTCGTGGCAGCGGTGGCAACGGGCGTTTGCGGTCGCGGTCAAAGAGACCTTCGGCGGCGAGTTTCTCTTTCAACCGCACGAATTCTTGCTGCAAGTGCCCGGTGCCGTCCGCCTCTATGAAGCGGACGACGATTTGGTATGTCCCGCGAGGTTCGTAGAGGTTAACCGAGCCGGTAACAACGACTTGCTGCCCGTCGCGGGGGGCGATTCGCGCAAGCAAGGCGTCATTGCGAAACAGCACGGCGGGCACCTGGCTGGAGGCGTCTTTGAGCGTGAAATAAATATGTCCGCTGGCTTGGCGGCGCAGATTTGAAATTTCCCCGCGCACGGTCACGATTGGGAAACTGTTTTCAATGAGAGTCTTGAGAATCCGCGTGAACTCGCTCACGCTCATTGCCGCGGGAGTGCCGGGCTTGGCGGAAAACAAATCGGGGGTGTCGTCGGCGTATTTCATCAGAGGCAGACACGCATTTTTTCAGCGAGATAGATTGCATGGATGCGCTTGAAATCGCCCTCGTGGTCGCCGCTTGTGAAGCAATAATCGTAGCGGTGCCAGTGGCTCATTTCGGTTTCAGCGGCGGCGAGACGGCGTCGTATTTCGTCGGGTGTATCGGTACCGCGTGAGGTGAGGCGGCGGTGAAGTTCCTCGAAGCTCGGCGGTGTCACGAAGACGGTGACCAATGAGCGGCGCAAAACGGGGTTGTGACGCGCCTCTTCGCGCACGGATTCCGCGCCTTGCACATCGAGGTTGAGGAGGAGATCCACTCTGCCTTCACGGAGGGGGAGAATGTCTTCCTTGCGGGTTCCGTAGAGGTTTTGGTGGACGACGGCGGACTCGATAAATTCGCCGGCGGAAATTTTTTCTTCAAATGCCGCCTTCGAGAGAAAGCGGTAATCCACGCCGTCTTTTTCAGTGCCCCGCGGCGGGCGTGTCGTGCAAGTGATGACGCGCCGCAGCTGGTCGGGGAATGTTGCTATCAGGCGTTCGCAAAGCGTGGTCTTGCCGCTTCCCGCTGGACCAGAAACGAGAAGCAACAGCGTTCGCGGTAGAGATTGAGACACGCTTTCTGTCATGGATTTACGTTTGTGCCTGCGGGTCGTGTTAGGGCGTAAGGAACGCGCAGGTAATGTTTATCGCTCCGACCAGCGAAATGCCCGACCCCGCTATTACAGAGCGAATGCGGTGCGACAGCGTCCAGTCCAGCCAGTTGTGAAAGACATAAGGCAAGGCACCGCAGATAATGCTCAGGACTATAAGCAGATACGTCGTGGAAGCCAACACGAGGCTGTAGGGCTGTTGCATATAGGCGACATCGAGTAATTCTCTGGAAGAAAGCAAGATAAGAGCCGCAATACCGCGTATGGCGATCAAGTCGCGCAAAAAGCGGAAGGCGAGCAGGGCGGTCGCGCCAAAAAAGACGAGCATCCAGTTTCGCGGAAGCCCAGCGAGGTCGGAATCGCTGAGATTGTAGAGAATCCAAATAAACCACGCGGCAGCACCACCGAAAAAAAGCACCCCTGCTATCGTCGAACGATGAAACGTGCGTAACTTGTTCGTCATGAAAGCAGAACCGCTTAACAACGCGGTGCCCGGCACAAGCAGTGCCACACCCAAAAAAACATAAGCAAGAGAAAGAGTCATCGGAGAAACAGCCGCCAAACAATGCACTTCCCGTGCCCGCCCGCAAGTGCGTTAAAGGGAACACGCGGATTTTGGGGCAATTTTTCTTTTGTTGAGATGGGATCGGGGTACTCAGCTTAACGCGCCAAGAAGTAAAATGCGCCGAATTTTTGTGCTTTCTGAGTAATTCCTTTTACGATCTATTTTACAAAAACTCAATTTTCATTTCAGTTCATTTAATATAGCACTATCAGCGATTGTCGGATAAGCCGTTCATTTTTCCGGCGAGGAAGATTAACCGCCGAAACCGCCACCTCTGAAAATCGCCCGCCCCCTCCGTGCAGATAGATGAAAAAGGAGCGTTGCCCTCGACGTTTGTTTTTCCACTATGCGGCACTTCACGATCACGCATGAACAATATTTCTTCTCTTTCCGAAAACACCGACGGTGTCTTCGTTCCCGAACCCCAACGTCTTGTGGTCGTTGAGGCTGTTCCCGCGCCAGTCGGAAAACTGGGAAAGGATACCGCTGTCCGCGCAGCACGCATTGCGCAGGAGAGCGGGATACCCGTGCGCGGCGTCATCGCCGTCGCCCAGCTTTTGAGTGAGGGGGCAACGGTGCCCTTTATTGCCCGTTACCGCAAAGAAGTCACGGGGGAGCTTGACGAGGTGCAAATCACCACCGTGCGCGATCGTCTCGAACAATTGCTCGAACTCGACGCGAGGCGTATGTCTATCCTTAAGTCATTGGAGGAGAACAAACATCTGACGCCTGCCCTCAAAGCTGCCGTCGAAAATGCCACCACGCTCACCCGCCTTGAAGACATCTACGCGCCCTATCGCCCCAAACGGCGCACGCGTGCCACCATCGCAAAGGAACGTGGGCTGGAGCCGCTCGCGAATTTTCTCTTTGACAACCTGTCTGCCTCTGCGGCGGAGGTCACTGCGCAAGCCGAGAAATATGTTGATGTGTCGCGGGATGTTCCCGACACCGTTGCCGCAATTGATGGCGCACGCGACATCATTGCCGAACGGGTGAGTGACGACGCAGCGGCGCGCAATGCCTGCCGCGAGCTTTTCTTGCGCGAGGCACTGCTTGTTTCCGAAGTCGTTAAGGACAAAGGACAAGACGGAGTAAAATTCAAAGATTACTTTGACTGGAAGGAGCCGTTGGCGAGTGCGCCCTCGCACCGTATCCTCGCCATTAGGCGCGGCGAAAAAGAGTCGTTTCTTTTTTTCCGTATCACGGTGCCGGAAGGTGATGCGTTTACCATTTTGGAAAGGCTGTTTCTCGTCACCCCCGCTGGCGTGCCCATCACCGGAGATGCCTGCAACCTCGTCCGCGAAGCCATCCGCGATTCATGGAAACGCCTCCTTTGCCCCTCGCTCGAAACCGAAATGCGCCTCGCTTCAAAAAAACGGGCGGACGAAGAGGCGATTCGCGTCTTCGCCACCAATATCGCCGAGTTGTTGATGGCACCCGCCCTCGGGCAGAAAAACACGCTCGCGCTCGACCCAGGTTTCCGCACCGGCTGCAAACTTGTCGTGCTTGATGCGCAGGGAAAACTTCTGCACCACGAGGTCATTTTCCCCACGACGGGCAGTAAAGTGCAGATAGAAGATGCTGGAAACCGCATGCGTATTCTTTGCCACACGCACAAGGTCCAAGCCATCGCCATCGGAAACGGCACCGCAAGCCGCGAGACAGAAGCATTCGCCCGATCGCTCGACCTTCCGGAGTCCATTTCTATAGTTTCCGTAAATGAGTCCGGCGCATCTATTTATTCAGCATCTGATGTCGCTCGCGAAGAATTTCCCAATGAGGACGTCACCGTGCGCGGTGCCGTCTCTATCGGGCGCCGCCTCCAGGACCCGCTTGCCGAACTCGTCAAACTCGACCCCAAGAGCATTGGCGTCGGTCAATACCAGCATGATGTTGATCAGTCCGCCCTTAAGCGCGCCCTCGACGACATCGTCATCTCTTGCGTAAACCGCGTCGGCGTCGAACTAAACACCGCCTCAAAGCAACTCCTCAGCTACGTGTCCGGCCTCAACTCCTCCATCGCCGCAAACATCGTCGCATGGCGCAACGAACACGGCGCTTTCAAGTCTCGCGAAGACCTCAAAAAAGTGACGCGGCTTGGCCCCAAAGCCTTTGAACAATGCGCGGGCTTCCTGCGCTTGCGCGAGGGCGCCCATCCTCTCGACGCATCTGCCGTCCACCCAGAACGTTACACCCTTGTCGAACGCATCGCGCACGACGTCGGCGTGAACGTCGGCACGCTGCTTTGCGACAGTGCGGCACGGACGAAAATTAAATTGGAGAATTACATTTCCGCCACCGTCGGTTTGCCAACGTTGAGGGACATCATGCACGAGCTGGAAAAGCCCGGACGGGACCCGCGCAAACGGTTCGAGGCGTTTCATTTCGCCGAAGGAGTCCACGAGATGAAAGACCTGAAAGAGGGGCAGCGTTTGCCGGGCATCGTGACAAATGTCACCGCATTTGGCGCGTTTGTGGACGTAGGCGTCCATCAAGACGGCCTCTTGCACGTTAGCCAGATGGCAGACCATTTCGTAAAAGACCCTACGGAAGTCGTAAAAGTCGGGCAAAAAGTCAGCGTTGTCGTCGTAGAAGTGGACATTCCACGCAAGCGCATCGGTCTTTCCATGCGCACCAATCCGCGCAAAGACATCCGCCATGCGGCTGACATCCCCGCCGGCGCCGCAACACCCAATAACAAATCTTCCCGAAACGGTAATTCTTCCGCTTCTTACCGCACGGAACGCAGTGCTGACGGTGCTCGTTCGTGGGTCAATGGCGGCGGGCTTGACAACAATCCCTTTGGCTCGCTGGGCAATTTTCCCAAAAAATAAAAAATGCTCGTTATCCGCAGAAATGCGTTTTGCATGGCGGGCGTTATGGCAAAGAAGATATCCAAACCTGAGACTAAAAAAAGCACGCTCGCGCCGACGCTCAATGACCTTCCGGTCGAGACTCGCGAGCTATCCACCGCTCTGCTAAACCAGGCACTCGCCGATTTGAGCGATTTGCACTCGCAGGCAAAACAAGCCCATTGGAACGTTTACGGCGCGAACTTCTTTTCGCAACACGAGCTGTTCGACAAGCTCGCCGACATCTTGTTTGAGCCGCTTGATGAAATCGCCGAGCGCGTTGTTTCGCTCGGAGGCGTAGCCGCCGGCACCGTGCGCCAGGCTGCTGCCGCCTCATCGGTTCCGGAATTTCCCACCGATGCAAAAGGCTCCCTCGCCTACATCACCGCCCTCGCCGAACACGTGGCAGTGGCCGCCAAATCCGTTCGCGCCGCTATTGCCACGACGGCGGACGCCGGTGACGCCGATACATCTGACTTGCTCACGGGCGTCTCACGTTCGCTTGACAAGACACTTTGGTTTCTCGAGGCGCACACCCGCGAGTAGCCAGCCTTACCGACCCGATTTCGGGTAAAACGCATCCCCCGCGCCGTAGCCACCGCTGGTTTTTCTTTTTCAAAAAAAACGCAGGAACTTTGGCACAACGCGGGGGTTTTTTCTCCTTTGTTCAGCTAATCTCAAACCTTAACCGAAAACACTGATTCTACCATGAGCACGCTTGCAGTAACCACGCCGACAGACTTTCCAATCCTCCGTTGGAACCAACGATCTCTTTATCTCTGGGGTGTCGCTTTTGTGACAGGAAACCTTGCCCTCCCCCAACTGTGCCACCTCGCCGCCCTCGGCGGGAAAATTTGGCTTCCCGTCTATCTCTTCACCCTCCTTGCGTCAGCCTGCTTCGGCTGGCGCGCCGGTCTCCTGACCGCGCTGGCGTCCCCGCTTCTCAATAACTTGCTTTTCGGCATGCCACCCAATGCCGCATTGCTCGTGATAACCGTGAAATCGCTGCTCATTGTCGCGTTTCTTCCGGTTCTCCTCCGGCACTTCGCCATTGTCCCCGCAGTCCTCCTCGCCGTCGCCGGTTATCAATCCGTCGGCGCGCTTTTTGAATGGCTCTGGACGGGCAGTTCCGCCGCCGCTCTCCAAGACATCCGACTCGGCTGGCCGGGAATGGTCGCCCAAGTGCTCATCACTATCGCCGTGCTCGCCATCGTCGCCCGCAAATCCGTCGGCTCCGCCGCAAACCGTGCCTCCGCATGACCCGTCATGCCCCACGTTCGCCACAGCTTTGACGACATCTTGGCGCGTTTGCGCGATATCCAGTTCGCCGAACGCTTCGACATGATCGTCGCCATTGCTAATGGTGGAATCCTCCCCGCCGTGCTTCTTCAAGAACGCCTCGGTGTCGAACTCAATATCCTCCGCATTAACTGGCGCGACGAAAACAATGTGCCGCACCGGTCTGCGCCCCTCCTTCTCCGCCAGCCCGATTTTTCCGCCACCGGAAAAACAATCCTCCTCGCTGACGACCGCGTCAAAACCGGTTCGACCTTCAACCTCGCTCGCGAAATCCTATCGCAAGCCGCACTTATCCGAACCTTCGCCATTAACGGCAATGCCGACTATGCACTCTTTAACGAAGAGTGTTTCCCGATGCCCTGGCATCTCTAATCTACGATATGCCAACAAGATAATCTTTTTTAACTTCCAACACACATACGCTATGAACACACGAAGAGACTTCATCAAAACAGGTGCCGCCCTTGGCGCAGCCTTCTCATTTACAGACCTCGGTGGACTTTTCGCCGCAGCTCCTGCAACGAAATCCACCCGCCTCACTACCGGACCGGGAGGCACGCCCTTGCTTGTCGCCGTGCGCGATGGCACCCGTGCCAGTATGCTTGAGAGCGCCCTCGCGGCTCTCGGCGGCATTGGACGCTTCGTCAAAAAAGGACAAAGCGTCGTCATAAAACCCAATATCGCCTGGGACGTCGCCCCAGAACGCTCCGCTAATACGCATCCCGAACTCGTCCAACGCCTCGTCGAAATTTGCCTCGGCGCCGGCGCCAGCCGCGTTTCCGTCTTCGACTTCACCTGCGATCGCGATTGGGAATCCTGCTACAAACGCAGCGGCATCCGCGCAGCGGTCGAAAAAGCAGGCGGCAAAATGGTGCCGGGTAATGACCCAAAGCTGTTCCGCGCCGTCAACATTCCCAAAGGCGTCCGCCTCAAAGAAGCGAAAATCCACTCCGCCATTCTCGACAACGACGTCTTCATCAACGTCCCCGTTCTCAAACACCACCAAGGCGCGACCATCACCGCAGCTATGAAAAACCTCATGGGCATCGTCTGGGATCGCCGATTCTATCACCAAAACGATCTCCACCAGTGCATCGCCGATTTTATCTCCGTCCCAACACTCCGCCCGGTGCTTAATATCATTGATGCCTACGCCCCCATGGTGCGCAACGGTCCTCGCGGAAAAAGCGTCAGCGATGTCATCTCCGTGAAAACTCTCCTCGCCTCAACAGACATCGTCGCCATCGACGCCGCCGCCGCCAAAATCCTTGGCCACGGCGAAGATACCATCCCCCACGTGAAACTTGCCTCCGACGCCGGTTACGGCTCGTGCCACCTCGATACACTGAAAATTCAGCGCATCCGCCTCCGAAACTCCAGCCTCGCCGCCTAATTCCTCCGGCGGGGAATTACGCGAAGCAGAAGCGTAACGACAACACCGCTTCCCCCCCGAAAGGGGACAACGTGAATAACCGGCAGTGAAGCGTAGCGGAACTGCCGGACGGTGCCTCCCCCCGCCCCGCGCCACGAAGGGGCGCGACCCCATGGCGGGGACAATCTCCTTATCGCGCCCTTTCCAACGAAAAACTCAATGTATCTTTTTTTGTCAGGTGTGCGTGTAATAGCGAATTACAAACAATCTACTCGTTTTGTAATCGTTCACGTCTTGCATCCGTGGCGGGAGGTCGCATTGTGCGAAGCGTTTCAGTTCTTCGCGTCCGTTCTTCACTCACGGCTGACAAGCACCAGTCGGCGGAATGCGTGGAACTTTTGAAGACAATAACACACTCAAACACCTGCGCTCTCGCGCTCACCCACATCCTCACACCAACAACTCACCAACACAGGAACCTACACTTATGCCCGCACCAACACCGCCCTCCCTCCCGAAAGAACTCACAGAAGCGAATTGGAAATCGCTCAAACCCAAGAACTCCGCCGTGCCCGCCGCTCTCGCCGCCGTGGAAGCTCGCTATCGCAACATTGATTGGGATCTGTTTCCGCCCGATGAGGCGAACGCCTCTGTGGAGGCTGTCAAAAATTATCAGAGCGAACTCGGAAAGCAAGTCAAAGGGCAATATGAGCCGCTCAAAAAACAAATTGATATCCTCCGACGCACTGCCACCGACGAGGCGAAAACTTATTCCATTGGCAGCGGGAAGGTTGACAAAAAAGAAGCCAAAAAAATCTGCGACAGCGGTGATGCTTTTGAAGCCGCTTTTGGAACTTATTTCTCTGCGTTGAGCACCGCCCAAAAAACGCTTGGTGCACGGGCGAATGGACTGGTGGCGTTTAAGGCAGATGTTGAAAAATTCAATTCTTCGTTCGAGAAAGACCTTCAAAAATTGGAGGCGCAAAGACAAGACATAAAGACCCGTCTAAACAAGGCCGCCGAATATCTTAAGAAAAAAGATTTTGTTCACGCCGAACTGCTCGCAAAAGTTATTTTGACAAAGGATGCAGGTTGCGGGCTACAACCGAGAGAGTCTTATCACAAAGCAATGGAAGTGCATCGAAACCGAAAGCCGAAAGCATTTGATCTCACGACTGAAGATGTGCAATGTTTTCAAAACATAATCAAGATTGGGTATGATCGCTGTGCCGAGTTCGACAAGAAATACGCGTCCATTGTGAATTACAAAGAACTCGCGCAAAAAATCATCACAGAAGTCGAAGTTTTTTCGTCTGCCTCTGACAGTGACAACGGGAAATGGAAGAAGAAGGCCGAAGGCGATGTGAAGCGTATAGAAGAGATTTTCGAGAAACTTACTACCGCTGTCAGTATCAATGGTTGGGCAAAAAGAGTTATGGAAGGCAATACCCCTGTTCCCGAATCTCAGATCAATAGCTTTACTAACCCGAAGGCAACTGCCGAAGAAAAAGCAACTGCCAAAGGTATGATTTTGAAAGCCATTGAACAAAACGAGGCTGCTCTGCCAAAGCTGCGTGAGGCCATCGCGAAAATCAAGCGCGCTGCGGAAAAGGAGGGACCTGCTTTTATTAGCAATTGGCCATCGCGTTTCCAATCCGAAGATTGGTTTTCCAAATCGAAGAAAGATATCGAAAGCACCGTGAGAAAAATTGAGGAAGCTGTGGGTGATTTTGAAAGAAAATACGACGCATATATGGCGAAACTCGACTACACAAAGAAAGCAATAGGCGTCAAGTAATCTCCCGCTCTCACCCTTTTATTTTTTTCTTTTAAAACCCGTGGGGCGTAGAAGTCCAAATCAATGCCCTCTACGCCGCCGCCCTAAACCAAATCGCCAAGGTGCGTTAAGACCCATTTATACACCACACGCACAACGCACACGAACACAATCATCTCCACACAAATACCCATGAGCAAAACAATCATTCTGAACTTTTACAAAAAACACTTTAAGGGCGATAGCGAGTTTACCGCGACAGACGGAAAAGGGCGCGCTATTGCTACCGCTGGCGGGCAGATTGACCTTAAACAAGAATACAACAAGCGCCGCCTTATCGCGGAGGCAGCCGTCAACTCGATGCCGGCGTCCCTGCCCAACTGCAAGCGCGAAGTGGAAAAACATTTCGCCGACAAGTTTCCCGCTGACAAGGCGAACGATTGGAAAATGCTTGAGGATGACCGACGAATTTTGTGCAACAACGTCGTTCTGTTTGCCAAAGCCGTGCGCCATTTGGTGCGGGCGCCGCAACACCCCAGTTTTGACACACTCAAAGAGGATTTGGAAAACGCCACGAAGCCAGTGTTGAAAGCACTTGCCGCCTGTAAATACAGGGAAATGATTAAAGAACTCGAACAGTTTGGTTCAAAGGCAATTTCGCAACACTCATTGCCGCCGCCTCCTCCTAGACCGCAACCGCCCCCTGTGCCTGTGCCGCCCTCGCCTCCCTCGCCGCCAACTTCCTCCTCCGATAAGGAAGGACCGCAAGAAGACACAACAAAGATGTCCGACCCCGTGGCTCAACAGCCCGTCAACAAGTCGGAAGAACTTGTGAAAAAAGTCTTGGCTTTTGACGCGAAGATTGGCGAATATAGCAATTTGGTGGATCGGCTAAAACAAGAGCCAAGTGCGGCGAAGAAATTGGGCACGAATTATCCAGGAGAGTTTCCTGATTACGCTGCCACCGATTTCCCTGTGAATATTTTGCGCAAGAAACTGCCCAAGGACATCTCCGATATTGAGGAAAAGGACGCTTCGGAAGAACAAATTCTGCGCGCCATTGACGTCCTGAAAACAATAGAAAATCAACTTGCAGTTGACGCAAAATTCGTTAACTATGTGGAAAGCGGGGACTCCTTCAAGAAGAAGGAAAAGGACAAGGTTGGACAAAAAGAACTTGCGAAATATCTTAAGGAGAAGAAAGCGCACCACGACGCCTTTCTTGTCAAACAAGCGGAACTCAAACTCGAAATCGCTCTTTTGAAAGCGGAATGGGAAATTTGTTCGCCGAGTCTTTCCCCCAAAGATGGACCCAAATACAACGAAATGCCCAGCATTCCACAAGACCCAGCCGAAAAGGACACTCGAGGAAGCGGCGATTTTGCCGCAGCCGTAGGAACGATTGCCGATAACCTCGAGAAAGTGCGTGGGTTCCGCAAAAAAATTTCGGGAAGCAAAGATGTGCTTTCGGCGGACAAACTTTTGGCGAATCTCAAGGATGTCCAAACGAAACTTTCTGCGATTCCTCCCAAGTCTAAACTTCGGGGAGAATACGAAAAACAAATCCCGCCGATACAGCAAGACCTGTCCAATGCGAGCAACGTCAAAGATGCTGGCGAACGACTCTCTAAATTGCAAATAGGTGTGGATGCACTTGTTATGGAATGGCGAACCTTCACAACTGAGTTAAATACCGCAGGGCTGAAACTCGCTTCAGAATGGGCGGGCGTCTTTGCTAATTCTCTTCCGGAAGACGACGAAAAGACAAGAACAATTCGCCAAAATTACGCGAAACTAAAGGAGGAGTTGGGCAAGACAGAAGAGGGCGCACTTGCCACTCTGAATTCTGCCGAAATTAAAACATTCGTGGAAAAGTTAAAGACGTTGGTCCCCGACTTCCTCGCAAAGAATAAAGTGCTGCTTGAAACCGCCGCCAAATCGTTGGCAGCAGCAAAGGAAGAATACAACAGATTAATCAAGAATGTGAATGCCATTCTCGTTAAAGAGGACAATTGGAATAGAAACCAATGGCTGAAGATTTTGGAAGAAGCCGAAGTGTATGCGATGCACGGAAACTACGTTACAGCTGTTGCCAAGTTAAGCACGAAACCGGAACCACCACCCAAGGGAGAGGTGGTCACGCTGGTCTCTATTGAGGAAACATCTGGCACCACTAATCGCGAATATACACCGCCGACACCGCCGGAAAAACGTCCCGGAACGGGTGTTGTTCCTCCTAAACGTTGGGAAGTCTTGCTCAGCGAACTTGAGTTGTTGAGCAAGAAAGATGCCGACTTGTTTAAGCAGTTGTTGGGTGATGATGAAAAGCACGGCGAAGAGGCAATCGAGAAGAAAATCGCGGAACTGCGAGGGAAAAATGCCTCTCCCGAAGAGCAAAAGAAAAAAGCCCATGTCGTTGCGACGCTTCGCGATAACATTTTGGGAACACTTGACAAAACCGGCTTCAAGAAGATGAGTTCGATAGATTCCGATCTCAGAAAATCTCTGAGTGCGCTGGTGCAATCGGTGGAGGCCAAGGACGAAACATTGAGCGAGACAGACCTGCAAATAATTGTTTCTACTGCGACTCGCAAAGCAAACGCAATGAAAGACGATGCGGATGCTCTTGTCAAACAAAGCGTGGCTTATCACGACAAACTCCAATCTCTTTATGGAAGAGCAAAAATTCTGCACGGCACGAGCGATCAATATGAGAAGGAATTGATTGCTATCAAAGATACCAGCACAACGATTTCTGATGCCCAAGTGCGCATACAGGGAAAACAGCATGAATTTGAGGCAGCATATGCAAAGCGGATTGAGGAAATCTCAAACCAATCGCTTGTTGTGGATGAGTATCGCAGACTCATTGAGGCATATGACGAACTGCACAAACAAGCGCCCAACTCAAAATACCTTGAAGATTTTGGCAAAAGAACATGCGACTTTATTGGTTTTGGCTCAAAACATTGGGGAGAACTAAAAGCGTATTTCTCTGGCGACAAGGGGGCGATTATCGAGAACATTGCCAAAGAAAAGAACGCAAACGCGAAATCGTTGCTGGAAACAGTCCGCGCCTTGCAGCGCGAACTTGATGCCGTTGTCGCTTCGCCTGAAGCACTGAACAACGCTGAGATTCAATTTCAACGGGCGTCGAAAGAGAACGCCGAACTCAAAGGACTCTGGGAAAAAATGCTTGCGCAGTTCAAAGAATTGGTCGAAACTGCCGAGAAAGCGGTTTCAGGCACAAAAGGGGACGAAACTCAACTCGACACACTAAAACGTATGCGAGTGGATGCGGAAAAAGCAGCCAAGAAGAATTCTTACAAGGAAGCGTTAGATGGACTGAATAGCGCCCGAAAATATGCGGCTTATATCATTGAGCATCCCGAAGGAACTAAATTGAGTTCGACAAAGGAGTTTGGCAATGACGTGAAGAGATACAAGACGAATCTGACATTACTCAGCAATCAGGTCCAAGGTTTGATTGACGAAATCAAGGGCTACGCGAATGACAAGGACAAGGATATAACGGATGCCACTCACAAAGCGGCGATTAAACGTGTCACTGACAACCTCTCTTGCCTGCGCAAACTCCTGAATGCGCAACTTGTGATTTTTGACCAGTTGGCGAAGGAGACAAAAGAGAAGGAATGGAACGGTCAAGGAGCGGCGATGAAACGCAAGCGACGCGAAGAAGGTCTTTCCGCAATCCAGAAAGTCCGGTCTCTTCTCAATTACAAAGACGTTGTTGCGCTCGGGTCTGTCACATCCCCGTTCGACAGCGCAATGGAAATCTCCAAGTCACTGCGTCAATTGGAAATTGATCTGCGTGTAATCCAAGCCACAGTTTCGCTGTGGTGCTAACCAATTTCTTCTATTCTTAACCTTTAACAAATAGAACTTTTTAACCTATGCCCGACACCACAAACGCTCCCAAGCAAACTGACCCTAAATTGCTGTGGCTTCTTTCTTTCGCCGGTGAGAAAATCTCCGACGCAAACGGCGACACCAGTACCAAGCCAGCCCCCGGCGGGAATAACGGCGGCGAAGAAAACGACGACACCTTCGGCGACTTCTTCGCCTTCGAAAAGGACAACAAGGAGCGTGAGGCGTTCTTGAAAGATATGCGGTCAAAACGAGACAAAATCGCTGACACCCTGAAGGATGGGGAATGGAACGCATTCAATTTCTCCGTTGACAAAAATGGCTTTCATGTATTCGATAGAAAGCGCAAAGCACTTGACGTTTCCGGCACTTCTGAGAATGAGGCGGACCGTCACGAATGGGGTGACCACATTCCCGAAAAGAACAAGGAGGTAATTGAGAAATTTAGAGAAGACCTCAAGGAGTTGTCGGAGAAGATGGCGGAAAAAAGATCGGAAGTCACGGGGAACCCCCTTTTTACCCAGAAAGACATCGCCGCCGAGATTTGGGCACCGTTGGTGCGCCTTCGTCTTGCGCCGGAAACGATTGTTCCAACGCGGTATTCCGAGGTCGCGGAAATACTTTCGCAGACAAATGAATTATACGGCGAGAAAGTCGCAGAAAAAAAAGCGGCAGGCAAGTTGACGCCCAAATTCGACAAGCGGAAATTCGGTGTTTTTGTCTTGCAAGAAGCACTCAAAAGCGGGAAGGCAATCGCAACCGTGGCGATGAATGAAGACACGAAAGAATTGGTCGTTGGAATTATCGAAGCGACGAGTTCCATGGTTTCCGCTGGCGATGAAATTTTTGACAGCATAAAAGACAAGGAATGGCGCGAGGTGGTCGCGACATCCTGCGGTCTCGTCGCAGACCTTGTTTCCAGCGACCTCTGTGAAACGCTGTGCGATGCAAATTTCGGAGAGGAAGGAAAGGCACACGATGCGGCTTCGCTGGCTTGTAAAGTGTTTCAGGGAGCATTTAAGACCGCGGAAATTGCCACAAAAATTTCCAAGAGCGAAGGCAGAAGTGGACAAGCGTTGTTGAAAAATCTTGGCGAAGCCGCTTCTACTGCTCTTTCACTCTCTCTCGGCTCAGTCTTTGGTGATAAATTAGATGAAACGGTTGTTGCGAAAATTGCAAAACTGAAAGATGGGAAATGGACAAAAAAAGAAAAAGAAGATTTCGATGGGGAAGATTTTATTGACGAAGTCACGGAATGGACTAATGAAACGATGACGAGCATAACTGAAAGTATAAAAGTGTCGAAATTCAAAATGAAAACGCCGGACGAAATCGCCAGTGAATTGGACCGGCGCACTTGGGAAGAAGACATCGAAAATCGCAAAAAAACAAATGCCCTTCTCGCGGCGAGCGACGCCTCTTCTATTGACCGACTCATAGCCGAAATCGAAAGGGACCGAAAGATTTTCGACACATTAGTTGGCATCGCCAAAAGCGGAACCGCACTCGCGGGAATGCTTTTTGACCCGCTTAAGCCAATTGCAAACGGCGTTGCGCTTGTTCAAAATGCCAAAATGGCTATTGAGCGAGTTTCGGCGGTGACTAAGTGGAAGAAAACCCAGGCGTCGTTGGCAAAAGCACAAAGCCCTCTTTTGTCCTCGACTTACAACCAAGTCCATAACCTTACTGTCCAGTTCACAAAACACTATACTGACACCGTATTAAAAGGAATGGAAATTGTCGGTCAAGTGATGGGACTTACTCCGATAAGTGCCGCCGGCAAAATAATTGAGGCGGTCGCAAAAGTCGGAAGCAGTGTTGCAAATGTCGTCTATAAAGGTTACACCGCCGCCGAACTCGAAAAGGGCTGGAAAGCGACAGTCAAGGCGTTTCGCAATCCTAAAAATCGCCGACTCGGCTTGCGGGCACGTGCGAAAAATCCGACGCTCGCCAAATACACAATCGCATACGGCGCGCTTGAAATGAAAGACCCGTTTGCGTGCGATTTGATGCGCCAAATTGGTCTTACGGAGGCGTCGCTCGAAAACAAAGAAACCGATGTCCACAAGGTCGTTTCTTTCTTAGAGACGCTTTACAACGAAGATAATCAAATTTACCGTGAATGCAAGAGCGTCTTCGACGGTATGCCTGACGTGCCGGAACTCACGATTGCGTCTTGGCAACAGGTCGTCAGTGCCCTTTCCAAACCTGCGAGATTTGCCGAAGAAACTGGCACTTCTAAATTTTCCAACGTGAAATCCGCGCTCATCTTCCTTGAAGCACTCGCCGACGAGCCGGCTTTGCCCGATGGGGTGAATTGGATTGACCGTGCCAACGCTATGCAAAAAGAGGTGGAAACCTCTCTCAACGAATGGAAGAAAGCAACGGGACCTGAAAAAGAAAAATTGGGTGAAAAGTTAAAAGAATACGAATCTGCTGCCGCGAAAGTCCGCGAACGTGCTCTTCACTTGGGGTACTGTTTGGCTGGCTTGCAAGTGAAAATCACCGATGAGGACGTGTGCAAAAAAAGTAAGACTAAACCCAAAGCACTGGAAAAAAATCTCTCAAAAATGTTTCTCTCTTTGCGTAAAGAGGCGGAAGGCATCGCTGAGCATTTTCAGGAAGTCGCAACGGCGGCGAAATCAGAATCAGAGCAACAATCGCAAGCACTTTCCAGTGAGGACAAATTGCTCTACCGCGAGGTGCGCACAAGTGCCGTTGCCGCTCCCGGAGACTCCGCCAGCCGCCCCGCCAGTGCCCCCGCCACGCCCCCAACTGACATCGCAGGCAAACTTGAGGAAGCGTCTGCAGCCATCAAGAAAATCAACTGGAGCGAATTCAAGAAACTTACCGGACTCCCAGCAATGAAAGAGGTTTTGCGAAAACGAGGGAAAGATGTGTCCGTCGAGTTGAAGAACCTGAGCGAAAAAATCGAGACATTGAAAAAAACGCTCTCCCAACTCTTGGTGAAAAAAAACGTTGAAACGGTTAAGAACAGCGTCAAAGAACTGGACAAGTTGTTTAGAGCATACAACGACGAAATTCTTGCAAAAAAGAACAGCGGCGAGAAAATCAAGACCTCTCTCTTGAAATCTTTCGACCCCAGCGGCTTCAAGGAAGGTCACTTCAAAACCGAAATCCTCACGCCAATGGCGACAGCCATCGCTGCGCTGGAGGCGGTCGAGTCCGCTCTTCCGAAATAAAATAGACGTTATTGTAAATTATGATTTTTCCCCAACACCAAAACCTTGTCGCTAAAAACATGAAAAACATATCAAATTCCTTATGCTCACGTTCATTTGTAAGCGTTCCCGGAAGTGCCCCCTTGACTTGGGATGCGGGGGGAGGTGCTGGGTTCTGGCGTTGAGTTTCTCTGCGCGGCTACTTTGCGGGCGGGGACTGGGCTACTTTGGCTGTGTCCAGTTTTCGGGGGTTAGGGTTTCTTCATTCTACCCGAGATCACTGCCCTGAAAATTTTTCAAAAAGTGCTTGCGTCGCCGCACTGTCTCTATTTTCAGTTGCCCCGTTTCTCTCTTCACAACGCACACGCCAACCTTTTTCCCGATGACGCTTGTTGACTACACCTACGACCTTCGCAACCGCCTAACCGCCGTCGACAACGTCACCTACACCTACGATGCCGAGAACAACCGCCTTTCTCAAAGCACACAAACCCCCACCGGCAACAGCACCACTTTTTATACGACCGACCCGCATGGCAGCCTCCTCCCCAGCGTCCTCATAAAACACAACTCCGACGGCACCAAAACCTACTACATCTACG
>JAISZI010000056.1 GCA_031269335.1 Puniceicoccales bacterium
GCAAGGGTCGAAAAGACCGCCGAAGAGCTTGGAATGAACCTGACGACGGCGATCACGATGTTCCTGTTCCAGATGGAGCGCGACAAGGCCCTGCCCTTCAAGCCGTCCATCACGACGGCCCGGCGCGGGCTTGCCGGTTTGCCACAGGACGAGTTTGATGCGGCTGTTAAGGGTGCGGTAAGGGCTGAGCTTGAGCGCGGGGCCAGACTCGGCCTGCCGGAAGCGAGATACGACGCCGAGGCAAACCGGGCGTTCCTCGCCTATCCTGACGGGCGGAGGGAATACGTTGACGAAAACGGGTAATCGCCCGGTTGTTCTCGCATTCGCGGGGCCGAACGGCTCCGGCAAGAGCACGATCATGGCGGGAGTCCCGATTGTCGGTGCGTATGTCAACGCCGACGACATTAAAAAACAGCTTGGCGTTTCCGATATGGACGCCGCTAAGTTGGCCGAGTGGCAGCGATGTGCATTGCTTAAAAACGGCGCGGACTTTACCTTTGAGACGGTTCTCTCCACCGACAGGAATTTGAAGCTACTGAAAGAAGCTGCGGCGCACGGCTATGACGTGCAATGCCTGTACGTGCTGACGCGTAGTGCGGACATAAACGTGGTGCGCGTGAAAAAGCGTGTGCTGGGCGGCGGCCATGACGTGCCGGAGAACAAAATAAGGGAGCGTTACCATCGCGCCCTTGCGCTACTCCCGGAACTTGTCAAGGTCTGCGATTTCCTCGCAGTGTACGACAACTCCCTTGACGAACCCTGCCTGATATTTCGGAAAGACGGCGGCGCGTGGGAGATTTTCCCCAACGAGTTATGGCCACTTGACGAGCTAAATAGACTCTTTGGGGTCGGCTGACTCTGGAAAAAAACTCCGGTGCATCGGATTGGTCGAACCCGCAATAATTGTAAAGGAAACGATAGAGCGAACGGTTGGCCTTTCCTTTTTCTTTGCTTTCTTTGCTTTCTTTGCCCTCCGGCACACTGCACAATCCCGCCGAACCAAGTTAACATCACACCAACGCTCCGGGGAGGGGCGGCAATTCAAACACTTGGAAAGCGGGAGGAATAAAACATGGAAGCCATCAGATTCAACATCACGGGCGCAGCCCGCAAGGAGTTCGCCAAAACGGTCGGAGAGCTTATCGGGGAGGCGGCGGTCTATTTGAATTTGTCGTATATCTCACCTCCTACGCACTCGCGGGCATAGGCGCACCATTTGATACAGCTTTGCGTGTCATTATAGGCTATGAAACCGCATTCGCAGACGGCCCAAGGCCCGCAGGAGAAGATTTCTGTCTCCCGCCCGCACTTGGGGCAGATTTTCTCGGTTATCGTGTTATTTCCGCGTATCGCCCCTGCGCCCGGACATCTGTTTGCCTTCGCTCATCCCTCCCGTATTTCCCCATCGGTTCCTAGCGTCACGATCCGCCACTGGATGAACTTGCCGGAGTTTTTCAATGCGCCGACAGCCGCCTGTTCAATGCCACCTCAGCAAGGCACTTCCATCAGCACCACAGCAAGAGACTTGATGTTGTTTCCCTCGATGAATTCTGTGAGTTTTTCGGTATAGTCCAACCCGTCGAGCTTGGGACCGCCGATAAGCGTAATTCTGACGCCCATAAACTCGGAATGGAACCCGGCCCTCGCCTAGGCAGCGCAGTCGGCGGCAATGAAAAGATTCGCGCCGTCAAAGTACACCGCATTCACGAAAACGAGCCTACTCTGTGCGGGACATTGCCTAAGTTCGCTGATCGCCGCACCAATGCCGACGGTTGAGGGAACCGGTTCGGACAACCTCTTGATACTGTGCGCCTTGGAACTGGGGCCGCCGCCATTGCCCGCTATTTTCTGCTGATTCATCTTTACCCCCTCCTCGTCATACGCATCCTCTTCCCGTTCAATAAACGCGATCTCCCCTGCGGAACACGCAGGCAGACAATTTCCAAACCCATCGCAACAGTCTTTGCACAACAACTTCGCCACACCGCCGACGATGCCAATGGCGTTTTCGTGACAGGCATCGGCGCATAGTCCGCAACCATCACCTTTGGATGCGTCAAATTCAATTATCCGGCGCTTCACTTGGTAACTCCCACCACTGAAGTGATGAAAATGAAAAATATTTTTCATCCGCCCCAAAAGTCACCGTTATTTCAGGGCATAAGCGATTCCGAGCCTGCCGAGATGACAAAATGCCTTGGCGCGAAAGAGAAAAAAGTTTAGCAAAGGAAAAGCGTTTATGCCGCCGGCGATTTTGTACGCGAAATCGACGTTGTCTTTAACGGCCGGGTTCACGTCGTCAGGGACAACGCGTGGGCAACCGGAATATCATTGCAGAGCTCGGCGCAGGCGAAATGTTCGCAGAGGCGTTCTTATGCGGCGTAGCCGGCGTTCTGCCCGTAAGCGTTATCGCGGCTTGCGACTGCAAAATCATGTTCGCGGACTTTCAGCGAGTTATCATGCAATACGGAAGCGCCTGGGTGTTCCACCGTCTGCTGATTCGCAATATCGTCGGCATTCTTCCCCGGAAAAACATAATTCTTCAAGGTAAAATCAGCAATTCTAATTTTGGAACCCCTATTTTTTGGCATGATTTTTGTCGGGAACATGCGCTTAAAGCTTCTCATATCGTTGATTTTAAAAACGCATAAATTATTCTATTTTGCTAT